>JANRJM010000001.1 GCA_033763975.1 Planctomycetota bacterium
CCGCCGCGGCGGCTCGCAGGGCACGACCAAGACCGGTGGCATCCGCCGCATCCCGATCCATCCCGAGTTGCTGCCCGTGCTGAAAGGGCTGCCACGCAAGACCGACCGCGTCTTCACCCGCTCGCCGTCGCAGTTTGATCCCGAAGGTATCGAACCGCTCAATGTCAGCAAGTGCCTCAACCGCCTCCGCGTGGCGGCCAAGACGCTGAAGCTGGCCGAGAACCAGCGGTTCAAGCTGCACAGTTTTCGCCACTTCTTCTGCTCGCAGCTTGCCAAGGGCGGCGCGCCTGAGCGCTACGTCCGCGGTCTGCTGGGCCACCGCGACAGCACGGTGACGGATCTGTACTTCTCGCTCTACGACGATGCCGCTCTCGACGCGGTGAAGCGGATCCAGATTCCGCCGCACAAGAAATCTTGAAGATTAAAGAAGGAGTCCGCGCATGCACTCAGTACTTAAGACTAACGACCATGAGTCCGCCCAAGCCGCAGCAACCTCCGCCCCTGTTGGGCGATGCCGCAAATCCAAGGGCCTCATGGCGGGCGCGATGACTGCGCGCCCGATGTCGGTCGAGGCGGAACGTCATTTTCAAGCGGCTCTGCAGCGCATCGTTGCCGACATCGTTCAGAAGAATCTGCAGAGTCGCGGGGAGATTGAGAAATGAGAGACCAAAGACTTCATGGGAAGAGGTACATCGCGCTCGTGCGCTGCAGTACCAAGGGGCAGGCTGATACGAGCATCGATGACCAGCTGCGTCTGGTCCGCCGATTCGCTGCGGAGAACGGCATGGTCGAGGTCGATGTGGTTCGCCTTGAGGGCGTTTCTGGATCGATCGCGGAGAATCTTGACCGCGTCATCGCCAGTCTAATTAAGAGAAAGACCGAGGCGAACGACTTCGACATCGTCGTCGTTCAAGACGCGAGCAGATTCAGCCGCGCCGGTGCGGGCCATAGCGCAAAGCTGCGATACGACTTGGAGCGCGTCGGGATTCAAGTCGTCTCAGCGCTGGGGCATGCGCCGATGGGAGATTTCGGCGAGGTCAAAGACGCGCTCGACGCCGTCGTCGCGAAGCAGCAGGCCAAGTCGATCGCTATGGGCGTCGCTCGCGGATCGCAGTCGGCCCTCGAATCGGGCCGCAAGGCCCATTGCTCGATCTCGCCATTTGCGATCGACAAGTTGTACGTCTCTGAAGACGGTCGGCCGCTGCATGTCGTTCGTACCAACTACGCGGACGGGACGCAGGTCCGACTGCATCCGACGACCGGCGAGGCCTTGGACCGCTACGGCCGCAATCAGGCCTCGGGCGCGCCTGCGCATTACCGCAAGCAGAAGCATGAGCGCGTTCGCCTCATCCCTGGCGAGCCCGCCGCGGTCGAGGTCGCTCGCTCTATCTACCGACGCTACTTCAGCGACAAGGTCGGCTACTGGACGATCGCCAAGGACCTCAACGATCGAGGCGTTCCATCGCCGACGGGCAAGGGCTGGAGCCTCTCGACGGTCAAGGCCATCATCGACAACCCAACCTATTCGGGCCGCGGCATCGCCAACCGCTCGACCATGGCTCTGTACTACGCCCGCGCGGCGGACCAGCCCTCTGAGGCGCCCAAGGCCCGCCGAACCGCGAGCGGCCGTCCCGCGCAGACAATGCGCCCCTCATCGGAATGGATCGTCGTCGAGTATCCCGACTTGGCGGAGCTCTTGCCTGCGGACCTGCGACTGCTCGCTACTGAGCATCATCAACGCATCCTTGATGACCTCAAGAACGGGCGAGAGAGCACCGCGCGCGACAAGCATCATGGGTCCGACTTCCTCCTCAAGGGGATCTTGAAGACCGTCGACGGCCAGTCCATGACCGGACGCCGCAAGGGTCGCCATGGCGAGGCTCGCTACTACGCCGTCAGCAAGTCCTTGAGCAATCCGACCAGCGACAAGGTTGCTCGCCGCATGGTCCCGGCCGAGCCGCTGGAAGCGACCGCGCTCTACCTGGCGAAATGCCTCATCCTTTCGATGCCCGGGCTGCGAGACGAGATCGCGGCCGAGTACAAGGCCGCCGTCCGCCGCCGCGCCGGCGACGGTCAGGATCGAGAGGCGCTGGCTGCCGAGGTCCGTCGCCTCGACCGCCGCATCGCCGTCGCCCTCGACGAGTTCGATGGGGAGGATGAGTCGGCCGTCCGCGCCAAGCTCGCCGAACTGAAAGCCGCGCGCCGCGAGGCGGCGCAGCGTCTGAGAGCGATGGCGACGCCGGCCGCGCTGTCTGATTCCGACGTCGAGAAGTTCGTCGATGCCGTCATCGATGTCCAAGTCGAACAGGCGGAGGCGTTGCGAGAACTGCCCGCCGCGCATCTGCGCGAACTGCTGGCGACGTTCATCGAGAGCATGACCGTTGATCTGGCGACGATGAAGGTCGAGATGGTCGCCCGCATCCCCCTCTGGGCCAGCGGATCGGCCGCCAAGGCCTCGGAAGCGATGGGCCTCGACTGCACCTCGGTATACAAAGCCGTAGCCGAGGCCCATCCGCTGGCGAGCGCGGAACGCCGACTCTGGTTCGTCGTTCCGCCGCAGCGTCTGCGTCGGCGCGCGGCATGATCAGAGGTACCTCCCTTCAAAGACTGCCCGAAACGCAGCCTCGACCGCCGATGGGTCGTAGGTTGCGCCGCTGGGCAGAATGACCTTCGAGCGCGGCGGGGACGGCCCGCCGCGTTTCACTTCAATAACGAGGACCTGGCCGGCGCCGCCGCCTCGGCGCTGCTGCACGAGCCACTGACCTGGCTCCTCCGGTGCCGAGTCGCCATCACGCACGAACGCCACGATGTCGCCCCGCTTGTCCCGTGCGGCGGGCATCTCCAGCGCGATGGCCTCGGCCACGGCATCGAGGTTGAGCGTCACCATGCCCACCACCTCGCACTGGTTGGGGTCGGCGTCGAAGGAGAAGTCCTCTCGCCAGCGGTACACCAGCAGCGAGAGCGAGCGGCCCTTGGGGTTTGAAGCCAATGGGGTGCGGCCGCGGGACTCCGCGGCGAACTTGTCCATGAACTTCCCGAGCGGGTGCTGGGGGTGCTTTGCAAAGGCGTCCCACATGCGACGCTGGGAGTCTGAACCCACTGCGACCGAGCCACCCTCCCACTGACTGATCAAACCCTGGCTCACGCCGACCGCCGCGGCGAAATCGGCCTGGTTCATGGCGAGGAGCTTTCGGTACGCCCGCACGGCGGCTCCAGTGATGGGCCTCGGCTGCTGTTTGCTCGACATCGGGTGCTCTCCGCTGTGGATCAGATTGCGTTTTTGCAAGCTGATCACTTTGTTTCAGAATCTCGCGCGGAATTCCGCGCCGCGCTCTTGACGGCCTTATCCGTCGAGGGGTAATTAGACGGCTAATACGGCTGCTTGTCAAGGCCTGTGGCCAAAGAACCCGTCAAACTGGGAGAATCGCATGAAGATCGAAGACCGTCGTCGTCAGAACGTGGCCATCTCGGAACTCACCCAGGCCCTCACCCTCACCAAGCTCGCCTCCCGCAGCCTGATCGACCTCTACGAGCGTCATCCCAAGCACCGCGGCTCGCTCAAGCAATTCGTCGAGGTGTACAACCGCTGGTTCAGCGAGCAGTGGGACACGCTGGTGGCCGTGACCGACCCCAGCGAGCGTTGCACGTACAACATCTCCGTGGAGGTGAAGCCGACCTCGCAGGAGTTGGTCCGCACGGTCGTCAAGCTCGAAGAGCAGGTGCAGGAGGTGGTCATGCACATCCAGCAGCTGGTCCATGAGAATCCCGAGATGGTGCCGTGGGGCGCGAAGCTGGTGTCCGGGCTGTGGAACGCGGCGAACCACTGCCGCCAGAGCTACGGCCGCACGCAGATCACGCTCCGCCATCAGGCTCGCCTTGAAAAGCTCGGTAAGCCCGACCCGGTTGGTGTCGAAGTCGGCGAGCCGACGCGTCCGATAGAGCCGCCGCAGCGCGTGGACGCCGAGGTCGCTGCGTGGATGGCTGAGAACCCGGCGGATGCCATCCTGCCGCCCAGCGGTCCCGAGGACTTCGTCTTCAAGCACGGCGACGGCACGGTGACGCGTCTGCGCGACCTCGCGCCGGCGTACGAAGCGGGGCTCATCGACCGCCCGTGGGCGCCGATCACCACCAACTGGGAACTCGATCTCATCCACGACCTGATCCTCGTGCGTGCCAGCGCCGACAACGTCTACCGCGTCTCGGACGTCCATCTCAACTGGTGGCTCAAGCCGCTCAAGGCGTTGGTCAAGACGCTTGATCCCGATGCGTTGCTTCTGACCGCCAAGGCGCAGCTCGCGAGCATGATGTCCGCGCAGCCCATGCTCGTGACCTCGCTTGGCAATGAGCGCGGCGGAGGCTGGATGCTGACCCACGCCGGCCGCGTCATCGTCGAGGAGAAGCTGCTGCCGCAGTGGCCGACGTTCAACGGCAACGGGGGTGGTCAGTGAGCTTCGTCCAAGACGCAAAGATCCTGTTGACCGAGCCATCGCGTGTGAAGTGGGAGACGGCGTGCATGCTGCTCAACCTCGTCAAGCGCGACTCGCAGCACTCGCGCAAGGCGTACGACCAGGCCGTCGAACTGTCGGAGTATCTCCGTGCGTGGTACGAGCGCGGCTGTGAGGCGGTGGGCCGCAGCGTGATGCAGAAGCAGTACGGCCGCGTGGAACTGCCCTACGTGAAGCTCAAGTTGAAGCCTCCGAAGGAACGCCTGCGCCCCAGTATTCCGCCGACCCGCAAGCCGCTCCCGGCGAAGGACCACCCGTCGTACTTGGAGTTGATGCGTTGGCTCGACACGCACGAGAATCTCCGCGCCACGTTCGCCTACGCGCCCCGGTTCCGCATGAAGAATCCGATCGACCTGGCGTTCCACATCCCATACTGCGGCGGCGCCCTCCGCGGCATCCCGCTGGCCGACATGTACCGCGGCGAGATGATCGATCGCTCGGAGTGGCAAACCGAGTCGGGCGACTGGGAGCGCGACCTGATGGAGGACATGGTGCTCTTCCAGATCTTCCACCGCCCCGGCATCCGCACCCGCACCATCCTGCGCTTGAACCGCCGCCTTGCTGGGTTCATGCGCGAGCGCACCGAGATGATCATCGAGATCAACCTGTTCTCCCACCTCCTCGAACTCCGCAAGGCCGGGCGCATCGAGGAGATCCGCCCGGGGCGGTGGCACATCAACCCGTGGTGGTCAACGGCGGTGGCGAAGTTGAGCGAGGCGTGGGTGGAGAGATCGTTGAAGGCGTGAAGGGTGCGCCGAAGTGCCTAGCCAAGCAGCCGTTAGGCAATTCCTCGGCGACGTCTCCGTCGAAGTACAATGGCATGATGAAGGTGGAGATCTGCATGAACGAGCAACAAGCCAAAGCCCTTGCCGAAGTGTTCAGCGGGGAGGCGTGGGACAGCGGTGGCGGTATCTGGCTCGCCGCGTACTGGCGGGGCGACGGGAAGTACATGGTGTTCTCCGGCGATGCCCTATGCGAGTACGACAGCGAGGAAGACTTCGACGAAGCCCGGGCCGCCAAGACCATCGTGCTCGCCAGCGGCGACGAGGAGTGCTGGGTTGTCGTCGACACCGAGGGAAACACGTTCTATCGCAATGCCGACTTGAAGACTGGTTGGCGCTTTCGCGAAGACGCTGAGCATGAGGCGAAGGGGCTACAGAGCCGAACGGGAGAGCGGTATGTCGCCGTGGAATGGACCGGCCACGGCTAGAGCTTGATTCCGCTGGACAGGGCACTTGCTCCGGGGGTTCCCGAGACCTCCCGGCCACTATCTCAGTTGTCCATCACCGAATTGGAGCAGATCGAACCACTCTGAATGAAATCGATAGACGGGTGCGCCGGGCGCAGGATCGGATTTGCAGACCGCAAGACGCCAGGAAGGAAAGCCGGTGCATTGTCCAATACACTGGGCCCAGAGAGGCTAAACTGCACCAGAATCGAGCTTTGGAGCAATCTGGATGAGCCGTGGCGAGACAACATGAGCGAACGATTACTCTCAGTTGACGAATTGGCCGTGTTTCTCGGTGTCAAGCGCGACACCGTCTACAAGTTGATCGACCGCAACAATCTGCCCGCGCTCAAGGTCGGCCGCCTCTGGAAGTTCCGCCAGCCCGAGATCGACGCGTGGCTGGACAAGCAATCGGGTCGTCCGCGCGCCGGTGCCGGCTCGCGTCACGCGAGCAGGAGAGGCGCATGAACACCGACCCGCCGGCACCGGCGAAGTCATCGCAGGCGGGAAACTTCGTAGACCTGTTCGCGGGCTGCGGCGGCCTTTCCCTCGGGCTCATGTCAGCCGGCTGGAACGGCCTCTTTGCAGTCGAGCGCGACGCGATCGCGTTCGAGACGCTCAAGCACAATCTGGTTGATGGGCAAGTTAACTGCCCGTTTCGCTACGCGTGGCCAGACTGGCTTGAGAAGACCCCGATCGAAATCAGCCACTTCATTAAGAAGCACCAAGATGAACTTGCCGCCATGAGGGGCACGGTTGACCTCCTCGCGGGTGGCCCGCCGTGTCAGGGCTTCTCGCTCGCGGGCCGCAGGAAGCGGAACGATCCTCGCAACGAGCTCTTCAAGCACTACATCACGCTGGTCAACGTGCTGCAACCGTCGTTCGTGCTTCTCGAAAACGTGAAGGGCATCTCCGTCGCGTTCAAGAATGGGGTGAAGAACAAGAAGCGACGCGGCCGACCGCCCCAGCCGTTCTCGGAGAAGATCAAGGCCCGGTTGGACAAGGCCGGGTACCGCGTCTTCACGAAGCTCGTGCATGGCACGGATGTCGGCGTGCCGCAGTTTCGCCCTCGTTACATCATGCTCGCCATCAAGAAGCCCCTGTTGAAGGACCTCACCGATTTTGATCCCTTCAAGGACTTCGAAACCCGCCGCAAGAAGTTCCTTCAGCACAAGGGGCTGCCCGCCGACAAACCGGTGACCGTCAAGCAGGCGATCTCCGATTTGGCGAGAGAGAAGAACAGGATCATCGAGTGCGTAGATTCCAAGGGGTTCAAGCAGATCGAGTACAAGCACCCGCTAAGTACTTACCAACGCCTACTGCACGGCACGCTCAACGGGACTGCTCCCAACAGCCTTCGCCTCGCGCGACACGGCGACGAGGTGACCACGCGCTTCAAGAACATCCTCTCCACATGCCGAAAGGGCGTGCAGTTGTCCGCGACCGACCGGAAGCGATTTGACCTCAAGAAGCAGTGCGTCGTTCCGCTGCACCCGGACAAGCCTTCTCACACGCTGACGACGTTGCCCGACGATTTTCTGCACTACTCGGAACCCCGCATCCTCACAGTGCGCGAGTACGCTCGGCTCCAGTCTTTCCCAGACTGGTACGACTTCAAGGGGAAGTACACGACCGGCGGGGATCGGCGGTTGCGCGAGTGCCCTAGGTACACGCAAGCCGGTAATGCTGTGCCACCGTTCCTCGCGGAAGTTGTCGGTGAACTGATTGCCGATTTGAAGCGCAACCTCGGGTTGCCGGAGGCACCATGCCAGCAAACCTGAATCCACACGTCGTGGACCTGTTGACGTGGCATGGCCACTCGGCCGGTGGTGTGCACGTTCCCTTCCAACCGCGCCCAAACCCCGTCGGCCAAATCATCGAAACCGCGCTCGTCCGCCGCCTTAGGACCCTCGCGACCGAAATCGCAGCGAGCGCGCAGTCAAAACCACGATGGATTTTCCTTGTCGGCGGCCCGGGAAACGGCAAGTCCGAAACGGTCCAGGACTTTCTTACTCACCTCGACACGGCTCTCGGCGCCGGCGGCGGCCTCACCGACGCGCTCCGGCAGCAGTTCTCACGCCCCGGCCTCTTGCCCCGAAAGGTCGAAATCCGGACCGCTGACCTGGCGCGAGGTGCCACGGAATTTGCCGCCAAGGTGGCGCGCCTCATCGTGGTCCAGGACGCGACCGCGACCGAATCCGCAAACGGCAACGCCGCGGCTGAACTTGCCGATGACCTCGCGGACTTGTTCACGTATCCAGCGACGCCGCCGCTGCCCGTCTTCGTCGCCTGCGCGAACCGCGGCCTGCTGGCGCGCGCGATGAACGAGGCGGTGAGAGCCTACGGTCCGACCAATGTGGTCACGCGTCTGCTTGCGAGCGTCATCCAGGCGTCGAGCCTCGGGCATGAAACTCTGGCCGGCCGAAAGCGATGCTGGCCGCTGGACGACGAACGCTTCGCGTGTTGGCCGCTTGACGTAGAGAGCCTACTAGCGGATGGGCAAGGGCCAAGTCCATTCGAGGTGACGCTTCGGCAGGCGGTGGATGCCACACGGTGGGAGACGGCCGGCCGTTGCCAGGATTGCACGTCGAGAGCATCGTGCCCGTTTCGCCAAAACGCCGAGTGGCTCCGGGCCGATGCACAGCGCGCCAACCTGCACACGCTTCTTCGGCGCGGAGAACTCGCCCGCGGCCAGCGCTGGAATTTCCGCGACGCGTTCTCGCTTGCCGCGGAACTCCTTGTCGGACAGTGGAGTGACTTCGAGCCTGCGAACCATCCATGCCAGTGGGTTCACCAGCACAATGCCGCCACCGGCACCGCCGCGGCCGACGCTCGAAGCGTCTTCTCGCTCGCGTCGCAGCTTTATCCCAACGCGATGTTCCGCGGCGGAGAAGCTCGCCAGACTGCCAGCGCCTTCCTTGAGCAGCGAACCGTGACAGCGCAGCTGCAACCGCTCACCCAGGCGCTCACCGCCGCCATCGCCATCGGCGACAGTCGCGCCTCGTCCAAGCCCATCCGCGACACCTTGTTGCGCGACTACGCGCGGCTTGACCCGGCAACCTATACTCCCGTCGATCCCGTGCACGCGCTTCGCGTCATCGAAGACGCATTTTGCCAATCGGTAGAGCAAGGCCGATCGGCGTTCCAGGCGTCCGCGCCGTCACCGCTGGAGGATCGCCTTCTCGCCCTCTTGGAGAAGGCCGAGGACGAGTGGGACACGCTTGGACGCGAGTCGGCGACGGCAATCGCCGCCGTTTGCCTGATCCGCAAGATCTCCGCGATGATCGCCAAACGGAGCGCCGGGCTTCGCTTCGGACACCACGCGCTGGACGAGTACCTCGCGGACTACGAGGCGTCGCTTCGCGACGTGACACGGCTAGCGGCGGTGCGAGGCGCGCTGCAACCGCTGCTCGGAGAAACGGTGCCGCGGTTCAACATGCTGGAGATTCTCGGCCAACCCACGGCAGATCGTCAGCCGCTGGTGAGCCTTCAGGGGCAAGGCCCCGGCATCCGCCCAATCGCGGCACCGGTCGGGACCCCGACCACTCCCGGCCACGACGTGCCGTGCATCGAGTTCACAAGCCTCAACTACCGCATTCCCCTGACGTTTGATTTCTTCATGGCGATCCGCCTGCGAAAGGAAGGCTGCGCCGGGAGCAGCCTACCGGCCGGAGTTCGCGCCGCGATCGACCGGGTCCGCCACAGGATTGCAGGTGGCCTGTGCCGCGCGGACGACCTCTTTGTTGACGGTCGCGCGTCCATCAAGCTGCCCGCCAACCAGAAACTGACGCTCCCCGTTGCGGCGGGACAGCCCACTATCGTGCCTGAATAGCTAGGAGTTCCATGCAGGTCCAGGATTTCGAGAGCGAGCCCACGAAGAAACGGCACCCCTCCTACGAGGGATCGCTGCTATACACCACCGCGCCGGAGTGGTCAACGGGCGAGGTTCTACTTGCGGCTGCATGTCGCCGGCTGGTACTGGGCGTGAACGAGAGCACGATTGACTTGGAGAACATCGCACGCACGCCCGCCTCGATGCCAGCGGGAGTGGGAGGCCGCGAAGTGTGGATGCCACTTCTCACCGAGCGAGGTGGCATCGCGAGCCCACTTCGCCACGGCCAGTTCAGCCCCACGGCGTCCCGGCAGCTGATGCCGATCGTCCCGACCATCGCGCGGATTGCCGGCGTGCTCGGCAAGCGCCCGAGGAGCCGGTGGAACCCGTCCAACTTGTTGCTGGAGACTATCGGTGCGGGGCTAGGCAAAGCGGACGGCGAGGCACTGGTTGTCGCTCTCGGCGAGGCGCTGGAAGTAGCACCGACCGACGACGTGTTTGCACGCTACGTGGAGGATGCTCTGCGGCAGGGCCTGCAGGGCGTAGACCCGGTCCCGGTGACACCCGCGCCTTTCCGGCAGATTGCACTTGGTGACGACGTGCTGCGGGCACGCCGCGTGGCAACCACCCCGCCACCGCGGCTCAGCCCGGCCGAGCGGTTTTGCACCGACCTTCCCGCGGTGCTCGCGATCAAACCGTCGCTCACCCGTCGCCAGTGGACGGTGTTGCTCGAAGCCATGCTTCGCCTTGGTCTCGGTATGCACGTGCTTTGGACCTGCAACGCAAACATCCTGGCATGGGAGCAGGTGCTCGCCGTCGCCTCGGGAGGCACCCCGCCATCGGCGCCGGCGGTCGAGTTGGCGATCTGGGAAACGCACGACGAGGCAAGGCCGCTCCTCGAACTCGGCGCGGACGCGGAGTCCCTCGTCGAGCGCATGATCGAGTTGTACGCCTACGCGAGGACCGGGCTGAACTTACTTCTCTGCCGACTGGACGACGCCGGCGTCTCCTGGGCGCCCACTGTTCCGATCGGTTTCAGCACGATGCCACAGAAAAGCGCCCCCGTCGCGCTCGCAGAGTTTCTCGCCCATGTGCACGCGAACCGGCAAGCGATCGACGCGGGCGATGCAGGGCAGTGGTTGCGAGCCAAGGTCGGGGGCCTGTTCGACAGTCGAGAGGATCTCCGGGCACTTGCCCAGTGCGACTCGGGCTACACCAAGAACTTGTTCGAGTTTGCCCGTCACAGCCTCGGCCAAGTCAAGGCGAAGGACCCCGACCAGCGTTGCTACGACCTGTCTTACCTGCTGGCCTACGCGGACGAGCGCAAGCCCCTCCCGGTGCAGCCCGGCCCCGCCATGCTTGTGGCTCTGGTGCACGCGTGCTGCTCTGCGAACCCGGCAATCCCGGTGAGCCTCGACGATTTCAGGCGACATCTCGGGGACTATGGGCTTCGCGTCCCGGCTGGCGAACTGGTGCATGGCAAAACGGGCCGAGACCTTTCCATGCTGGGCCTGGTCGTGGATAGCCCCGACGCGGCCGGTGGTAGGTTGCTGGTCAGACCATTTTGAAGCTTGAAAGAGCGAAGAGGATCCCTGGATGCGCGCCCTTGCAGAATGCTTGAAGACCTACGCCGAGCAGCACTTCAGCGCGGCGATTGCGCGCGATCCCAACGGCCCGGTTCGTCCGGTCATGGTGGGGCCTCCTGACTCGGCGATCCGCGAGCTCTTTTCCATCCTGACAAGCGCGGGGCAACACGATTGGCATCTCGTGCCTGGCACGCCGGCGCGCGACGTGGTAGTGCTTCTGGTAGACCCGGGGGCACCCGCGGCAGGCACGGGGCTCTCGCAGGTTTGTGGTTGGGACTACGCGGTCTCCATCAGGAACAGCCGGCCCCGCGTCCTCATACTTGCCAGCCGCCGGTCGTGGGATAATCGCCCGGAGTCGCTTGCAAACACGACCGAGACGATCGGCCAGATCGGGTCTACACGTGCCGGAGACGATCCGCTGCAGGCCCATCTAACCGGTGCCGTCGCGACGCGACTGGCCCTTCAAGAGCCTCAGGCCCGGGACCTCTTGCGCCTTGTCCGTACCGAGTCCTCGCACTTGGAACCCGCCGCGCGCGACGCCATGACCTGGGAGGTCATCGACCGGCTGTTATCCACCGTGCCCGGGCCGTCCGGCGTCGATGCTGCCTGCCGCGCAGCCGGCCTTCCAGTGCTGGGTGCCAGCGGCGCGGGCTTTCGGGGCGCGTACGACACCCTTGCCGGCCTGGGCAAGTTCGTCGCTACCGAGGGACTTCGCGACGCCATCGACCAGATGAAGGCAACCGCTGCGGCACAGCAACACGGCATCGGGAACAGCCTTGACTCCCTGTATACGCACCTGTCCGCAAGCCTGTTCTCACCAACGCTGCTCCAGACAGCGCCCTCCAGGTACTACCGCGTAACCACGCCGTCCCCGTCCTGGTACGACGCGCTGACCACTCCTGTCCTTGCCGAAATACTCGCCGAGCTTGACCAGGGACCGCAGCAAGGCCGTCTAGCTCTGGCTTGCACGAACGGGCTAGCAGGCGCGAGCCCGGTGCGAAAGGGACCATTTGTCGTCACCACAACCGCGGAACTCCAGGCCTCCGCCGCGCAGGGTGCCGTTCCGGGTCCCCTCTCATTCACACGCAAGGTAGACCGCGCGCAACCGGTAGCCGTGCCGCCGCTCGCAATGGACCCGTCGCGGGTGTCCGATGCCGCGGCCCCGGCCCACCGCAAGCCCCTAACGTACAAAGTCGAGGCGAACAACTTCCGCGCTGGCACAGTGGACGTGATCGTGCTGCAGTCGTTCGCCTGCGGTGGCTTGGTTGTTGCACGCGACGCGGAGCGGAACGGGCTGCCCGTGCATGCTGCCCGTAGCGGCGCGTGGACGCAGGAACTCAGCCTCTCCAGGGGCGGAAACACAGACCTCACCGTCTTTCATGTCGATTCCGTTACCCATGTCAGTGTTGGCCGACCGGGCGAGGCGCCCCAGATCCAGGCCACGGCAGCCGGTGCCTGGTCAACGGTGATCACCGTTGACGTGGAAGACAACGACACTTTCACGGTAACTCTCACCAATCAGGCCGGAACGACGGTCGGCGAATGGACCCTGCTCGTCACCGTTCAGGACATCGCCGACGTGGCCAGTTCGCGGCTGGCGGCTTTGATCCGCGAGCACCGCGAACCGAAGCGCAAGTGCATACCCCATGCGCCGGACAACGCGATCCACCGTCTGGAGTTGGGTTCGTACCTCGGAGCGGCGGATAGCTGGCGTCCCGTTATCGCGTGCTGGACCTCCGAGGGTGCGGGCGTCCGCGTTGTTGACTGGACCGCGTCGCGCTCCCTGGGCGATGTCACGCCGCAGATTGATCCACGGCCGGCCATCACGCCGCCGCCCGCCTTGCTTGCTGCCCGCGAAGCAGTGCGAACGGTTCTCAATCAGGAGCAGCGGTGCATTTCCGAGATCGACCTCGGCAACGCAGCCCTTGCCCCGCTTGTCTCGGAGTACCTTCGCCAGTATCACGACTGGCTGGCTCAGGATGCCTCAGCCGCGGGCTGGCTAGACGTAATGGCGATTCACACGGCCGAGTGGAATGCTCAGGCCGGTCGCCACGTGGCAACCGACGAGCCCGTCGTGATTCTCCTGTCACCCCTTCACCCGTTGCGGCTCGCCTGGCATGCCACCGCGCAGCGACAACTAGCGGACTCGCTCGCCCACCCCTGCCCCGGCGCGGGGTTGTTGAGCCCGGCGCACTGCCCGGACGCGGCCCTGTTGCAACTGTGGGATGGCCACGCTTTGAAGCCGCGCGCGTTCTTCTCGCTGCCATGCGAGCATCCCCACTGGGCCGTGCTCATTAACACCGCGTATCTTGACAGGCCCGTCCCGCGCGCGGAGGCGATGCGCCGCCTATTCGACCTTGGTTTGCAAGTGCAGGCCATCACGGGAGGCTTCACCGCCCAGCAAACAGAAGACAGCCTCGACGAGGTCAACCGCCTGCTCCCCGCCCGCGCGACGCTTCGCGTGGGGATCGTCGGCGATGCCGAGACATCCAGCGAGTGCGGAGACGGGGTTTTTCGCTGGAGCAAGGCGCAGCACTCGCAGGACTTCGTTAACCCATCGAACAGCCTGCGCGTGGAGGTCTTTGACACCAGGGGCGCTAGCGACCCGTCGCCCGAAGAGCTTGCCGACCTTTCAGAGATTACCGGCGAGCGGGCGCGGTGGTTCAAGCTTCATCCCGCGGCGCAAGTTCCCAAGCTCGACCTCACAATCATCGACCAGCTTGGAGCCCGGTCGCACGAGGCGGTCGCCGGCGGGACCCGGTCGGCCACGACTCCTGGCGTCCTCTATAGGGCACGCATCCGCGAGGACTTCCACGACGCGAGGTCCATCCTGGAGTCACGCGTGTCCACGACGCGTCTCGCGGGAAACGATCTTCCATCGCTTTTGTCGCGTACGGTCCAGCAGTACGAGCAACTGGTCAACGCCGACGCGCAACACACACACTTCCGGTTTACGCCGAATCAGGACGCCGTAGGAAGCAGGTTACGCGACGCCATTTTCCTCTCGCTCACGTCGAATCAGGTCGATCCCGCGTGCATCGTGCGCGGCACCGTCTCGCAAAGCGGGTTCCTATGGGACTACGAGTTGCCCGGCGTCTTGGGCGGCGGCGAAAGTAGCCTTGGGTACTACCTCGTCGCGCAGCCGACCACGGCCATGTGCGACGCCGTTGAACACGCTGCCTCGCTCGTTGTCAACCCGCCGCCGAGTATTCCCGGCTTGCTCGAAGAAGTTTCCCGGCACGGCATCCCGATTCTCAAACGCCTCGCGAGCGGGGGGAGCCAATCGCGCGGGGAGCTCGGACTGCTCTTGGCCACCCGGCTTCTCCAGGATGCCTTCCGTCCGAACGCTACCACCGCGCGCCTTCCGGTGTGGCTAGGCAGCTGCATTCACCTTGTTCTCCCGGTGGATCCCTACGAGGACTTGTTTGACCGGCTTCGTCGCGCGTCGTTGCCCGCCTCCGCTAGTGCGCAGCGGCCCGACCTTCTGGTCGTTGCAATCCAGTTGCCCGCGGCGGCGCAACCGGTCTCGATCAAGATCACTCCCGTCGAGATCAAGTACCGCGCCACCGGCATGGCGGCAACCGACATGCGCGATGCGCTCACTCAGGCACAAACTCTGGGCGGCCTTTTGCAAGCGTTGTGGACACAGCCTCCTGCCAGCGATCTCTGGCGCACCTGCGTGAACGCGTTGCTCGCCCAGCTCCTCGACTTTGCCTTCCGCATTTACGCCGCCCACTGGCTACATCAGCACCCGAACCAGGACTGGGCGGCCGTGCACCAGCGCACCATGCAGGACGTGCTCGAAGGGACCGCCCGCATAACGGTTACAACGGCCGGCAGGCTAGTGGTGTTTGACGGCTCGCAGACAACGCGCGTTGCCGACCTGGACGGTGATCACCGTCAGGACACGATTATTGTGTCGCAAGACGATGCCCGGGCGTTGCTATCCGGTGGCACGGGAGTTTCCGTGGCAGCCGACACGGCAGTTACGCAGATGGACTTCTCGTTCCCGGGCTGCGGTGCTGCGGCGACTCCACCGGCTGCCACCGCGCCTCCTGCCGTCCCGGTTACCCCCGTGCCAACAGCGCCTCCGTTGTCGGCAACACAGGCCCCAGTTGCAATACCAGAGCTGCCGGCCGCACCAGTCCCGGCGCAGTCACTGGCCCCGACCGCGGGCCAGACCCCTGCTTCGACGGCACCAACCCGGCCATCTGCAGCGAATCTCACAGCAACTCCCGCTGCTTCTCCAACTGTCGCCGCAATCACGCCGGCGACCCAGCCCCAAGCCGGTTCGCGTGTCCCGTCTGAGGTGCGCCAGCGTGTGCGCGACGCATTCGAAGGCTTCATCGGAAACGAGCCTGCGGTAACCCGGTTGTCTAACGACCTGCTGCGGGCACTCATCGAGAATCCTCCGCACCTCGCGAAGAACTACCTCTTCACCGGCTTGCCGAGTACCGGCAAGACCGAGCTTGCCCGTCGCATGTCACGCGCTCTGGGCCTGCCGTTCGTCAAGCTGGACGGGCGCGGCGTGTCAAGCCGCGACAAGTTGTTCGAGATGGTGAACGGCGAACTCTCGTCACACAACCTCACCGCCTCGCAAGTGGGACAGCAAGTTGGCCTGCCCGTCCTGGAGTACCCGCCCCTCATCATCTTCATCGACGAGGTGCATCTGGTGCCGCGGGCACTCCAGGAAGCGTTGCTCACCATGCTCGAAGCGGCCGACCGCACGGTCGTCCTGAACGATCACGTTGCCCGCGTTCAGAGGACAACGTTCCTTTTCGCGACCACGCGCGTGTCGGACGTGGATGCCGCCTTCGCAAGCAGGTGCGACGAGATACAGCTCCGCGAGTACACGGAAGCCGAGGTCGCCCGCATTCTCCGCTGGAAGGTGCCACACGACGATTGGCCCGAACCCGTGTACGAGTCCGTCGCTCGGCTGGGCCGCCGCGTTCCGCGAATTGCCATACAGTTGGCCGAGGCGCTTGAAACGGCCGTTTTGGTCGCGGAGGAATCCAAGACGATCCTTGATCATTTGGAGGAAGTGCGGCGTGCCAGGGAGATCGACGCTCGCGGGCTCACGCGCATGGACTTCGAGTACCTCGCCATCCTTGAGCGGGCCAATGCACCCGTCGGCGAGCAGAACATCTTGAACCTCATGCGAACGGTGGACAAGGATCGCATCTTGAACGACGTGGAGCCCTTCCTCGTGCGTCTGGGCTTCATCAGGCACGGTCCGCGCGGACGCGAATTGACGAGCGAGGGCCGCGAATACCTGCTTGCCCACCGCGCGAGTGGCCGCGGCGGACCATGACTGGCCAGCGTTCGCAGAGCATCGTTGCCCGGCTCGGTCGTGAGCAATGGCGATTGCGCGCCTTTCGCCGCCTGATTCTCTCGTGGTTTCGATCGCACGGGCGCCAGTTTCCGTGGCGCAACCGGTCGGCCTCTGGCTACGCCCTGATCGTGTCGGAGCTCCTCCTCCAGCGCACGCGGGCCGAGACCGTGGCGGGGTTTTTCCCACGCTTCGTGAAGCGGTTTCCCAGCTGGAACCTTCTTGCACTGGCAAACGAGGACGAGCTCCGCGCGTTCCTGGAACCAATAGGCCTTTGGAGACGACGTTCCGCGTCGCTCCGCGCACTGGCAGCCGAGATGCGAACAAGGCGTGGAAGATTCCCTACCAATCGCGATGACCTTGAAGCCTTGCCGGGCGTCGGACAATACGTGGCGAACGCCGCGATGCTGTTCTGCCACGGCAAGCGAGAGCCCTTGCTCGACGTGAACATGGCGCGGATCTTGGAGCGATGTTTCTCGCCCCGAACCCTCGTCGACATTCGATACGACCCGTGGCTTCAGGCCCTCGCACGCGCGGTGGTAGATCATCCGCGGGCCCGCGAAATCAACTGGGCGATCCTGGACCTTGCAGCTACGACTTGCACGGTTCGGAAACCTCGTTGCAAGACATGCCCATTGGAGACCGTTTGCCGCTTCGCTCGACGTGTGGGCCACACTTCTGGTTCCCCCTCTCGCACCGTCCAAACGAGAGTAACGGTCCGATCCAGGCCTTTTGAGCATCGCTGCTCTATCGATGATCTTGGAGAGTCTCACGCACTTCCGGCCAAGACAACGCCATCCAATCACGATGGGGCCTCTTGACACGACGCGTCAGATTCAATGCAATCGCACGCGCCGTGTGTCTGTTAAGCCGACATCTCAACGGATTGTGCCTAGAGCCACGTCGACGAGTCGGCAATGCCGATCGGCTCTGACCGTACTACAGTCCTACAGTGGACCTTCTGAAAGTGGCACGTTCAACCCCCAACTCCTGGTCTGAGTCCCTCGGCAACGTCCAAGTGCTGCTCGAAGCCCGTATTGCACGGGAGGGCGCAAAGGCGGCCGATCTGTCGATCGCGCTGACCCATCTCAACCGCAGCCGGACCCAGGTCGAGGCGGAGCTCGCCCGCGTCGCCGCCGGTCCTCCGAAGCGTGAGGGCCGAACGGGCGCTCGGATCACCGAGTACCGCGTCGAGTCGTTTGACGGGCAGGAAACGCTGACCGAGTACCGCGGCCCGATGACCGAGCCGTTCCGCACCCCGCATGCGGTGTACGCCGCGGTCGTCAAGTTCGCCGGTGGTCGGAAGGACCCGTTCGACTTCATGCTCCTGTTCGACACGCTTCGGAAGTCGCTGGGGGAGTTGCCAGACTACCGCGTGCGGGTCTGCACGCGCTTCATGGTTGCCGCGGGCGTGCTCCGTCACGAACGTCGTCGGTTCGTTGCGGCCGACGGCCCAAAGGGCTTCTCGAAGGCTGCCGCCGAAGCTTGGGCTGCCGCGGCAAAGTCACCGCTGATCCCGCCCGCGCGCTGAGCGAAAAACAAAGTAGGCACGAAAGGCGAAGGCATCCGTTCGGTGCCGAGTTGCCACCGCGCCGCTTTGGCCGACTGGGGACACTTTTGGGGACAGCCACCCAAAACGAAATCGAGGGTCGTCGGTTCAGGCCTGTTTTTCAGGCACAAACTGACGACCCTCGATTGTGAAGCGGAGAGGGGGGGATTCGAACCCCCGAAACGGTTGCCCGTTTACGCGATTTCCAGTCGCGTTCCTTCAGCCTCTCGGACACCTCTCCGGCTGGGGGAATCGCAAGGTTAGGCCGCGCGAGGCCCGCGCGGTAGCACGCGTGACGCGGCCCGCTCGCCCCATCGCCCGTGCATCGCCAGGGTTGCGGCGGCGTATCCCAGCGTCGCGCCGGCGATCACGTCGGACGGGAAGTGCGCGCCGAAGATCACGCGAGAGAGACCGACGATCACCGCGAGCGTCCACACCAGCACGCCCAGCCGGGGATACATGGCGTGCAGGGCGACCGCGAGCACCATCGCGGCCGATGTGTGGCTCGAGGGCATCGACCACAGGTCCGAGGAGATGCCCCCCCAGAACTCCCACGCGTGCCGCTCGACCAGGCCGGGCCCGTCGGCCCCGGGGCGCACCAGGTCGAACGTCGACCAGGGCGGGGTGAACGACACGACGGGCACGCTCTCGAATCCCGACGCCGACCTGGCGGGGTCAAAGACCACGCGCGGTCGGGGGCGGCCGAACGCCATCTTGGCGACCTGCACGAGCGCGGACGTCGCGAGGGCGGCGACGATCCAGTCCAGCACGCGGGTGCGCTTCGCCGGGTCGAGCAGCAGCACGCACGCCCCCGCGATGAGGCTCGACGCAAGATCGCCGAACTGCTGCAGGAACTGGAGCGTGCGCCGGACGTCTCCTCCAAGGCGGAGATCGCCGCCGTCCTGCAGGCGGAGGGCGGCCCGCGCGACGGGCTCGTCGACGAGGAGGCACAGGCACGTGAGGGCGGCGCCGGCGAGCAGGGCGAGGGCGGCGCGACGGGTATAGTCGGCGGGCGCGGGGATCGCCGCGGTCGGAGCCTGCATGGACGTGCTGGGCGTGGTCATGCCGGGGCGGTTCGGCCAGACGTCGGGGCGGCGCGCGCTGGCGGGGACGTGGTGGGGCGGGCTCCTGCTCGTGCTGATCTGCCTCGCAGTGTATCTGCCGGCGATGTGGAACATGCCCCCGGTCGACCGCGACGAGTCGCGGTTCGCGCAGGCCAGCCGCCAGATGGCCGAATCGGGCGACTGGGTGATCCCGAAGGTGGGCGAGCGGCCCCGGCTCAACAAGCCGCCCCTGATCTACTGGGTGCAGGCGCGGACCGCGCAGGCGCTGAGCGGCGGCGACGTGCGCCGCGACGCGATCTGGATGTACCGCGTGCCCTCGCTCGTGTCGGCGGTGCTCGTCGTGCTCCTGACGTGGCGTCTGGGCTGCTCGATGTTCGCCCCGAACGCGGCGTGGGCGGGCGCCGCGCTCGTGGCGATCTGCCCGCTGATGGCCTGGGAAGCACGCCAGGCACGCGCCGACATGCTCATGATCGCGTTCACTACCGCGGCGGTGTGGCTGCTGTGGGAGACGCTTCGTCGCCCCAGCGTCGCCCGGGCCGCGGCGTTGTGGATCGCGGTGGGGTTCGGCGTGCTCGCCAAGGGACCGGCCCCGCCCCTGATCATCGGGATGACGCTGCTGGTGTGGTGCGTGCTGCGCGGATCGCTCGCGCCGCTGCGCGCGACGCGCCCGTTGCTCGGTGTGGCGATCGTGGGCGTGACGGTCATGCCGTGGGTGCTGCTGGTCGCCCAGCGCGTGGGGTTCGAGAACTACCTCGGGATCATCCACACCGAGACGCTGGGGCGCAGCGTGGAAGGGGCCGAGGGGCACTGGGGCCCGCCGGGGTACCACCTCGTGCTGACGGTGGTCATGTTCTTTCCCGGGTCGCTGTGGCTGGTCGGTTCGATCGTCCGGGGGGTGCGTGTCGGGCTGCGCTGGGAACCGTCGGCCGGGGGCGTGGTCGCGCGGGTGCGCGGCGCGCTCCGCACGCTGCGCGTGGGCCGCCCGGCCGAGTGCTTCCTGCTGTGCGTGCTGGTGCCGTCGTGGATCGTGTTCGAGGCGATCGGGACCAAGCTCCCGCACTACGTGATGCCGCTGTACCCGGCGCTGGCGCTCCTGGCGGCCCGGGCGGCGATGTCGAGGTCCGCGTGGCTCCTGCGCTGGCGCGCACGGCCCACGGTGGTCGCGCTGGTGCGGGCCTGGTGCATCGCGGGCGTGCTGGTGGGCGCGACGGGGGGGCTCGTGGGCGTGCTGGCGGCGTCGGCGGGGGCGTGGTGGGCGTGGGGCGTGGTCGGGGCGAGCGTGGCGGGGGTGCTGGCGTTCCTGATCGACGCTCACGGGCAGATCTCGCGCCGGGACTACTCGCGCGTGCTCACGCACGCCGCGGGCCTGGGAGCCGCGAGCCTCGTGATGATCGGCGTGACGCTGGCGCACGCGCCGCAGTTGTGGGTGGTCGACAGGCTGGTCAAGGCGGCCGGGCGGCACGGGGCGCGAGACACCCGCCCGCTCGCGTTCGTCGAACTCCACGAGGACAGCTCGCGGTTCCTCACGCGCGGGCGCGTGGTGTGGCTGAACGAGCACGACACGCGCGGCTTCCTCCGCGAGAATCCCGATGCGCTCATCGTCATGCCCGCGCCGATGGCCGCTCGCTGGCGCGGATTCCGCACCCTCGACGAGGTCTCGGGCTTCAACTACCCCAAGGGCGCCGCCGGCACGTGGCGGCTCGGGGAGTTCCCGCCATGACCGAGCCCCCGCCGCTGGACGGCCTGCTGCTCATCGACAAGCACGTCGGGCCGACGTCGATGCAGGTGTGCGCGAACATCCGCCGGCGGCTGCGCGAGGGGGGTGCGCCCAAGCGCGTGAAGGTCGGGCACGCCGGCACGCTCGACCCGCTCGCGTCGGGGCTGCTGGTGGTGCTCGTCGGGCGGGCGACGCGCCTGTGCGACCTCTACATGGCGGGCGAGAAGGCGTACGTCGCGCAGGTCGATCTGTCCGCGAACTCCGCGACCGACGACGCCGAGGGCGAACGCACGCCCGTTGATGTGCCGGTGCCCCCGACGCGCGGCGCGGTCGAGCGCGCGCTCACGGGCTTCGTCGGCACCATTTTGCAGACGCCCCCGGTCTATTCGGCGGTGCACGTCGACGGGCGGCGGGCGTACGCCCTCGCGCGGGCGGGCACGCCCCCGCAGCTCCTGCCCCGCCCCGTGTTCGTCTCCGCGCTGCGACTCACGGACTTCGCCTGGCCCATCGCGACCGTCGAGATCGAGTGCGGCAAGGGCTTCTACGTTCGCAGCCTGGCACGCGACCTCGGACGCGCGCTCGGCGTCGGCGGGTTGCTGGCGTCCCTCCGACGCACGCGTGTCGGCGCGTTCAGCGTCGGGCAGGCGGTGCGCATCGCCGACCTGCCGAACGCGATGGACCAGTCGCACCTGGCGCCCGCGCGCCCCGGGCCCGCGCCGCTCACGCTCCCGGATCCGCCGATGCACCCGGGCTCGACGTCAGCGCCCCCGGCGTCGCCGTGAACTGCCACCGGTCGGCGTGCACGCGGCACGCGCCGGTTCGCGCCACACGCTCGACCAGAAGCCCGGGCAGATCGGTCTCGCGAGGGCGGTGGTCGCTGCGCCGGACCGCGGCATCGATCAGCGTGAGGCGCGTGACGCCCTGCTCGGCCAGCCAGCCGGCCAGCGCGACACCCCGCGCGGCGAGATCTTCGCCCGGAAAGACGGCGGGCGGATCAGTCGTCATCGTCGGACTCAGCATGCGGCTCGACATCAACCGACGCGAGCCCGGGCGTGGCGCCCGGGCGCCAGAGTTCCTGGGCGTCCTGTCCGTCGCAGACGCGCCGCATGGTGAGGTAGAGAAGCGTGCCGCCGGTGAACCAGAAACTCATGACGTACGACCCGATGGCGAGCGAGGGAATGGCCGCCCAGAATCGCAGGAAGCGGGAGGCGCCGACACGCGGGGGGGCGGCATCGTCGCGCGGGGGCGCGGGCGGGGCCGGCTCTCCCCGGGCCGCTCGCTCCAGGCGCTCCCGTCGCGGCTCGGAGATAAGCGCCGTGGTCGTCGCGGCGGTCAGGCGCTGTCCGGCGCCGAAGACGACTTCGAGGACCGAGACGACGACGAACAACTGCACGAGCAGGACGGCCAGGTACGCGACGAGGCGTGCGGGCTTGGTCAGGGCGTACGCGATGGTGCGCTGGACGCTGTCGATCGCGTCGGTGCCTTCGCACACGACGCCCGGCACGAGCATCGGGGCGCCCAGCAGCAGGGCCAGCCCGAACACGACGACCAGCACGCCGACGAGCATCGCCCCGCCGTAGAGAACCCCGCCGACGACGTCGGCGACGGGGAAACTCAGCAGCAGATAGCCGGCGCCGGCGAGGAGGGCGCACACGATCGCGAGCAGCGCGACGGGCGCGATGAGCACGAGCGCGAGCGAGACGCCCCGGGAAAGGGCGATGCCGAGCCCGGATGTCCAGGGCGACCGGACGAAGAGGGCGTGTTCCTCGGCGGTGAGGCGCGAGATGGCGCCGCCGAGCACCCCGCACGCCGCCAGGGCCGGCAGCGCGATGGCGAGCGTGCTCCACGGGTTGTTGCGGAGGGACTGAAGCGGGGCGCCGAGCGTGAGGTCGGCGAGCGCGTCGAGTGCAAGGGTGAGGTCGAGGCGGACGACGCCGCTGCGGAAGCGGTCGAGGGCCTCGCTGCCCAGGTTGGCGAGGGTGGGTGCGGGGCCCTCTCCCGCGCCTAGCCAGAGCGAGGGCAGGTGCACGAGCAGGCCCAGGATGACGAGGAGCACGCCCGCGAGGCCGAGGCGCGCCGGGCGGAGCGCGAGCCGGGCGGTGCGGAGCAGGGCCGGCCAGACGAGCGTGGATGCGATCTCGTCGAACGAGGGCGCCTGCGAACGGAATCGTTTCATGCGGGGACTCCCACGGGGCATTATCGCATAGTGCGGGCGCCGGCGCGCCGGGGGCGTCCGTATCATCCGCCCCATGACCCGCTCCGCGCTGCGGTGGACGCTCATTCTCTCGTGCCTGCTGGTGCTCGGCCCGCTCGCGATGGCGGCGCTCGCGCGCGTGCACGACGCGGACGGCGGACGGGCGGCCACGCTGCTCGTGAACGACACGCCTGGGGCGGCGCTCGCGGGGGCTGCGCTCACGATCGTCGCCGCGGGGGCCGTGGGCCTGCTGGGCGCCCGGTTCTTCTCGCTCAACACCGGCTGCCTGTGCGCCGGGCTCGTCGTCGCCTGGGCACGCTGGGGGCTGGGCACGCTCGACGGGCTGGTGCGGGGCGAGTCGCCCGGCTCGGTGCTCCCGTGGCTCGCCATCGAGAACGTGCTCGCGGTGGCCGCGACCGTGGCGCTCGCCCTGGTGATGGGACGCGTGGCGGCCCGGTACCAGCCGAGCGTGCGCCCGCCCGGCGCCGCCAAGCCCCACGCCGGGGGACTCTTGTCCAGCATTGTTCGGGGCGAGGGTGCGCCGGTGCCCGCGCTGGTCGCGAGCGGGCTGGTGGGGATGGTCGCGCTCGTGCTCGCGACGTGGCTCGTCGCCGCGACTCCGCTGCGAGGTCAGACGTTGATGGCCGCCGTTGCGGGGACGATCGCGTGCGGGGCCGCGGCGCAGTTGGTGGCGTCGTCGATGCGCTGCTCGCTCACGCCCGTGACGGTCGGCCTGTTCGTGCTGCTGGCGGCGGGGGTGTCGCCGCTGGTCGCGTCGATCATGCACGGCTCGCGCCTGGTCGACGCGGTGTTCCAGGGGCGGGTGATCGGTCTTGCGCTCCCGCTCTCGCTCGACTGGGCGGCGGGCGCGTTGCTGGGCGCACCGATCGGGCTGTCGTGGGGCGGCGCGATCGTCGACGCCCGGGCCGCGGAAGAGTGACGCATCCGGGGCGTCTCCGGCATCGAAGCCCGTATCGTGGACAGAGCGATCCCCCTATCGTCCGGTGAACAAGCCAGCCCGCTCGTTCGCGGAGGTTCGATGGCGCAGAAGACTCGTCGCAAGCCCGTGCGGACCAGCGGCCCGGCGGCCCGCACCGCGGTCGCTCGCCCCAGCCCGAAGACCGCCCGCGTCAAGATGCCCGACGTGCAATCGTCCGACGACCTGCGCAATGTCGCCATCGACCGCGTGGGCGTGAAGGACATCACCTACCCGATCATCCTCCGCACGCGCGACGGCGGCACGCAGGCCACCGTCGCGAAGATCAGCATGTACGTTGCGCTCCCGCACTACCAGAAGGGGACGCACATGTCCCGCTTCCTGGAGGTGCTGAACGATCACGCGGCCGAGCCCGTGACGCCCGACCGCATCCCGGAGATCACGCGCGCGATCTGCGGCAGGCTCAACGCCGAGGTCGCGCACTTCGAGGCCCGGTTCACGTACTTCATCAAGAAGCCCGCCCCGGTGACGGGCCAGATCGGCCTGATGGACTACGAGGTCACGTTCGAGTGCACCGCGAACGGGGAAGACGATTTCATCATGGGGGTCGCCGCCCCCGCCACGAGCCTGTGCCCGTGCTCGAAGGAGATCAGCAAGTACGGCGCGCACAACCAGCGCTGCCGCATCGAGGCGAAGGTGCGGCTGAACGGGATGATGTGGATCGAGGACCTGGTAGAGTTGCTGGAGCGAGCGGCGAGCTGCCCGGTCTTCGCGGTCCTCAAGCGCCCCGACGAAAAGTGGGTGACCGAGAAGGCCTTCGAGAACCCCAAGTTCGTCGAAGACATCGTGCGCGACCTGGCCCTGGGGCTGGAGTCCGACGAGCGGGTCCGCTGGTTCTCGATCAACTCGGAGAACTTCGAGTCGATCCACAACCACAACGCCTACGCGCAGATCACCCGGGCGACGCGGCGCTGAGCGACCGGCGCCCGATCGTTCTCGGTGCGGCGTCGGAATCGCCGATCCTATCGTCGGCGTGTCGCTCAAAGTCCTCATTCCCAGCATGTTCCAGCGAAGGGTGCTCCTGCTCGGGGTGCTCTTCGTGCTGTCGCTGTCGCCGCTGGCGGCCCAGTTGGTCCGCCTCACGCTGGCGCAGGGCGCGGACCTGCGGCTGGCCGCCGAGGCGCGGCTGACACGCAGCCAGGAGACCCCGACGGTCCGCGGTCGGATCGTCGACCGCAAAGGGCGGGTGCTCGCCCAGGACCGTCCACGGTTCGACCTCGCGGTCGACTACCGGGTCATCGACGGGACGTGGGCGACGGACCAGGCCCGTCGGGCGGCGGCCCGGGCGGCTGGGTCCGCGTGGGGCAGCCTGAGCCGCGACCAGCGCCAGGCGATGGTCGACGTGTACGTGCCCGTGTACCGGGTGCATCTCGACCGCGCGTGGGACCGGCTGGCGGAGGTGGGGGGCGTGTCGCGTGCGCAGCTCGACCGGGCGCGCGACGGGGTGATCGCGATGGTGACGCGCCGGCAGGACGCCGTCACCGCCGCCCGGCTCGAACAGGAACGCGCGCGAGTGGCGGCGTCGGGGCGGACGCCGACGGCGCGTGACGAGCGGGCGATGCGCCGGCGTGCGGAAGCGCCGATCCTGGAGAAGGAGCGCGCGCACGTGGTCATCGCGCGTGTCGACGACGAGCGGGGCTTCCGGGCGATCGGCGTGAGCGAAGAGCAGGTCGAACTGGAACTGCCGCTGGCGGACGATCGCCTGAGCGAGGCGCGCCGGCTGCCGGTGGACATCGTGCCGACGGTGCCGGGGCTGTCGGTGCGCGACAGCGGCGAGCGCGACTATCCCAACGAGAACGTGCGCGTGCGGATCGACCGGACGACGCTGCCCAGGCCGGTGGCGTCGGACGAGCCGCTGGAGATCGAGGTTTCGGGCGTGGCGTGCCATATTCTGGGAACGCTGCGCGACACGGTGTTCCAGAGCGCCGCGGGCGATCCGGCGTCGGGCACGGTGGACGTGCTGGGCGACGCGGACCGGCGGCGCGAGTACTTGAAGGCCCGGCCGGAGGTGGCCGAGCGTGCGCGGCGCGGGCTGGGCGGCGACCGCGGGTCGTACCGCGACGGGGACCGGATCGGCGCGTGGGGGCTCGAGCACACGTACGAGAACGAGCTGCGCGGGCTGCGGGGCGTGCGGACGACGCGCGTCGACACCGGGGAGCGGGAGTTCGTGCCCCCCGAGCCGGGGCGCGACGTGCGGCTCACGATCGACGTGGATTTTCAGGCGCGGGTGCAGGCGCTGCTGGACCCGCGTCTGGGGCTGGCGCGCGTGCAGGACTGGCACAAGCAGGAGAGCCCGACGCAGCCGGTGGGGTCGGACCTCGCCGGGGCCGCGGTCGTGCTCGATGTGGATACGGGCGACATCCTGGCGCTGGTCTCGACGCCGACGTACACGCGCGAGGAGTGGGAGACGCAGCGCGAGCGTCTGGCGGCGGACCTGGTCGGCACGCCGCTGGTGAACCGGGCGACGGGGAAGTACTACACGCCCGGGTCGATCGTGAAGCCGCTGATCCTGGTAGAGGCGGTGGCGCGCGGGAAGTACGACGTCTCGCAGGCGATCGCGTGCACCGGGCACCTGTACGAGCGCTCGCCCAACGCGTACCGCTGCTGGATCTACAAGCGGTTCCAGACGACGCACTCGGCGACGCTGGGGCACGACCCCGGGGCCGAGGAAGCGATCATGGTGTCGTGCAACATCTTCTTCTTCACGCTGGGGCGTCGGCTGGGCCCGGAGGGCGTCATCACCGCGTTCCGCGACTTCGGGGTCGGGAGCACGTTCGGGCTGGGCGTGGGGGGCGAAGCGCCCGGCGCGCTGGGGTTCGACGCGGCGCACCCCCTGCTGGGGATCGAGACGGGCGACGCGACGCAGATGGGGATCGGCCAGGGCCCGGTGACGTGGACGCCCCTGCACGCGGCGAACGCGTACGCGACGCTGGCGCGCGACGGGGTGTGGGTGCAGCCGCGGATCGTCGTGGGCGCGGCGCGTCCCGAGCCGCGCGACCTGGGGCTGGACCCGCGCGCCGTCCGGGCGGCGATCGAGGGCCTGCGCGCGAGCGTGGGCGAGCACCAGGGGACGGGCAACCACATCGCGACGGGGAACGGCGAAGAGCCGATCTTCAACGTGCCGGGCGTGCGGGTGTGGGGCAAGACGGGCACGGCGCAGGCGCCGCGGATCTTCACGCGGGGCGAGCCGCGCGAACTGCTGGAAGAGGGCGACCACTCGTGGTTCGTGGTGCTGGCGGGTCGAGACCGCCCGCGCTACGCGATCGCGGTGGTGATCGACTTCGGGGGGAGCGGGGGAAAGGTGTCGGGGCCGATCGCCAACCAGATCATCCATGCCCTCGTCGCGGAGGGATACCTGTGACGCGGGCGGGGAGTCGCTAGTGTCGTTCGTGCACACCAATCAGGCGGTGCTCCGCCCGGGCGTGCGGGTGCGCCCGGTGCTCGGGGCGGCGGCCCGTGCCGGGCCCGCGTGGCTCACCGTCGGCGCGTCGCTGGGGCTGTCGCTGGTCGGGCTGCACGCGATCGACGTCGGGGCGGGCGTCGCGGATCGCGCGCTGTTCGAACTGGGCCCGCTGGCGATGCGCCAGGGCGTGTTCGTGGGCGCGGGCGCGCTCGCCGCCCTCGCGATCATCCTTCCGAACTACCGGCTGCTCGGATACGCGTCGTGGGTGCTGTTCGGCCTGGCGCTCGCGCTGCTCGTGGTGCTGCTCCTGCCCTTCGTGCCCGCGTTCCTGGTCCGCCCGCGCAACGGGGCGCGGAGCTGGATCGACCTGGGGCCGGTCGACCTGCAGCCCAGCGAACTCATGAAGATCGCGTGGGTCATGGCGCTCGCGTGGTATCTCCGCTACAAGGGAAACCATCGCACGCTGCGCGGGCTGCTGCCCCCGGCGCTCATCACGGCGTTGCCCGTGGGGCTCATCGTGCTCCAGCCCGACCTCGGCACGGCGTGCCTGTTCATCCCCGCGTTGTTCGCCGTCCTCGTCGCCGCCGGCGCCAAGCTCTGGCACCTCGGGCTCATCGTGCTGCTCGCGGCGCTCGCCGCCCCGGCGGCGTACCCGATGCTGCTGCCCCACCAGAAGGCGCGCCTGGCGGGGCTGGTCATGCAGATGCAGGGCGACGAGAGCGCCGACCAGGACATCAACATGCAGTCCGCGACCGCCAAGCGCCTCGCCGGGGCGGGCGGGCTGGCGGGCGCGGGCCAGCACATGTCGCGCGTGCTCGTGCGGTACAACGCGCTGCCCGAGCGGCACAACGACATGGTCTTTGCCGTCGTCGTCAACCGCTTCGGGCTGGGCGGGGGCCTGGGCGTCCTGGCGCTCTATGCGCTGTGGGCGGTCGGCGCCCTGTGGACCGCCGCCCTCTGCCGCGAGCCGTTCGGCAGGCTCGTGCCCGTCGGGCTGGCGGCGTTCGTCGGCGCGCAAGCGTTCATCAACATCGGGATGAATCTCGGGCTGCTCCCGATCATCGGCATCACGCTCCCGTTCGTCAGCCACGGCGGCTCGAGCATGGTCACGTCCTGGCTCATGACCGGGCTCGTGTGGTCGATCGCGCTGCGCCGCCCCCGCGTCACGGTGCGCAAGAGCTTCGAGTGGGACGAGGACTAGCCCCGCGCGGCCCGTCCCGCGCCCCGTGCTGGGCCCGGCACGGGCGGACTACGCTGGGCGCATGACACCTTCCCGGCGCCCGCCGCGCTCTGCGCCGCACCAGCGCCTTGGCTCGCGCCAGCAACCCGGGCCCCGCCAGCGCCCCGGCTCAGGCCAGCGACCCGGGCCCCGCCAGCAGCCCGGGCCCCGCCAGCAGCCCGCCGCCCCGCAACGCGACGCGATCGATTTCGGCCTCGCGGGCGTCGCGCCCATGCAGCCCCCGCCCTGGTTTGCGGGCGCCGCCGCGGAACTGGGTATCGAGTTCGAGGGCGACGATGTCGGGCGGCTCGGGCGGTTCCTCGCGATGCTCTTGCACGCGAACGAGCGGGCGAACCTGACCAGCGTCGTCGAGCCCGACGAGGCCTGGCGCCGGCACATCCTCGACTCCCTCACGCTCATCCCCGTGCTCGCCCAACTCCCCGAGGGCGCGCGGGTGATCGACGTGGGCACCGGGGGCGGGCTGCCGGGCATGCCGCTGGCCATCAGCATGCCCCACCTGCGGTTCACGCTGATGGACGCGACGGAGAAGAAGATCCAGTTCCTGCGTCAGGCGGCGGGCGCGCTCGGGCTCGCGAACGTGGAGTGTGTGCAGGCCCGGGCCGAGGACGCGGGGCAGGACCGGGGCGAGCGCGGGCCCACCGGGCGCGTCGGCGGGCACCGCGAGCGGTACGACGCGGTGGTCGCGCGGGCGTTGGGCCCGCTGCGCGTGCTGGCCGAACTGACGGTGCCGTTCGCGAAAGCGCAAAGCGAGGGCCTCCCGGGCGGGGTGATCGCGCTGATCAAGGGGGCAAAGGCCGAGGCAGAACTCGCGGAGGCGGTCGGGGCCCTGCGGCTGCTCAAGGCGTCGCACGCGGAGACGCTGGAGACGCCCACGGGGCGGATCGTGCTGCTCGAGAAGGACGCGCGCACGCCCCGGATGTACCCCCGCCGCGACGGCGAGCCCAAGCGCGCCCCGCTGGGCGGGTAGGCCCGCGCCGTGGCATACTGCGCGGATGCTCTCGCTCGTCGCGCTGTACGCCACGCTCCTGCTCTGCGCCGCCGGCATCGGCGCGCTGGTGTACCGCTACGACCTGTACGACAAGGAGCCGCCCCGCCCGCTCGCGCTCGCGGTCGTCCTCGGGGCGGCGTCCATCTGGATCGCCGGGCGCGTGCAGGGCGTGCTCATCGATATCACCGTCGACGTCGCGCACGAGGCGGCGGGTAACACCATGTGGGCCCTGTTCGCCGGCGTCAGCGAGGAGGTCGGCAAGATCGCGGCGGTCTTCGTCGTGCTGCTCGTCTTCCCCAGGCACTTCAACGACCCGCTCGACGGGCTGATCTACGGCAGCTTCGCCGGCATGGGCGCCGCGCTCGAGGAGTCTGTCTTCTTCGTCGGGTTCAATGATGGGTCGCCCTTTCTCCCCGGCCAGGAGCCGGTGCGGCTCGCCGGGCACCTCATCATGGGCGGCATCGGCGGGTTCGGGCTGGGCCTGCGCGCCATGCGCCACCCCCGCTGGAGACTCGCCGCGGCGGCCTCCTTCGCCGGGGCGGCCCTGCTGCACACACTCTGGGATGTCGTCGCGTTCGGGGCGGCCGACGAGTACGACCTGCGCGGGCGCGTCTCGGCCTGGCGGACCGCCGCTGGCGTGGTCCTGATGCTCCTGGGCATGGTGGCCTTCCGCTGGATGGTCTCGCGCGGGGCCGCGCTTTCCAAGCGGGTCTTCGACACCCGGCCCGAAGCTCCGCCCGGCGAACCGGCGTAAGCCCACGGCGGGCTACGCTGCGTCCGTGACGCAGGACGCCGTGCAGATCCTCTCGTCGCGGGGGCCCATCGCCGCCCACCTTGGCGCGTCGTTCGAGGCCCGGCCCGAGCAGGGGCACATGGCCCGGGGCGTGGCGGAGGCGATGGATACGCGCTCGCACCTGCTCGTCGAGGCGGGCACCGGCGTGGGCAAGAGCTACGCCTACCTCGTGCCCGCGATCCTCCGGTGCATGGAGCGCAACGAGAAGGTCGTCATCGCGACCAACACGATCGCCCTCCAGGAGCAGCTCGTCGAGAAGGACGTGCCGCTGCTCACCGCCCTGCTCTGCCCGCCCCCCGCAAGCCTCGACGACCCGCCCGCCGTCCGCCCGGTGCTCGTCAAGGGGCGGGGGAACTACGTCAGCGTCCGGCGGCTCAAGCTCGCGTCGCAGCGTCAGGACCGGCTCTTCGCCGACGCCGCCGCCCGGCGCTCGCTGCACGTCATCGAGGACTGGGCGATGCAGACCCGCGACGGGACGCTCAGCACGCTGCCCGCGCTCGAGCGCCCGGGCGTGTGGGACAAGGTCCAGTCCGATTCGGGCAACTGCATGGGGCGAAAGTGCCCGACGTACGCGCAGTGCTTCTATCAGGCGGCCCGGGCGCAGATCGAGCACGCCAACCTCTTCATCACCAACCACGCGCTGTTCTTCGCCGACCTCAACCTCCGCGCCCAGGACGCGGGCATCCTGCCCGCGTACGACCACGTCGTGCTCGACGAGGGGCACGGCGTGGAAGACGCCGCGAGCGACCACTTCGGGGTCAGCCTCGGCGAGGGACGCGTGCAGCACCTGCTCACGACGCTCTTCCAGGGGCGGTCGAACAAGGGGTACCTCACGCACCTGACGCTGGCGATGGGCGAGGCCGACCGCGTGGGCGGGGCGGTGCGGAGCGTCGAGCAGGCGGCAGGGGCCGCCCGCGCGTTCTTTGACGACCTGCGCCACCTGATCGGCGCGGACGGTCGCGAGGCGCGCTCGTGGATCGAGCGCTCGCCCGCTGGCGCCCGGGGGGCCGACGAGCCCCGCTCGGCGCGCCTGCGCGGGCCCGGGTGCGTGCCGAACGTGCTGACGCCGGCGATGCGCGAGCTCTCGCTGCGTCTCAAGGGCCTGCGCGAGAGCGTGAAGGCCGACGAGGATCGCTACGAACTGAACGCGTACGCCATCCGCGCCGAGCAGATCGCGCTGGACGCCGAGGTCCTCGTGTCGCAGCAGATGCCCGGCAACGCGTACTGGGTCGAGGTCGCGGGCGGGGGAGAGGGGCCGCGGGGCGAGCGCGTGACCCTGGCGTGCGCGCCCATCGAGGTCGGCCCGATCCTGCGCGACCGGCTGTTCCGAGCGGGCTGTTCGGTGGTCGTCACCAGCGCGACGCTCGCGACCCGGGGTGTGCGCGACGACGAGCCGACCGAGACCGCCGAGACCGCGTTCGCGCACGCCATCACGCGCCTGGGCTGCGAGGGCGCCCGCTGCCTGCAACTGGGCAGCCCGTTCGACTTCGCCAGCCAGATGGAGGTGCACCTGGGGGCGCCGCGCGCGGGCGAGCACGCGCGGGGCCTCTCGCCGCTTTCCGCGGCCATTCTGCACCACGTGCGCGCGACCCGCGGCGGCGCGTTCGTGCTGTTCACCTCGTTCGCCTCCCTCAACCGCTGCGCGAGCGAACTCGCCGGGATTCTCGCCAACGACGGCTACCCGCTCGTGGCCCAGGGGCGCGACGGCTCGCGCACCGCGATCCTCCAGCGATTCAGGGAGAGCGAGCGGGGCGTGCTCTTCGGGGCGGCGTCGTTCTGGCAGGGCGTCGACGTGCGAGGCCAGGCCCTCCGCAACGTCATCATCACCAAGCTGCCCTTCGACCCGCCCGATCGCCCCATCACGCAGGCCCGGGGCGAGCTCATCCAGTCGCGCGGCGGCAACCCGTTCATGGAAGACGCGCTGCCCCGGGCCGTCATCAAGTTCAAGCAGGGCGTCGGACGACTCATCCGCAGCGCGAGCGACCACGGGCGCGTCGTGATCCTGGACGATCGGGTGCGCACCGCGCGGTACGGGCGGCTGTTCCTGAACGCGCTCCCCGCGGGCGTGCGGATCTCGCCCGCGGACGACGAGTTCGCCCCGGACGGGGGCGATCCCGGAGCCTGACGCGGGGTAGGGGAAAACCGCATGCGCGAGGCATATTCGGGTGAAGTTTGGGGGATCGCCGACCTACCGTAGCACCTCAGGAGAACCCTTATGCTCGGACGCGTCTTCAAGGCCTACGACATCCGCGGCACGTACCCGGATCTGCTGAACGACACGATGGCGTGGCAGATCGGGTACGGGGCGAGCAAGTACCTGCTGGCCGACGCCGCCGCGGCGGGCGATTCGACGCCGATGATGCACAACATCGTGGTAGGCCGCGACATGCGCGCGAGCAGCCCGAGCCTGGCGAAGCAGGTGATCCAGGGGATCCGCGACCAGGGGGGCGACGTCATCGACATCGGGCTGTGCGACACGTCGATGATCTACTTCGCCATCAACCACCTGGACTGTGCGGGCGGGGTGATGGTGACCGCGAGCCACAACCCGCCGAACTACAACGGGTTCAAGATCAGCAAGCGCAAGGCCAAGCCGGTGGGCGAGGCGACGGGCCTGGCGGAGATCCGCAAGCACGCCGCGATGGTGGACAAGTCGTCGCTGGTGAAGCAGAGCGGGCGCGTGGAGGAGCGCGACCTGTGGCCCGCGTACACGCGCCACGTGCGGAGCTTCCTCGACCTGCCCGCGGGCAAGAAGCTCAAGATCGTGATCGACGCGAGCAACGGCATGGCGGGGACGATGATCCCCAAGGTCTTCGGGAAGGACGGCCCGATGGGCGCGGTGCCGGGGCTCGAGATCATCCCGCTGCACTTCGACAACACGAAGAACCAGTTCGTGCACGAGCCCAACCCGCTCGTCGCCGCCAACATGAAGTGGACGCAGGACGCGGTGCTGGCGCACCACGCCGACGCGGGCTTCTGCTACGACGGCGACGCCGACCGCTGCATGGCGGTGGACGAGAAGGGGCGCATCGTGGGGTGCGATCACCTGACGGCGTTGCTCGCGAAGCACTTCCTGGCGCAGGCGCCCGGGTCGGCGATCGCGTACGACCTGCGTTCGACCAAGGCGGTGGAGGAGGACGTGCTCAAGGCCGGGGGCAGGCCCGTGCGCGGGCGGGTGGGGCACGTGTTCATGAAGCAGGCGCTCGCCGAGCACGGGTGCGTGTTCGGGGGCGAACTCTCCGGGCACTTCTACTTTGCGCGGAACTTCAACGCCGACAGCGGCGCGATCGCGATGTGCTCGCTGCTCACGGTCCTGGCGCGCAGCGGGAAGCACCTGAGCGAGCTCGTCAAGCCCATCGCCCGCTACGCGCAGAGCGGGGAGATCAACTTCCAGGTCGAGGACAAGGACGCGGTGCTTGCCGAGCTGCGCGAGGACTACGGCCCGGGCACCGAGGCCGATGGCGTCATCGACGACCTCGACGGGGTCACGATCGACTGCTTCAAGAACCACGGCTGGTGGGCGAACATCCGCAAGAGCAACACCGAGCCCCTGCTCCGCCTCAACCTCGAGGCCCGCGACAAGTCGACCCTCGATCGGATGGTCGACGCGATCTCCCCGCGCCTGGGGCGCCGGGTCGATCACTGATCTCCCGCCCGCAGGGGCCTATGCCCCGTGAGAGGCTGACGCACGCGTGATCCTGAACGAGTTCCTCGAACACTGGGGCCTGCACGAGAACCCGTTCAAGGGCGAGGAGGCCCGCTCCGACCATGTGTTCGCGCGCCTCTGCGGCACCGACGCGCCGCCCCCCGGCGCCGAGTTCCGCCACGTCCCCACGCAGGGCACCTACCACGCCGAGTTCGAGAAGATCCTCGGCGACCTGCGACGTCCCTCCGGGTCGGTCGTCTTCGGCGAGAAGGGCAGCGGCAAGACCGCCATCCGCCTGCAGATCGCCCGGCGCATCGACGAGTTCAACGGCGCCAACCCCGGCGCCAAGATCCTCCTCGTCGCGTACGACGACCTCAACAACGCGCTCGACCAGCTGCACGAACGCCTCGGGGGCAAGGCCCCGCTCGACTCGCTCCAGAAGATCCGGATGGTCGATCACATCGATGCGATCATGCACCAGGTCGTGCCGCGGCTGGTCGATTCCATCCTCGGCGAGAACGACCCCGACGCGCGCCTCGCCCTCGCCGACGACGGACCGATCGCCAAGCGCCTCGACAAGCCCACGCGGCGTGACGTGCTGCTCCTGCAGGTGCTGTACGACCGTCCCCAGCACGCGACGCAGCGCACCGCGCGCCTGCGCTCACGCCTGCGCCTGCTCCCCCCGGGCAGCGCCATCTGGGGGCGCCTCACGCTCGTGCTGGTGCCGCTGCTCATCGTCGCCGGGTGGTGGTGGGGCAAGAAGCTGCTCCTCGCGCGCCCGGCGGACGCCTCGCCCGCGCTCGACCCGCAGTGGGCCGACTGGGCGCTGGCGGCGTTCGCGGCGCTCTACGCGATGCTGGCCCTGAAGATCGGCGTGTGGGACCGGCTCGCGCTGCTCCGCCAGGCCCACCGCGTGCGTCGGCAGATCCGCGTCATCGGGCGTGGCGACATCTCGTTCGCCGGCTCGCTGCGCCATGTGCCCCGCTGGTTCCGCGAGGCCGCCCACCTCCCGCTCACCGACTCGGACGAACCGCGCTTCGAGATGATCGAGCGGCTGCGGCGCGTGCTGCGGAACTTCGGCTACGCGGGCATCGTCGTCGTCATCGACCGGGTCGACGAGCCCACCATCGTGAACGGCGATCCCGAGCGGATGAAGGGCGTGGTGTGGCCCCTGCTGAACAACAAGTTCCTCCAGCAGGAGGGCTTCGGCGTGAAGATGCTGCTGCCGATGGAGCTGCGCCACGCGGTGTTCCGCGAGAGCAGCGCGTTCTTCCAGGCGGCCCGCCTCGACAAGCAGAGCATGGTCGAGCGGCTCTCGTGGACGGGGCAGACGCTGTACGACCTGTGCGAGTCGCGCCTCAACGCCTGCCGCAACCCGGGCCTGCCGACGCTGCCGCTGATCGACCTGTTCGCTGAGGACGTGACGCGTCAGGAACTGGCCGAGGCGCTGGAGCGGGTGCACCAGCCGCGCGACGCGTTCAAGCTGATGTACCGGTGCATGAACGAGCACTGCGCCGGGGTGACGCGGGGCGAGGGCCAGTGGCGCATCCCGCGCCACGTGCTGGTGAACGTGACTAAGCAGGAGTCGGAGCGCGTGCAGCAGATGCACCGGGGCATCAGGCCCGGGTAGCGGCGACAGGCCGCAGTCGCCGTCCGCCCGCGAGCAGCAGCACCCCCGACACGCCCGCCGGCGCCGCCAGCAGCGCCCACGCCGCCGGGTGCGGGAAGAACGCGACCGCCCACACCGCGTAGGTCAGCGCGAGCACCGCGCCCGCCATCGGCCAGCGCAGCGGCAGCAGCGCCAGCACGAGCACGCCGCCCAGCATGCCCCCCGCCGGCGCCAGCGCCCCCGTCGGCTCGGCGATCACGCTCATGATGATGAACCACGATCAGAACGCCGCCCACACGAGCAGCACCGTCTGGCCCGCGTACCGGAACCAGCGCCGGCGCGGCGGGGTCGTTGCGATGCCCGGCGCGCCGGGCGCGGGAGGGGCTGCCTCGGGAACACGGGCGTCCTGAGTCATCGAGTAAAGTGTACGCTAACTTGCCGTGCGTGTCCAGACCGCCCGACGGGTCCGGCCTGCGGCTCGGGCCGGCGGTCAGCGCACCGGCACGAGCCGCGCGTACTCGAGGATCAACGTCTTGACGCCCAGGTCGCGGAACTTGACGGTCGCGCGGGCCTGCGCGCCCGGCGTGATCGACACGACCTCGCCCACGCCGAACTGCGGGTGGCGGACGCGCTCGCCCACCTGGAAGGGCACGCTCGGCGTCGGGCGCGGGCCCGGCGGGCGGGGCGGGATGGTGCCCGTCGGCCCGACACGGCGCGATGGGTGTCCTTCGCCCTCGTCTTCGTCGCCCCGCCACGCGGGGTCCAGCCCCTCGAACGCGTCGGACTGATCGGCGATCGCGAGGAACTCGCGCGGCAGTTCGCCCAGGAAGCGACTGGGCACCGTGCGGTCGGGCACGCCCCGGTGCGTGCGGTACTTCGCGCTCGTCAGCAGCAGTCGGCGCATCGCGCGGGTGATGCCCACGAAGCACAAGCGCCGTTCCTCTTCCAGGTCGGCGTCGCTCTCGAACGCACGGCTGTGGGGCAGCATTCCCTCCTCCAGCCCGATCATCGCCACGCTGTCGAACTCCAGCCCCTTCGCCGCGTGCAGCGTCATGAGCGTGACGCTGCCCTGCGCGGGGTCCACCGCGTCGGCGTCCGCGACGAGCGCGACGCTCTCCAGGTACGCGCGCAGCAACGCGAGCAGCGGGGGGGCGCTCTGGATGCCCGGGGCGAGGGCGGCGTCGGATGTCGGGTCGTACTCCATCTCGAACTGGCGCGCCGACGACACGAGCTCGTCGAGGTTGTCCACGCGCTGCGCGTCGGCGTCGCTCCCGCTCGTCTGCGCCTGCTTCGCGTACATGTCGCGCAGGCCCGACTCGCGGATCACCCGGTCCACCAGATCCGTGAGCGACACCGCGACCGTCTGGCCCATGAACGTGCCCCCGCCCGTCCACGCGTCGAGCATTTCGAGGAATCGCCCGATCGCCGGCACGGCCCTGGCCCCCAGCCCCGGGACCTCGCCCGCCCGGCGCAGCGCCTGGAGCGCGGGGACGCGTGCCGCGCCCGCGAAGGCCTCGAGCGCGTCGAACGTTGTCTTGCCGATTCCCCGCGTGGGCGTGTTGATGATGCGGGCGAGCGAGACGTCATCCGCGCCGTTCGCGACGACGCGGAGGTAGGCCAGGGCGGTGCGGACCTCCTCGCGCTCGAAGAACGCGGTACCGCGCGCGATGGTGTACGGCACGCCCCGCGTGCGGAGGGCGTCTTCCATCACGCGCGAGAGCGAGTTCGTGCGGTAGAACACGGCCATCTCGCGCCACGCGGCGCCGGCCTCGTGCCGGCGGGCCAGCCAGTCGGCGACGAGCGAGGCCTCGTGCCCCTCGTCGCGGCAGAGCACCGCCTCGGGGTTCTCGCCCCCGGGCCGGCGCGTGAACAGCGGCTTGTGCTTGCGCCGCTGGTTGTGCCGGATCAGCGCATCGGCCAGCGCCAGGATCGGCGCGGTCGAGCGGAAGTTCTCGCCCAGCGTGATCACGCGGCATCCCGCGTAGTGCTCCTCGAACTCCAGGATGTTGCCCAGGTCCGCCCCGCGCCAGCCGTAGATCGACTGGTCGGGGTCGCCGACGACGCAGATGTTCGGGGCCGCGGCGCAGGCCGCGCCGTCCGGCGACGACCCCGCGCGCGGCCGGCCATCCCCGGCGATCATCGACGCGATGACGAACTGGGCGTGGTTCGTGTCCTGATACTCGTCGACGAGCAGGTACCGCCACCGCGACTGGCACTCGCCCCGCACGCTCGCGTTGTCGCGCAGCAGCTTGGCCGTCAGCACGAGAAGATCGTCGAAGTCCACGGCGTTGGCCTGGCGCATGAGGCGGGTGTACTCGGCGAAGATGCGCGCGATGTTCTTCGTGTTCCACTCGCGCGCCCGCGCCGCGTACGCCTCCGCGTCGAGCAGATCGTTCTTGGCGCGAGAGATCGCCGACAGCACGCTGCGGGGCGGGAAGTTGCTCGTCGCGAGCTGGCACGCCTCGATTGCCTTCTTGCACAGCGACGCCTGGTCGTCGCTGTTCATGATCGAGAACTCCGCGCTCAATCCCGCCTCGGGCGCGAACCGACGCAGCAGGCGCGCGCACAGCGCGTGGAACGTCGTGACCGTGAGCCCGCGGGCCCGGCGGTCCTCCGCGCCGCCCAGCAGCGTCAGCACGCGCTCGCGCATCTCGGCCGCCGCCTTGTTCGTGAACGTCAGCGCCAGGATGTTCCACGCCGGCACGCCGCACGACACGAGGTGCGCGATGCGCCGGGTGATGACCCGTGTCTTGCCCGACCCCGCCGCCGCGAGCACGAGCAGCGGGCCCTCGGTGCACAGCACCGCGTCGCGCTGCTCGGGCGTCAGCCCGCGCAGCAGCGTCGCGCTGGGGTCGTCCGCGGTGTCCGGGAGGCCTCCGTGCTCCATCGTTGCCGAGTGTAGACGCGGGCCCGCCCATCACCTGACACCGGGCGACATCCGTCGCGGCACGTGCGCCGGGCGGCGCTAGCTGGGCGACGCGATGTCGTCGTCATCGCCCGCGGGCGCGTCCGGCCTCCGGGGCGTGGCGGGCGTCGTCGGCGGCAGAGTCGTCGCCGGCGGGGCCCCCGCGACGCTCGGCTCCTCGTGCCGCGCACCATCGGGCCCGGTCGCGGCGCGCGTGACCAGCGTGATGCCCTCGGGCAGGTGGGCGCTCACCGTCGCGAGCACGTCGCCCGCGACGGCCCGCGAGAACACGCCCCGGCGCGTCTTGCCCATGATCAGCGTGTCGCACCCGAACGTCACCGTGTAGTCGAGGATCTCGTCGGCGATCTCGGGCGACGTGACGTAGATCGGCACGATCGGCACGCCCGCCTGCTTCGCCAGCACCGCCACCGTGCCCAGCGCCTCCTGCGCCTGCGCGTCGTTCTCGATGGTGGGCATCTGCCCGGGGCGCACGTCGATGACGCGCAGCGTGCGCACGTAGATCACGAACAGGATCGCGTTGCGCCGGCGGGCCAGGTCCACGGCGAACTCGGCGTTGCCCCGCCCGCGGGCCGCCAGCATGATCCGCGGGCGTCCGCCCTCCAGGCGCACCTCGGCCGAGCGGATCTCCGCGAGCCATCCCGCCTCTGGGGTGGGCAGGGGCTCGACCCCCGCCTTCGGGCGGCGCGCGTGCACGACGTACCGCGCGCCCAGCACCACCGCGACGATCGAGCCCGCGAAGACCGTCGCGTGCGGCTTGGCGACGATGATCGTCAGTTCGATCGCGCTCATCAGCACCGCGAGCCCCCACAGCCCCGCGCGCTCCAGGCGCGTCATCACCAACTCGCGGTTCGCGGCGCAGCACGCCATGTTGATCGCGATCGCGCCCACCACGCCGATCGCGTACAACTCGGCCAGCGCCTTGTCGTCGTGCACGAACAGCAGCACCAGCGCCGGCAGCCCCGCCGCCAGCAGCAGCCCCACCCACGGCACGCCCGAGTAGTTCAGCCTCGTCAAGCCGCGCGGCAGTTCGTTGTCCTGCCCCAGCGCGTAAAAGACCGAGACCATCGCCAGAATGGCCGTGTTCGCCGCCGACAGCAGCAGCAGCCCGAACACGATCCCCGACGCGATCGCCACCGCGTTGCCGAACGTCGGGCCGAAGAGGCGCGAGCCCGAGTAGTCGCCGAGCACCTTGACCGCCGTCTGGCGATACTCCTTCACCTCTGCCAGGCGCTCGCGCTCGCCCTCGAACGCCGCGACCTCCTCGGGCGTCGCGTCGGGGCGGGGCGTCAGGTCGCTCGAGAGATCCATCCGCTGCTCGTACTTCACGTAGTCCGGGACGTCGGTGTCGATCCGCCCCGGCAGCGCGTTGATCGCGATGCAGAAAATCGTGTTGAGGATCACGACCTCCAGCAGCACCGGCCAGATCGTGCGCTTGGCGGTCTTCGGCACCGGCTCCTTCATCAGCCCCGTCATGCTCGCGACCGCCTCGACCCCCGACAGCGCCAGCACGATCCGCACCAGGCTCTCCCACCGGTCCCAGGTGGTGTCGATCCCCTCGACGTTGAACTTCGCCACCCGCAGCCCCTCGGGCAGGAGGGGGATGCACAACGCCCCGATCACCGCCGACGCCCCGATCGCCGCGATCGCGATCACCAACGCGAACCGTCCCGCGGCCTTGGCCCCGAACCAGTTCAGCGCGCCCAGCACCCCCATAGTGCCCATCGCGCAGATCACCACCATCGCCTGGCTCTGCACGCCCAGGTAGTGAAACCCTTCGATCGCCGAGAGCGCCGCCGTCACGATGAAGTCGCACAGCAGCAGCGTCGCCGCCACCACGCTCAACAGCGGGCTGATCCGTCGCGCCGCCGAGTACACCCCGCCCCCGTCCGGAAAACTCCGGCAGACGACCGTGTACCCCCAGGCCACCCCCGCCATGATCACCGACATCACCAGCAGGTAGAACAGCGACGCGTGGGCGGTGTAGTAGAACGACAGCCCCAGCACGTACAGGCGGCTCGTTCCCCAGTCCCCGAACAGCAGGGGGCCCGCGTGCAGCCAGCTCAGGTTCCGCGGGCGTTTCTCAGAAACGAGCATCGACGATCAGGGGCGGCCCCGCTCCGAATGGGAAGCCCGGAGTGTACGGACTACGCCGCTCCCGTCAGTTCGGACGCCGGTCGGACGCTGGCCGGGTGCGTGCCCCCCACGCACCCCCGCCGCGGGTCGCGGGCGTGGCCGCTATCGCGCGAGTTCCGCGACCTTTTCGCACATCCGCCCGATGCCCGCGAAGACCTCGTGCGGGGCCGCGTCGCACATGTACGCCGGCGTCGTCACCACCAGGTTCTGCTCGTCGACGTACGCCTCCATGACGGACTTGGGCACGTTCGTCGAGCCCATCATGGCGATGGCCTCGGCGGTGGCGGCGTCGGTCCCGATGGTCACCTTGACCCCCGGCCCGCCCTTGCGCGTGCCCAGCACCCGGGCCGCGAGGACGGGCGCGATGCAGCACAGCCCGATCGGCTTGCCCGCCCGATGAAACCCCTGGATCACGCGTTGCACGTCGGGCAGCACCTCGCAGTTCGCCCCGCCGCGGTCGCCGGCCTCGCCGTAGGTGCACAGGTTCTTGGCGGCCCCGAACCCGCCGGCGAACACCACGGCGCTCCACTCGCCCGGCTCGAGCCGGTGCAGGGGCGCGATGTCGCCCCGCGCGATGCGGGCGGCCTCGACCATCATGTTCCGCGTCTGCCCGCCCGGCGCCGGCGCCCCCGTCGCATGGTTGATCACCTGCGCCTGGGGCGCATCGGGCGCGAAACACTTGTACGCCACGCCCAGGCGCGACAGGTGCACGAGAATGCTCACCGACTCGTGAATCTCCGAGCCGTCGGCGCGCCCGCAGCCGGACAGCACCACCGCGCAGGTCTTTGGCATCGTGACCTCCGGGCGCAGTGTACCCGGCGGGGTCGGGGCCGGACGAATGACATCGGGTCGACGCGTCGCCTTACTGCGGCATGGGGATGCGCCCGCGCGGCGCGGTCAGTTCGGGCGCCGGGGGAGGCGAGGGCTGTTCGGCCTGCTGCGCCTGCATCGTGGCGGAGATTTCTTCCACCCGCTGCTGTGCCGCGGCGTCGGTCTCGGACGGGGCCGCCGAGCCGCCGCTGAGCGAGACGTAGGCGATGATCGCCCCGACCAGGCACAGACCGATGAGGCCGATCTGGATGTAGAACTTCTTCTTGTTCTCCATCGCGTCTTGGAGAAAACTCACGGCAGGTCCACTCCGCGGAAGCCGAAGCGCGTCGCCCAGAAGTAGGCGGGGTACGGCCCGTTCGGCGCGGTGATCTCGAACTGGAACGGGCTGTTGTACGCGGTGGTGTTGTACACGAAGAAGTACCGCAGTTCCTGCTCGGTGGCGAATCCCGGGCCCCACGTGCCGGCGGGCTGGAAGAGCGTGCCGTCGCCTTGGTTGGTGTTTCCGGGGTTCGTCGAGGTCCGGTTGATGACGTTGGACATGTTCACGCTCTTGGCGCTGCCGTCCACGCACGCCACCTGGGGCGTTGCCTGCGGCTTGTTCCACTGCACGATGCGCCCGTTGCGGGTGCGCGTGTAGAAGTCGGCCCGCTCGAAGAGAAGCACCTTCTTCGAGGGGCTCAGCGCCTCGCTGAACTTGTTGCGCCGGATCTGGAAGTTATTGCTGGCCGTCGGGAACGGTCGGGTCGCCGTGGCGCCCGAGAATCGCGCGGGGTCCTGCCAGAAGACCGGCGGGTACCAGTACGACACGGGGAAGATCCACGACAGATCGCCCGATGCGGACGGATCAGGGTTGTTGCGCAGGAAATCCAGCATCGCGAAGTCGGCGGGCGCAAAGCCCGACCGGGCGCGCGAGGTCTGTTCGGCGTCGCCGAACAGCATATGGCTCAGCCAGTGGTACCCGAACGTCTCGGTGCCGCTGTTGCTCTGCGTGCCCTGCCCGTAGTCCCAGGCGTACTGGTACGGCTGATGCCCCTCGCGGGCGGCGACGCCCAGCGGCTCGAAGACCACGTTGCACTCGTTCCACCCGCCGGTGCGGAACCGGCGCGCGGCGAACGGATTCAGGAAGTCCTCCTTGTTGTCGGCGCTGTAGTACGCCATGTAGGTCACGTTCTGGCGGAGGTTCGAGAGGCTCACCGCGCGCTGGCCGCTCTGTCGCGCCTTGCCGATCGCCGGCAGCAGGATCCCGATCAGCAGCGCGATGATCGCGATGACGACCAGGAGTTCGATCAGGGTGAAGCCACGACGAATGGATCGGTCGAACATAGAGATACTCCACGATGACGCGGCGTCGCTCACTGCGGATTAAAGACCCGGGCGCCCCCCTGATGGCCCGTGCCCTTGGGTTCGGGCGGTGCTTGCCCGGCGTCGACCGCGGCCTGTTCCGCCGCCTTGACCGGGTCGGACGGCACCGAGTCGCCGCCCAGGACCTGCATGACAATGACCACCACCGCGACCAGGCCGATGACGCCCAGTACGCCGATGGTGATTTTCCGCTTCTTGGGGTCTTCGGGGAGCAGTTCCATGCTCGTGCGATTCCTCTTGCAACAACCGCCCCGGGGCGCGCGATCGCGCGTGGGGCGGGCGGGGCGGTGAGATCCGAGGTCAGTTGATGTACGGGAAGATCACGCAGTACTTCTCGTTGTTGAACGCGGGCACGCGGTCCGGACGCCGATTGGCCTCGGGGTGGCTGGTGCCGCCCGGAATGACGTCGAGGTAGGACGCGTGCCCGTCCATGAAGCCGAGGACCGACTTGTTGATGTCGCCGTAGCCGTTGCGCACCCGGTAGTTGTCGGAGGGAGCGTTCATGATGATGTCGGCCCACTCATCGTTCAGCCACACCATGCGCGAGGGCTGGAACGAGTCGGCGATCTTGAAGCGCTTGGCGCCGATGTCGAAGCGGCCGAGGAAGCTCTGGCCGGGGAACTGCAGGGTCACCTGATCCCACCACTTCGCCTGCCACTGGTAGGACGTGCCGACATCGTCGTAGCACGAAAGGAAGGGGTTGGCGTTGTTGTTCGGCCAGTTCTGCTGGTGTCCCTGCTGATCGCTGGGGTCACGCGTGACCGGGATCTGGAAGTTGAGCCGCGCGGTGTCGGTGGGAGACGCGCTCGTCGGATTCGGAATCGCCTCGCTGGTGAGGAACGGATTCAGCGGACGGTTGCCCGCATAGGGGTCGAACTGAGCGCCGTAGGTGCCGGCTCCCCAGCGGTACTGGGCGTTCTTGCCGAACGCGCTCCACGTGCACCAGCCGATGAGCCCGGTGGTCGGCGAGGAGGGACTGGGGGGCGAGGTGCGCCCGCCGGACCACAGCGGGGTGATGGGCAGGAAGCCCTTCTGCTCGGTCTGGTACGCCGCCCCGGCCTTGGCGATCTGCGCGACGTTGCTGAGCGACACCGTCTGACGGCCGGCCTTGCGGGCCTTGCCCAGCGCCGGCAGCAGGATCCCGATCAGCAGCGCGATGATCGCGATGACGACAAGGAGTTCAATCAGGGTGAAGCCGCGACGCGCGTTCGAACGACCCATAGCGTGTACCCCTTGAAAACCGACAGACGGCCTTGTCGCCGACCGCCCGAGCGGGACTCCCGGGGTGTGCCCGGTGTCGGCAACGTCAGGATGCAGTTAACCACACTACGAACAGACCGTCAACCGGGATGCACCAACTTCCCCGGCATCGACCGATATCGAGCGTCGCCGGGGCGTCGATGAGCCGAACCGCGTGGTTCGTCCTCGCCCAGCGAACTGCCGGCTTCTGGCAACTGGCGGCGCGTGCGGGCGTACGCTGATACCATGGGCCGCGTTTTCATCGCCGATCTGGCGGCGCGGACGACCGACCGAGTTCCGAACGACCTCGAATGCCCGACGAATCCGCTCATTCTCCCCGTCGCCCGGATCCCGGCGCCACCTCGCCCCTGGGACGCAGCGGCCCCGTGAGCGAGGCCGACGGGCGGAAGATGGGCTCGACCGGCCCGGCTGCCCCGACGCCCGAGGAAGTGCTCCAGGAAGTCGCCAAAAGCGGGACAAACGTCGACACGATCGTGGGGCGTCTGGTGATCGATCAGGGGTTTGCGACCCCCGAAGAGGTTCAGCACTGCCTGTCGATGGTGAAGCAGTTGACCGAGGATCCGAACCAGCGCTCGCTGGCGGACCTGTTGGTCGAGAACGAGTACGTGACGCGCCGGCAGATGGCGCGCCTGCGCGAGGTGGCGCAGGCGGAGCGCAGCGGGCAGAAGATCCCCGGGTACAAGGTGCTGGGAAAGCTCGGCGCGGGCGCGATGGCGACGGTGTTCAAGGCGAAGCAGCTGAGCCTGGACCGGATCGTCGCGATCAAGGTGCTGCCGCGGAAGTTCACGAGCAACCCGCAGTTCATCGAGCGGTTCTACGCCGAGGGGCGTGCGGCGGCCCAGCTGAACCACCCGAACATCGTGCAGGCGTACGACGTGGGGAAGGCGGGGGAGTACCACTACTTCGTGATGGAGTTCGTGGACGGGACGACGGTCTACGACGAGATCGCGAAGAGCAAGCGGTTCGCGGAGAAGGACGCTATCGACCTGACGCTGCAGGTGGCCGAGGCGCTGCACCACGCGCACCAGCGCGGGCTGATCCACCGGGACGTGAAGCCCAAGAACATCATGCTGACGAAGGGCGGGACGGCGAAGCTGGCGGACATGGGGCTGGCGCGGGCGATCTCGGACCGGGAGGCGGCGGAGGCCGAGCAGGGCAAGGCGTTCGGCACGCCGTACTACATCTCGCCGGAGCAGATCCGGGGCGAACTGAACATCGGCCCGCAGGCGGACGTGTACTCGCTGGGCGCGACGCTGTACCACATGGTGACGGGGCAGGTGCCCTTCGACGGGAAGAACCCCTCGAGCGTGATGCACAAGCACCTGAAGGCGGAGCTGGTGGCGCCGGACCACGTGAACCCGAAGCTGAGCAGCGGGATCTCGGAGGTCATCGAGATGATGATGGCCAAGGACGCGGCGTCGCGGTACCAGACGTGCGCGGACCTGATCGAGGACCTGCGCCTGGTGCGCGACGGGAAGGTGCCCCGCCTGGCGCACAAGGAGATCGGCGGGACGGACCTGAGCCAACTGGCGGCGGCGGAATCGTCGGTGCCGGCGGACTACGTGGAAGCCAAGCCGTCGGGCGCGATGGCGATCCGCAACTGGCTGTTCGTGCTGCTGTGCGTGCTGCTCGGGGTGAGCGTCATCGTGAACATCGTGCTGGTGGCGCGGTCCGGGGAGTAGAAATAGCCGGCGTGGACGGGCCGGAATGTGCTTGCTCTGGGGGGCAGGGTCCCGTAGCATTGGACGGGAATCACCCGGTATCGCCCGCAGCGTGCGGGCGGCGTGCGGGAGATCGTGGAGCGTGCATGCGTCCAGCAGTATTCCGGACATTCGTGCGCCGCGCGGGGCAGGGCCCCTCGACGTCCGCATGAGCACGCGCCCCGGCACAATGCAGCAGACCAGACAGGCGACGGCGAAGCGTCGCGCGGGGACCGCCGCGCGCCCGTCGACCAGGAGAGAACGCCGCTAATGGGTCGATTCAGCCGCGATCAGGGGCCGGTGCAGCGCATCCGCGTGAACCACATGATCCGCATCACGCCGGTGCGGGTGATCGGTCCGGACGAAGAGATGTTCGGCGTCATCGAGACGAGCGAGGCGTTGCGCCGCGCGAACGAGCTCGGGATGGACCTGGTCGAGATCTCGCCCGAGGCGCGCCCGCCCGTGTGCAAGATCATGGACTACGGGAAGTACAAGTACGAGCTCGGGCAGAAGCAGCGCAAGCAGCGGGCGGCGAGCAAGTCCAACGAGATGAAGGAGCTGCGCCTGGGGCGCAGCGTCAAGATCGACCCGCACGACATCAAGGTGCGCGTCGACCAGGCGCGCCGCTTCCTGATGGCCGGGCACAAGGTCATGTTCACCCAGCGCTTCAAGGGGCGCGAGATCGCCCACAAGGAGCTGGGGCTCGAGAACCTCGCCGACGTGCGCGACGCGCTCGCCGACATCAGCAAGGTCGAGCAGAGCCCGCGCTGGATGGGCAAGCAGGCGAGCATCATCCTCGCGCCCGACAAGGTCAAGGTCGAGGCGATCAAGCGCAAGCTCGAGAAGGAACGCGCCGAGAAGATCGCCGCCGGGCAGAAGGTGGAAGAGGAAAAGTCCATCGAGGAACTCGAGCAGGAACTCGCGTCCGAGCAGCACGACGACGGCGACGACGCCGAAGATTGATGCGGCGCGGGACGGCGTGCCGGACAGCGGTCAACGGGGGCGAACGAACAGGCGGCAATCGCCGCGGAAGGAACGTGTCATGTCCACTCGTGCGTGGGGTATGGGTCTGCCGCTGGTGATGGCCTCGATGCTGGTGCTCCCGGTGGGCTGCGAAGAGAAGGCGCCCCCGCCCGCAACGCCCGCCCAGACGCCCACCACCGGGGCGGCCGGCGCGGTCGACGGGCTCGTCGGGGCCGGCAAGGACGCGATGAAGCAGGGCGCCGACGCCGTGCAGAAGGGGGCGCAGGGCGCCGCCGACGCCGCGGCCCAGGCGCGGGCCGATCTGCTCGACGCCCTCAACCCCAAGCTGGACACGCTCGGGGCGCAGGTGAAGCGCATGAAGGAGCAGGCGGCGAAGCTGCCCGAGGCGACGCGGGCCGGAGCGATGACCGGGATCGAGTCGCTCGAGAAGCAGTACGACGCCCTCGCCGCCAAGGCCGCGTCGCTCAAGGACGCGTCCGGCGAGGCGTTCGACACGCTGGGCGCCGAAGTGCGTCAGGGCGTGGAGGCCCTGGGCACCGAGGTGCAGAAGCTCGCGGCCCAGTTCAACCTGTAAGCGGTGCGACCGTGGGCGACGCGGCGGCCGCGCGGGCGGGCGCCGGATGCACCCCGCCCGCGCGGTTCGAACGGATCTCGACAGCGGGAAAACACACACGCGGTGCGCGAGGGGCTCTGCGGAGCGCCGCGTGCACCGCGTGTGTCGTTGCGAGGCGTGTGCGCCGGGCCCACGAGCCCGGGGCGGGGTCGGTCAGTGCGAGCCGACCTTCGAGCCGGTGATCTGCATGCCGTAGAACGAGCGGTAGACGAAGAACGCCGAGATCGCCATGAAGACGGCGGCGAGGGTGTGGGTGAAGACGGTGCCCTGCGAGGCGGCGACGCTGATGGCGAGTTCGACGGCGAGCAGGCCGAAGAGCGTGCAGAACTTGATCACCGGGTTCATGGCGACCGAACTGGTGTCCTTGAAGGGATCGCCGACGGTGTCGCCGACGACGGTGGCGGCGTGGAGATCGCTGCCCTTGCCGCGCCCCGACTTCTTGTAGACGGGATCGGTCTCGACGATCTTCTTGGCGTTGTCCCACGCGCCGCCGGCGTTCGCCATGAAGATGGCCTGGAACAGCCCGAAGAGCGCGGTGGAGATGAGGAAGCCGATGAAGAAGTACGAGTCGTAGAAGGCGAAGGCGAGGGTTGCGAAGAAGATGCCCAGGAAGATGTTGAACATGCCGGCCTGGGCGTAACGCGTGCAGATGTCGACGACGCGCTTGCTGTCCTCGACGCTCGCCTTGGTCGAGCCCTCGAGCTTGATGTTCGCCTTGATGAACTCCACCGCGCGGTAGGCGCCGGTGGACACGGCCTGCGTGCTCGCGCCGGTGAACCAGTAGATGACCGCCCCGCCCGCGATCAGCCCGAGCAGGAAGGGCGGGTGCAGCAGGCCCATCTTGTCGAGGTTCTCCGTCAGGCCGTGCGTCAGGCCGATGATGAGCGCGAAGACCATGGTCGTCGCGCCCACGACGGCGGTGCCGATGAGCACGGGCTTGGCGGTCGCCTTGAAGGTGTTACCGGCGCCGTCGTTCTCTTCGAGGAACTCCTTGCCCTTCTCGAAGTCGGGGTCGAAGCCGAAGTCCTTCTTGACCTCGGCGTGGATGCCCGGGGTAGTCTCGATGGTCGAGAGTTCGAAGACGGACTGCGCGTTGTCGGTGACCGGGCCGTACGAGTCGACCGCGATGGTGACCGGGCCCATGCCCAGGAAGCCGAAGGCGACCAGGCCGAAGGCGAACACCGCCGGCGCGACCATGAGGTCGCCCAGGAACATGGGGGTTTCGGCGCCAGGTGGGGTGAAGCCCCACGTGGTGAGGTAGTAGGCGATGCCCATGAGGATCATGATGGCGATGCCGAGCCAGTAGGCGGAGAAGTTGCCGGCGACCAGGCCCGAAAGGATGTTGAGGCTGGCCCCGCCCTGCTCGCTGCTGGTCACGACTTCCTTGACGTGGCGCGAGTGAACGCTGGTGAACCACTTGACCATCTCGGGGATGAGCGCGCCCGCGAGCGTGCCGCACGTGATGATGGACGAGAGCTTCCACCACAGGCTGGTGTCGCCGTTGATGTCGGGGATGAGCAGGTAGCTGACGACGTACGTCAGGATGATCGAGACAAAGCTGGTGATGAAGACGAGGGTGGTGAGGGGCTGCTCGAAGTTCATCTTCGAGGCGCTGCCGAACTTGGCCTTTGCCCAGGCCTGGTTCACGAAGTACGACGCGGCCGAGGCGATCACCATGATGATGCGCATCATGAAGATCCAGACCAGCAGCTTGACCTGCACGCTGGCGGCGTCCATCTGGGCGGCGGCGAGCTGCTCGGCGGTGGCCGACGCGACCGTCACCCCGTCGGGCAGGTACAGCCCGGGGACGAGGGCGAGCATGATGAACGTGATGAGCGCGACGCCCGTGACGCCGTAGGTCTCGAACCCGTCGGCCGAGGGGCCGACGCTGTCGCCGGCGTTGTCGCCCACGCAGTCAGCGATGACGCCGGGGTTGCGGGCGTCGTCTTCCTTGATCTTGAAGACGATCTTCATGAGGTCGGAGCCGATGTCGGCGATCTTCGTGAAGATGCCGCCGGCGATGCGGAGGGCCGCGGCGCCGAGCGACTCGCCGATCGCGAACCCGATGAAGCACTTGCCCGCCAGTTCGCTCGGCAGGAAGAGCAGGATGATCAGCATGATGAGCAGCTCGACGCTGATGAGCGCCATGCCGATGCTCATGCCCGCCTTGAGCGGGATGTCGTAGCAGGGCCAGGGCTTCCCGCGCAGGGCGGCGAAGGCGGCGCGGCTGTTCGCGAAGGTGTTCACCCGGATGCCGAACCACGCCACCCCGTACGACCCCGCGATCCCGATGAGCGAGAAGAGCAGGATCACGCCCATGTCGAACGCCGACACGCCCACCAGCAGCAGGAAGTACGCCGTCATCGCCGCCGCGACGAACGCCCACAGGATCAGCAGGAACTTGCCCTGCCGCAGGAGGTACGCCTTGCACGTCTCGTAGATCAGCTCGCTGATCTCGAGCATGCTCTTGTGCACTTCCATCGCGCGGAGTTGCATGAAGATCATCAGCCCGAAGACCAGACCCAGCACGCTCACCGCGATCCCGCCCAGGAGCAGCGTGTGCCCGCTCATCCCGCCCAGGAACTCGGCCTTCACCGAGTCGTTCGTGAGGTCGGGAAGCACGATGTTCACCTCGCCGCCGGGCTTGTGCCCGCCGGTGGTCTCGGCGAACGCGGGCGACACGCCCAGGAGCACGGCGGCGAGCACGCCCAGCAGGCGCGCCACGATCGCGCCCGCGCGTGCCGGTGTCAGCGGGGGGGTGGAGCCGGATTGCATCAGGAAAACCTCCTCACGAGGGATCGGGAGCGGCTGGAGCGCAACATCACTGGCGCGGCGGGCAGCGGACAGCGGACACGGGGCCAACGCCCCGCGGCGTCAACGCTCGGGCTTCGCGGGCTTGGCGGGCAGCGGCGAATCGGTCTTCAGACGGCGGACCTGGCTCTTGCGCGCCGCGCGACGCCGGCGCTCGGAAGGCTTCTCGTAGAACTCCTTCCGCTTGATGTCCTTCGTCAGCCCTTCCTTCTCGCACAGCTTCTTGAAACGACGGAGAAGACCCTCCGTGCTCTCTCCACTGCGCGCTTTGACTCGAATCGCCATGTGCAACCTCGCCAGGGGCTTCGACAGCGAGTCCGCGACGGCCCACGCCGCCGGGAGTTCGAACCTCGCCATCTCTTGCCGGACACCCGACCCTTCCACGAACCCCGGGCCGGGCCCCAAGTAAAGCCTATCCGCCGCCCGGTATCAAGTGCCGCGCCGCTCGCCTGACGCCAACGCCCTCCCCGCCGGGTGTATCCTCCCGCCGGGTTCGGTCGTTGGTCAGGAGGGTTCTCGATGCGCGCGCGTGCCAGGTCGTCGTCGGTGCGGACGGTTGGATTGGGTCTGTTCGGGTCGGGCATTCGAGCGTTCGCCCGGCAGGCCGCGAACGGCGCGACGGCCCGTGCGATCGCGAGCCGGCTGGCCGCGACGGCCTGCGCAGTGAGCATCGTCGCTGGCGCGCTCGGCGGATGCAGCCCGGCGGTCAAGTCGCACGGCCAGTCAGGCCTCGAGGCCACCTACTCCGCCCGCACGCTCTCCGCCGTCCTCCCGGCGTCCGCCCGTATCCCGGCCGTCGTCGCCGCGGCGGAGGACACCGTGCGGGCCCGCGGGTACGCCGTCGTCCGGGCCGATGCCACCGAAGAACTCGGGACGCTCGTCGCCCGCCCGCCCCGCACGAGCGACTACCCCGTGCTCGAGCTGACCGCCGACCTCGTGCCCAATGGCACCCGCGTGCGGCTCGTCGTCAAGCCCTTCGGCGATCAGGAAATGTCGCGCTCGATCCTCGACGGCACGCTGCAACGGCTGGGGATGTAACAGGACGCGCGGGACGGTGTGCGACACGCCGCGCGTCGCGGGAGCGGCGCCACGGGCCACCGCGTTACATCGCCACAGCGCCACAGCGCCGCAGCGCCACAGCGCCGCAGCGCCACGTCGCCGCAGCGCCACAGCGCCACAGCGCCGCAGGGCGGGGGTTTGCGTCACGAAGCGACCGCCGCCGATGGTCGTGCCGGGCTCCTTTCGTGTTGCTGCGTTCGCCTTGCTGCGTTCGCGTTGCCGCGTTCACCAGGCTGCGTTCGCCTGGCTGCCTTTGCTTGGCTGCGTTCACCTCGGCGCTTCACGCATCGCTCTTCGCGGCGAAGCCGCGGGGGTAAGTAGCCGGGGGGTCGCCGCGCAGCGGCACCCCCGGAAAGCGGCACCCCCAGATACACACTCCCCTCCCATTCGCACCGCGCAGCGGTGCGGGTGGTCAATCCCACAGATATCGCGGGTCGTGCTCGACCCTGTACTTCGCCAGGCACGCGAGGACTTCCTGCTTGAAGTCGGTCCCCCGGTGGTGTTCCTCCTGCCGGTCGAGGTACGCCCGGACGGCGTCGATGGTGTCATGCCCGACGGAGAACGCGAAGTAGCCGTCCTGCCAGGCGAAGAGCGGGACCTGGTGTTTCATCCATGACGACGTGCCGCGCTTCGCGTGCAGCATGAGGTCCGCGATGCTGGTTGTTTTTCCCAGGCTGACGAGGAGGTGGACATGGTCGGCGACGCCGCCGGCGTGGAGAAGCGCGGAGTGCATGTCGCGGCAGATGCCGCCCATGTAGCGGAAGAGCTCGGGCCGCGGGTCGAGCGGGAGTGTTGGATCGCGGCCTTTGGTCGAAAACGTAACATGGACGAGGATGCTCGTGAGCGTGGTCGCCATGCGCGCCAGCGTACCGCACCGCTACGCGGTGCGTGCGGGTGGTAGGCACGGCGTCCGGGGGTGCCGTTTCGCGGCGACCCCCGGCTATTGACCCCCGCGGCTTCGCCGCAAGGGAAGGTCGGCGAGGGGCGGTGAGGCGAAGAGCGGCGAGGTAAAGGGCCGCGAGGCGAACCGCGGCGACGTGTACTGACGGTGTGCTCGGGGCACGGCGTCCGGGGGCGCTGCTCCGCAGCGACCCCCGGCTATGGACCCGAGCGGCTTCGCCGCAGCGCGAGGGTTTACCGCTTCTCGATCGGCGTGTACGCGACGTTGTGGGGGCCGGTGTAGTCGACGTCCGGGCGGTAGAGGCGGTTGCCGTTGAGCTGCTCGAGCGCGTGGGCCGACCAGCCACCGACGCGCCCGATGACGAACATCGGCGTGAACAGGTCCAGCGGCAGGCCGATGCAGTGGTACGTCGTGGCGCTGTAAAAATCGACGTTGGGGTAGATGCCCTTGGCGGCCTTCTCGCGGTTCATCACCGCTTCGATCGCCGTCGACTTCTCGTACAATTGGGTGTTGCCCGTGTCGTGCGCGAGCTGCTGCGCGAGCACCTTGAGGTGCGTGGCCCGCGGGTCGTACGCCTTGTACACGCGGTGCCCGAAGCCGGGGATCTTCTCTTTCTTGGCGAGCTTGTCCTGGATGAAGGCCTCGCACGCCGCCACGCTGGGGATCTGGTTCAGCATGCGCATGACGCCCTCGTTGGCCCCGCCGTGCAGGGGCCCGCGGAGGCTGCCGATGGCGCCGGTGATCGCCGAGTAGATGTCGCTCTCGGTGGAGATGATGACGCGCGCGGTGAAGGTCGAGTTGTTCAGGCCGTGGTCCGTGTGCAGCACGAGGCAGACGTCCAGCGCCTTGGTCATGGCGGCGGTGGGGCGCTTGCCGTTGAGCATGTACAGGAAGTTCTCGGAGAGCCCGAGCGAGGCGTCTGGGCGCACGAAGGGCTTGCCTTGGCGGTGCTGGTGGAAGTAGGCCAGCAGGGTGGGCGTCTGCGCGAGGATGGTGAGCGCCTTCTCGCGGAGCGACGGCACGTCGATCGCGTTGGGCTTGGCGTCGTGCAGCCCCAGGCTCGACACGAGCGTGCGGATGGCGTGCATCGGCTCGGCGGCCGGCGGGATGTTCTTGAGGAACGCCTCGACGCCCTGCGGAATCTCGTACCGGGCGCGGATGGCGCCGGTGAACTCGGCGAGCTCGCTCCGGGTCGGCAGGCGCCCGTTCCAGAGGAAGAACACGGTTTCTTCGAACGTGCTCTTCTCGGCCAGTTCGCCGATGGGGATGCCGATGTACTCGAGAACGCCCTTCTCGCCGTCGATGAACGACAGCTTCGTCTCCGCCGCGATCACGCCCTCAAGGCCCTTCGAGTACGTCGTCATGGAACCTCCTGCACCCCGCCGACGATCGCGCGGCCCGCCCGTGCTGTGCCCGCACGCCCCGCCCGGCATCGGCCAAGAACCGCAGTATAGAGCCGCCGACGCCACCCGCCCCGCGCGGCGCGCGCTCGAGTCCGTAGGATGCCCCCGCCGTCCTCCGCGAGGGATTCCCCTCGCCCGGGCATGGGCGATCAAGGAGCCACCGTGGCACGCACGCGCATCAAGATCTGCGGCATCCGCGATGAAGACGCCCTGTTCGCCGCGGCCGACAGCGGCGCCGACGCCGTCGGCTTCATGTTCGTCGCGTCCTCGCCCCGCTACATCGATCCCGACGCCGCGTCCGAGCTCATGGGGCTGCTCCCGCCGTTCGTCGCGGCGGTGGGGGTGATCGCCGACCCGCGCCCCGACGCCTTCGCCGAGCTCGAGCAGGCCTGCCCCACGCACCTCACGCAGTTGCACGGCAATGAGAACGAGAAGGTCGTGCGCGCGTGCGGCCCGGATGTCATCAAGGCCATCAGGTTCGACCCCGCGACCATCGGCGCCGACCTCGACCGCTGGGCGGCGTGCGACGACGTCGGCACGATCCTCGTCGACGGCTCCGCGGGCGGACAGGGCGAGGCCTTCGACTGGAACCTGCTCGCGCCGCTCGTCGAGGCATGCCCGAAGCCGATCATCATCGCCGGTGGACTCACGCCACAGAACGTTGGCGAGGCAATCCGCGCCGCACGCCCCTACGCCGTCGATGTTTCAAGCGGCGTGGAATCCTCGCGCGGCGTGAAGGACCCCGTATTGATAGAAGCCTTCTGCGAGGCCGTGCAACGCGCGGATGCGGCGGGTTGATCCGTGAGGCGATGTTGGTCGCGCCGGGCGGTGCTCATACATGCCGCCGACGCGCCTTAGTTCGTCGCCGCGCCGGGCGTGAACACGGTGAAGGCGCGGCCCCACACAAGATTGACCGCGAACGTGTAGTTGAGTTCGCTCTCGGCGTGCTGGAGGACGGCGGTGGTCTCGATTCGGAAGCCCTCGCCGGGCGTCCAGAAGGCCGTCACACCGCCCTGCGTGTAGTCGTCGAACTGGTACAGCGGGTCGCCCCGGGCGCCGGAGAAGTCGCTGCCGGAGAAGTGGCTGGCGAAGCCGCGCACCATGACGAACTCGGCGGGGCGCGTGTCGATGTGCGCGGAGACTTCCCAGCCCGAGCCGGTCTCCTCGGCGAGCGTGTCGTCGTGGCTGGCGAGGATCGCGCCGCCGACGCGGACGTCCTCGAGCCACTTCGGGCGGTCCTCGAAGATCGTCGAGCCCATGAGCCCGAACGACGCGCCGATCAGCCCGGCGACGCGGTTCTCGACGCGATCCGCCGAGTTCTGCTGGCCCCCGACGTGGTACCAGAGGAGCTGCGCGTCGGCGTGGAAGCCCGCGTAGCGGAGCTGCGAGGCGTTGCCGACCTCGAACTCCTCCGCGGTGAGTTCGTCCTCGCGGATGCGCCAGTTGATCCAGGTGTCGTTCTTCCAGTTCTCGAGGTCGACGCGCACCTGCAGCCCCTGCTCGGTCTCGCGGAAGACGTGCAGGTCGTCGAGGAGCGCGTCGTGGATGGGGTGCGTGGGCAGGATGGTGCCGCCGACGAGGAAGACGTTCTCGGTCGGCTCGTAGACGATGCGCAGCAGGGGCTCGGCGATGTCGAGTTCGTCCTCGTCGCCGAAGTTCTGGCCCAGCACGGCGCCGGCCTCGATCGTCACCCGCTCGCCCGCGCGGTAGCGCAGGCGCAGGGGCGCGAGAAACCCGAAGAACGTCTCGCCGTCGATGCCGGTGGACGTGTCGTAGCCCGTGAGTTCGAGGTTCTTGAGGAAGATCACCGACTCGAACACGACGTCGAGGTTGTCGACGCGCGTCTCGCCGGTGGGGTTCTCGGTGTTGCGCGGATGGGGCGTGCCGGTGGGATATCCCCAGTTGCGCCCGATGACCGTGCTGTCGGGGATGATCGAGAACTCCTGGGCGTGTGCCTGCGGGGCGATCCCCAGCATGAACACGCCCGCCGCCGCCGAAACCAATGCGCTTCGCATGACCCAGCCTCCTGAACGGGCACACGCCCGGGATGAGAAGGGGGCGAGTGTACCTCCCGTCGCGGGCGACGCGCGTCGTGCTCGTTCGGGCGTCATGAGCGCCGCTTCACGCGTGCGGCGCACCGGCGCAGCGGGCGACGACGTCGGCCTGCGACAGCCCGTCGACATCGATCACCACGTCGGCCAGCGCCAGGTACAGCGGGTCGCGCACCGCGAAGAGGGCGTCGATCTCGGCCAGCGTGCCCGCGCCGGTGAGCGACGGCCTGGCCGCGAGATCAGAGTCTCGCAGGCGTACCGCGAGTGTGTCGGGGCGGGCGCGGAGGTAGATCGTGCGGGCCCGGCGGGCGACGCGGGCGTCGGAGAGCAGGCGGGCGCTGGGGGCGTACGTCGGCGTGCCGCCGCCGAGCGCAACGACGTGCTGGTCGCCGGCCAGCACGACGCGGAGGGCGCCGGCCTCGGCCTCGCGGAAGCGGGCCTCGCCGAGCGTCGCGAGCGCTTCGCCCGCGCTGGGCAGGCCGGCCGCGCGAGCGGTGATGATGTCGAGATCGACGAAGGGGCGCAAGAGGGTTTCGGCGAGGGCGGGGCCCACGCTCGACTTGCCCGCGCCGCGCAGGCCGAGGAGCACGAGATTCACGCGGCCCGCCGCACGGTCAGGCGCGCGACTGGTACGCGCCGTCCGCCGTGGAGATGCGGAGCGTCTCGCCCTGGTTGATGAAGTCCGGCACGCGGGTCTTGAGGCCCGTTTCCATCGTGGCCTCCTTCATCACGCTCGTCACGGTCGCGTTCTTGACGCCCGGGTCGCAGTCCTTGACGACCAGCTCCACCGACGGGGGCAGTTCGATCAGGATCGGATTGCCGTCGTGCATGAGGACGATGGCCGAGGAGTTCGGGCGCATGTAGAGGAGCGCGTCGCCGAGGACCTCCTTCGAGATCGTCATCTGCTCGTAGTTCTCGGCGTCCATGAAGGTGGCGCCGGTGTTGTCGGAGTACAGGTACTCCATCGGGCGCCGGTCGAGGTCGATGACCTCCAGATCGTCGGAGGGCTTGAAGCGGCGCTCGAGGGTCTGGGCCTTGATGACGTCCTTGATCTTGAGCTGAATGAACGCGCGAAGGTTGCCCGGCGTGCGGTGCTCGATGCCCGTCACGACGAACAGTTTGCCGTCCAGCTTGATGCCCTGACCGGGGCGGAGGTTGGTCGCCTGCATCGGAGTCCTCGACTGTTTCCAGGCCGACGGAGCGAAGGCCGCGCAGACCGCGACGTGACCCGAGTGCTCGACCGGCGATGGGTGGGAGTGTAGGCCCGGCCGGAGCGGCGGGACGCGTGCCTCCGGGCGAAGCGCCGGGCAGAGGCTCCCTCCGTCCTCCCCGCGGGTACCCTCATCGGGAGGGTTCTTCCCAGGAGACAGATCGATGCACATCTCTCGCCGCCAGTTTGTCGCCCTGAGCGCCGCCACGGGCGTCGCGGTCATGGGAGGCCGGTTGCACGCACGCCCGCTCGCCGCCCGCCGGGCGGCCGAGTTCTTCGCCTGGCGTTCCGCGGGCACGCACGCGCTCGTCGCGCTCGGGCGTACGGGGGACGACCTGAGCCTGGTGGGCGGGAACAGCGTGGTGCTCACCATCAAGGGCGAGACGCTGCTCGTCGACACCAAGCAGGCGGTGATCGCCCCCGCGCTGCGGCGCGAGATGCAGCCCCGCGCGGGCACGCTCGTGCGCGTGCTGAACACGCATCACCACTTCGACCACGCCGGCGGGAACGGGTCGTTCCACGCCGACGCGCCGCTCATGGCGCACCCGAAGGCCGCGGAGCGCATCGGGGCATCGCGCGAGGCGTTCCTGGCGCAGCTCGATCAGAAGATCGGCGCGCTGGAGGTCAGCAAGGTCGAGGGCGCGCAGGCCGCCGCCGCCGACGCCAAGTCGTTCCGCGACAACCTCGCGAACCTCCCGGGCGACGCGCTCACGCCCAAGGAGCCCTGGACGCCGCAGACCAAGCTCGCCGTCGGCGGGACGCCGGTCACGCTGCTGCACTATGGCCCGGGGCACACCGACAACGACCTGGTCGTCCACGTGCCGTCGGAGAACCTGCTCGTCACCGGCGACCTGGTCTTCAACGGGCTGCACCCGTACTTCGACGTCGAGGGCGGCGCGACCATCACGGGCTGGCTGGGCGCGCTGAAGCGCATGCGCACGCTGTGCAACGACAAGACCGTCGTGGTGCCCGGGCACGGCGATGTCGGCGGCCCCGCCATCATCGACACGCAGATCGCGTACCTCAACGCCGTGCACCGCACGGTCGCCAAGGCCATCGCCGACGGCACGCCGCGCGAGGACGTCGTCAAGATGACCCTGCCCGACCGCGACGCCTATCTGCTGAAGTTCGCGCAGCCGTTCCTCTGGGGCGGGGTGTTCGACGAACTCAGCAGGGGCAAGAAGGACGACGCGCCCAAGGCTCCCGCGGGCACGCCCGCCGGCGCCTAGCACACACCGGAGACCATTCATGCTCTCACGAAGGACCTTTGTCGCCGGCGCCATCGGCGTGGGCGCCGGCGCCGCGTTCGCCCGCCAGCCGGGCGTCCCCATGACGCCGGTGCTCCCGCAGCGCCAGCCCGACAGGCCCACCGGCGGCGCATCGCCCGCCACGTTCTTCGAGTGGAAGCCCATCGCGCCGGCCGCGCGCGTCGCCATCGGCAGCGGCGGCAACTCCCTCGTCGTCCGGGGCGAGGGCGCCGGGCTGCTCATCGACTGCAAGAACGCGCCCTACGCCGAGACCCTGCGGCGCGAGGCCACCGACTTCGCCGGGCCCCTCGCGGGCGTCATCAACACGCACCACCACGCCGACCACACCGGCGGCAACCACGCCTTCACCGCCGACATCGAGACGATCGCGCACGAGAAGTGCACGCCGCGAGTCCTCGGGCAGCTCAACCGCTACATCTCGCAGCTGAAGGAAGTCGCCACGCAGCTCGAAGGACGCACCGGCCCCGCCGCCGACCGCCTGCGCGAGGAGGCCAAGGCGCTGTACCTGCGCGCCAACGACCTCAAGGCCGCCCAGTTCGCGCCGCGCACCGGCGTCGGCGACCGGCACACGCGCACCATCGCCGGCGTGACGGTGGAACTCGAGCACTTCGGCCCCGGGCACACCGACAACGACCTCGTCGTGCGGCTCCCCGCGCTCAACATCGTGCACACCGGCGACCTGCTCTTCTACCGGTCGCACCCGTTCATCGACCGCGCGTCGGGCGCCGGCGTCCGCTCGTGGATCGGCGTCATCGGCAAGATCGCCGAACGCTGCGACGACGCGACGGTGGTCGTGCCCGGGCACGGCGAGGTCACGAACAAGGCCGGCCTGCTCTCGCAGCGCGAGTACTTCGAAACGTTGATCGCGCACGTCGAGCGCCTCATCGCGCAGGGCAGGTCGCGCAAGGAGATCGGCGAATCCGACCCCGGCGCGTTCGCGGAGTACGCCAACGCGCGGTTCAGGCCGATGGCGCTGCAGGCGATCTACGACGAACTGCAGCCCGAGCCCGCCGCCCCGCCGAAGTAGTCGGTGAGGCTCGTCGCACGCGGCGACCGGCGCGGGCCTCGGCATCGGCCCCCGGTTCACGCCCCCGTTTACGCCGCCCGGTTCAGCCCTTCGCGCTCACGGTCACCTGCGTCGGCGCGCTCGCGGCGCCCTGCTTGGGCGCCTCGATGTGCAGGCGGCGCGTGCGGTGCGCCGACCAATCCGTAACGCGCCGGTCCGGCGACTCCGCGCCGTCGTGCACGCGCAGCACGTCGTACGTGTTGTTCCGCTGCGCGGGCACAAAGCCCGCCTCGCGGATCAGGCGGCACAGCACCGCCTCGTCCAGGCAGTACGTCGTCCCCGCGCTGCTCACCACGTTCTCTTCCATCATCACGCTGCCCATGTCGTTCGCGCCGTACCGCAGCGCCACCTGCCCCACGTGCGGGCCCATCGTTACCCACGACGCGCCGATCGAGTACACGTTGTCGAGGTACAGGCGGCTGAGCGCCTGCGTCCGCAGGTACTCGCTCGCCCCCGCCATCCGAACGCGTCGCCCGAACTCCGCCGCCTCCGGGCCCAGCGCGCGATAGTCCACGTCGGGCTCTGCGCCCCACGCGAACGCCCGCGCCACCACGTCGCCGGGGAACTCACGCTCGAACTCGCCCTCGCCCCGCCCCCAGTCGCGCACTCTGCCCAGCGGCGTGTTCTCCCGCTGGAAGGGCCACGAGATGAACGCCGTGTAGTGCCCGACCCCGCCCCGCGCTCCGCCGGCCTCGCGCAGCGCCCGGTCCTGCCACGCCCGCACCAGGTGCATGTGGTGCACGCGGTCGGCGTGCCCCTCGATGTGCCCGAACATCATCGTCGCGCTCGTGAACATCCCCAGCGTGTGCGCCACGTACATCACCGTCAGCCAGCTCTCCGCGTCGCACTTGCCCAGCCCGATCTTCCGACGCACCGGGTCCGCGAAGATCTCGCCCCCGCCCCCCGGCAGGCTGTCCAGCCCCGCGTCGCGCAGGCGCGTCAGCACCCAGCGCACCTTCGCCTCGAACGTCTCGCCCGGCGGGTTGAAGAAGTGCACGAACTCGACCATCTCGGGCGGGCTGAACGCGTGCACATGGATCCTCGGAAACCTCGCCTTGATCGCGCGCAGCAGGTCGAGGTACCACTCCAGCGGCAGGCGGTCGTTCATCCCGCCCTGCATCAGAATCTGCGTGCCGCCGATCCGCTCCAGTTCCGCGATCTTCCCGAGGATCGCATCGGCCGTCAACGTGTACGCGTCGGCGTCGTCGTGGTCGCGCCGGAACGCACAGAACGTGCACTTCGCCGTGCACACGTTCGTGTAGTTGATGTTGCGGTCGATAACATACGTCCGCACCGTCTCGCCGTGCACCACGCGGCATCTTGCGTCCGCCAGCCGCCCCAGCTCCGCCAGCGGCGTGCGAGTCAGCATCTCCACGCCCTGCGCGGGCGTCAGCCGGGCCGCCCCTTCCACCACCGCGCTCAAAAAGCCCTCGTCGCGCACGTCGGCGTTCGGGCTCTCGGGGGGCGGGGTGTAGACGGGCATCGGGCTCTCCCAACCCGGCCCGGAGGCCGGTTTTCAATACCTACTGAAACCTTCGAAGGATATCATTCTTCCGTCGCCGATTCCACTTGTCCGCCCAAGCGCCCATTGCCCCGAGGCGATCCGCCGTCCACAATCCGCCCGGATGCGACCCGACCAGGCCTTTGCCGCAGCGCTCGAGCACGCGAACGCCGGGCGCGTGGAGCAGGCGGAGCGTCTGCTGCGCTCCATCCTCCAGAAGTCCCCGGCCGAGCCGAACGCGAACACGCTGCTCGCGATGATCCACGGCTCGCGCGGCGAGGACGAGCGGGCGCTCTTCTACATCAGCCGCGCCGCCGCCGCCAGCCCCGATCCCGACACGCTGTTCATGCACGGGAACGTGCTGTACCTGCTGCGCCGGCACGCCGAGGCCGCCGCCGTGCTCGGACGCGCGCTCGACCAGGCCCCCGCGCACGCGCAGGCCCTCGACGTGTACTGCAAATGCCGGATGACGATCGGCGAGTCCGACGCGGCCGCCGCGGCCTTCGAGCGTGCCATCGCCGTCGAGCCCCACACCCCCGCGCTCTACTCATCGCTCGCGTGGACGTTGTGCGAGGTCGCCCGCCCCGACGACGCCGCGGCGGTGCTGCACCGCGGGCTGCGCGCCTGCCCGAACAACCGCGACCTGGTGATGTTCGCCGCGTGCTATCTCAACTTCGTCGAGACCGATCCGAACATGCACCGCGAGCTGCACCGTCGCCTCGCGTCGTTCGATGCGCCCGCCGGTGCCGGGCCGCGCGTGCCGGTCGACAACCCCGACCCGCAGCGTGCGCTGCGCGTGGCGATCCTGTCGTCAGACCTGCGCGACCACGTGTGCGGCACCTTCCTGAGGCCGCTCGTCGCGCACGCGTCGGGCGCGGGCATCGAGCTATACCTGTACGCCGTGGTCGACCAGCCCGACGCCTGGAGCGCGTGGTTCCGCGAGCGGGCCGCCTGGCGCGACGTGGGGGCCTTGGACGCCGCCGCCCTGCGTGCGCAGTGCGCGCACGACCGCATCGACGTGCTGGTCGAGTGCAACGGTTGGACGACAGGCATGCGCCTGGCGCACCTCGCGGCGGGAGCGGCGCCGGTGCAGGCGACGTACCTGGGCTACCCGAACACCACCGGCATGCCCGGGATCGGCTGGCGCCTCGTCGATGCGGCGACCGACCCGCCGGGTGCCGAGGCGCACTGCACCGAGCGCCTCGCGCGCCTCGACGGGTGCTTTCTGTGCTACATGCCCCACGAGGGCGACCCCGCGCCCGCCGACCGCGCGCCGTGCGAGGCCAGCGGGAGCGTCACGTTCGGGTCGTTCAACCGGGCGGCGAAGATCAGCGCCCGCACCGTGGCCCTGTGGTCGCGCATCCTGGCCCGCGTGCCGGGGTCGCGCCTCATGCTCAAGAGCCGCGTGCAGTCCGAGGCGCTCAACCGCGACATCGCCCGGCGAATCGCGTCGGACGGCGTTGATCCCGGGCGCATCGTCTTCTCGCCCTACGCCGCCGCGCACGCCGACCACATGGCGCTGTACCGCGATCTCGACGTCGCGCTCGATTGCGTGCCCTACAACGGCACGACGACCACCTGCGAGGCGCTCGCCATGGGCGTGCCGGTCATCACGCTCGCGGGAAGCGTGCACCGTGCGCGCGTCGGCGCCTCGCTGCTCTCCGCCGCGGGGATGCCCGACCTCGTGGCCGCGGACGACGACGCGTACGTCGACCTCGCGGCCTCGCTGGGCACAGATCGCGCCCGCCTCGCCCAGACCCGCGCGCGCCTGCGAGCCGGGCTGCCCGGCTCGACGCTGCTCGACGCCGCCGGGTATGCCCGGCGGTTCGAGGCCGCGATGCGCGGCATGTGGCGCGACGCGTGCGCCCAGCGCTGAGGACGCCGGTCTCACGCCCGCGGGTGGTGTTTCGCGTGCACGCTCTTCAGCCGCGAGCGGTCGACGTGCGTGTAGATCTGCGTGGTGCCGATGTCGGCGTGCCCGAGCAGTTCCTGCACGACGCGCAGGTCCGCCCCGCCGATGAGCAGGTGCGTCGCGAAACTGTGGCGCAGCGTGTGGGGGTGGACGTCGCGCAGCCCCGCCCGCACCGCGGCACGCCGCACGATCTGCCAGACCGCGACGCGTTCCAGGGGTCGCCCGGTCGCCGAGAGCAGGAGACGCCCGCGATCGCGCCCGTCGGGGCGAAGCAGTCGCGGGCGGCAGTCGCGTCGGTACGCGTCGATCGCGTCGCGTGCCGGCTGGCCGAAGGGCACCAGGCGCTGCTTGTTGCCCTTGCCCGTCACGCGCAGCACGCCGAGCGTGTCGAGCACGTCGGCGTCCATCGCGCCGGCCGCTTCGCTGGCGCGCAGCCCGCTGCTGTACAAGAGTTCGAGCAGCACGCGGTCGCGCTGCCAGAGGGCCGGGGCGTCGTCGTCGTCGTCTCCGGGCGCGCACGCGTGGAGGAGCTTGCGGACCTGCGCGGGCGAGAGCACATCGGGCAGGCGCTTCCAGCGGTGGGGGCGCTCGAGGGGCTCGGTGGGGTCGCGGTCCAGGGCGCCGGTCGCGACGCACCAGCGGAAGAAGACGCGGATGGACGCCAGGTGGCGCGTGACGGAGGCGCCCCCCATGAGCCGCCGGGTCTTGAGGCCCGCGAGGTGCTGCGCGACCGCGCGGGGCGTCGCGGCGTCCAGCGAGGTGCCCCCGTGGGCACCGAGGTCGCCCAGGAGCAGCAGCACGTCCCACCCGTACGCGGCGAGCGAGTTGGGGAGCAGCCCGCACTCCACGCGGAGGTAGGCCAGGAAGCGGTCGCGGACCTTCCGCAGGGCGGGCGGGAGGTCCTCGGGCCGCGGCGAGGGGACGTCGTGATGTCTGGCGATGCGCGCGCCCATGCGAGCGGGAGTATCGGGCCGGGGCGGCCCGCGCAACGAAAAACGCCCCGGCGCGGGCCGGGGCGTGCGAGGTCAGGTGATGTCGTCGTCAGGCTTAGCCGAGCAGCGAGAGGGCCGACTGGGGCTGCTGATTCGCCAGGGCCAGGACGTTCGTCGAGGCGTTGACGAGGATCTGCGAGCGGGTCAGCTGGGCGGTCTCGGTGGCGAAGTCGCTGTCGCGGACGACGCTCTGGGCGGCGGCGGTGTTCTCGACCGCGATGCCCAGGCTGCGGATGGTCGCACCGACGGTGTTCTTCTGGAAGGCGCCCAGGCGGCCTCGCAGGCCCGAGGTCTGCTTGATCGCCTCGGACACGATCTTCTGGGCGTTGCCGAGGTCGGCCCCGTCAACCACGTTGTTGGTCTTGCCCGAGCCGAGGCTGTCGAGGTAGCCCAGGGACGAGTTGCCCAGCTTGCGGGCCGCCACGTCCTGGATGCCGATCGAGACCTTGCCGGCGATGTCCACGCGACCCGCGAGCTGGAAGTCGGCGCCGCCGCCGGTGATCGAGAACGCCGGGTTGCTGCCCGAGCCGACGTTGCCCAGCGCCTGCGACTTGGCGGTGCTGAGCGAGACCTCGACGTCGAGGAAGTCGCTGTTGACGCGGAGGACCTTGCCGTTCGAGACCGCCGCGAGCCCGTTCACCGTGGCGCGGACGTTCTGACCGACGTCGCGCACCGCGTTGGTGGCGTTGGAGAAGGTCGAGGCGATCGTCGTGTTGTTCGAGTTGAAGGCGGCGGACTGGCGGTTGTAGATGCCGCGCACCGGGGTGCTGGCGTCGCCGTTGCTCGTGCTGTTGATGCCGGCCGCGTTCACGACCTTCACCGACACGAACTCCGACGAGCCGAAGTCCTCGCTGCGGATCAGGATGCCCGTGCCCGACACCACCGCCTCGACGCCCGTGACGTCGGAGAACGAGTTGATCGCGTCGGTGATCTTGGCGAGCGTGGTGCCCGAGGAGAACGACAGCTCACGCGAGCCCTTGCTGCCCGCGATCTCCAGCACGAGCGCCGAGTTCGTGTTCAGGTTGACGTTCGACCCGCCCGCCGACAGGAACAGACCGGCCTGCTGGGCCGACGTCGTCACCTGGATGTCGACGTTCAGCGACGCGCCGGAGAACTTCGCCGCGTTCACGCGGTAGTCCGAGACGCCCGTCGCCACGCCCGAGACGCGGAAGTCGAAGTTGCCGTTCAGGAGCTTGATGCCCTGGAAGTTCGTCGAGGCGGCGACGCGGTCGATCGTCTGGAGGATCGAGTCGATCTGCAGCTGGTTCGCCTGCTTCTCTTCGAGCGAGAGACCGGCCTTGGACGCCGTGCTCGTCAGCAGGCCCTGCAGTTCGGTCAGCAGACCCGACACTTCCTGCAGGCCACCCTCGGCGATGTTCGCGACCTGGTCGGCGCGATCCGCGTTCGAGATCGCCTGGTTCAGCGCCTTCTGCTCCGAGCGAAGGTTCTCGCTGGCGATCAGCCCGGCGGGATCGTCCTTGCCGCGGTTGATCTTGAGACCCGTGCTCAGGCGCTCGAGGGCGACACCCAGGCTCTGGTTGTTCTGCCCGAGGACGCGCTGCGCGATCAGAGACTGGACATTCGTGTTGATGCGACCCATCGTGAACCTCCGTGCTGCTCGCGAGCCTCCCCTTGCGGCGGAGGGCTCCGTGACCCGTTGAGGCTCCGTACGCCGGCCTCATCGGCGGAGCCCGTGGCCGACGAGGCCCAGGGCTCGCGGAGGTCGGGTTCCGTCCCGCCCCCATTCCCGCCTGCCGGAACAAGCCCGGCAGGACCGGATTCGCATCGGGTACGCGGAAGCACCAGTTGAGCCGGACATGATCAGATTCCGCCACGAATCTTCGGCCGCACGCCTCGGTCGGGGGAAGTACGGGTCCCAAAATGACGCCGCCGCCGGGCTCACGGGAGCCCGGCGGGCGGTACGGTCGTCAAAGCTCGGGGATGCTCTAGCCGAGCAGCTGCAGCACCTGCTGGCTCTGCTGGTTCGCGAGCGTGAGCACCGACGTGCCCGCGCTCGAGAGGATCTGGGCCCTGGTCAGGCGGCTGGTCTCTTCCGCGAAATCCGCGTCGCGCAGGACCGAGTTGCTCGCCGTGAGGTTCTCGAACTGTGACTGCAGCGATCGCGTGTTGGTGTCGAGCACGTTCCGCTCGAACGCGCCCAGGCGCCCGCGCAGCACCGTGACCTCGTCGATCGCGGCGCCGAGGATGTCGCTCGCCGTCTTGAAGTTCCCCCGCTGCACCGACGCGGCGACGCTGTTCGCCTGCCCGTCCTTGAGCGAGCTGAGGTACTCCACCGTCCCGTTGACCAGCGTGGCGCCGAGCTTCGAAGCGGCGACCGACTGGATGCCCACGTTCGACTGCTGCAACGCCGTCACGTCCGGCCCGAGCTGGTACAGCGCGCCCCCGCCGGTGATGGTGAAGGTCGTGGGGGTGCCCGAGGGCGTGGTGGCGACCGCCGCCTTGAGCGTGAGGTCCAGCCCCAGGCTCGCCGAGTTGACCTTGATGCGCAGCCCGTTGCCCGTCGCGAGGTTCCCGTTGACGAGCGCCGCGACATCGCGCCCCTGGTCGCGGTCGGCGGTGGTGATGGTGCCGGCGCCGATGAGCGACGACCAGCCGAAGGGCGTGTTGGCCTCCACCGGCAGGTCGTCCTGGAACCGGTACGTCTGCCACGAGTTGCCCGTCGCCGGCGCGCCCAGGCGCTTCACCGAGACGAACGAGTTCGACCCGTAGTCGGTCGAGGTGAAGACGATGCCCGAGTTCGCGTCGTTGTTGATGAGCGAGGCGCGCACGCCCGTCAGCGAGGTCACGTTGTTCACGCCCTGCACGATCTTGCTCAGGGGCTGGCCCGACTGGATCGTGAGCGTCTCGACCCCGAACGGGCCGGCGACCTCCAGGGTGAGGGCCGACAGCGTCAGCCCGGGCGGGGTGGTCGAGCCGTTGTAGTACAGCCCGCCGGTCTGCGCGGAGGCGACGACATCGACCTCGACCTGCAGGCTCGCGGCGTTCAGGAAGCTCGCGGTGTTGACCTGCACCTTGGTGATCGCCGCCGCGTCCACCCCCGAGAGGGTGTAGTCGAGCGTGCCGTTGAGCAGCTTGAGCCCGCCGAAGGTCGCGGTGTTGGAGATGCGGGTGATCGAGTCGATCGCCGAGTCGATCTGGAGCTGGTTCGCGTCGCGCTCCGCCTGCGATGAGGCGCCGGTGTTCGCGGACTGGACGATGAGCGACCGGATGGAGTTCAGCAGGTCGTTGATCTAGGCGAGGGCGCCCTCGGTGGTCGAGATCATGGCGCTGGCCCGCGAGGAGTTCTTGATCCCCTGGTCCACGCCCTGCAGGTCCGAGCGGATCCGCTCGGAGATGATGAGCCCGGCCGGGTCGTCCTTGCCCCGGTTGATGCGAAGCCCCGTCGACAGTCGTTCCAGGCGGAGGTTCAGCTCCGACGTGGTCCGTCCCAGGTTCGCCTGGGCGATGACGCTCGGGACGTTCGTGTTGATTCTGGCCATGGCAATCCTCCGTGATTGAGGCTCAGCGCTTCCGTGCGTAAGGCAGGGCGGTCCGCCCTGCGAGGTTTACCGGGTGGGCGCGGGCGACGGGCCTCAGGCCCGCTTGACCGCGGCGGTGGTGATCGAGAGCGGCGCGGGCGACGGGCCCGGCCGGGGCGCCGGAGAGGCCAGACGCGACGCCGCGCCCCGCGCGGCCGACCGCGCCGGCCCCGGCGAGATCGCGCCCAGCGCCATGGCGTCCGCGCCCGGCAGGCGCGCCGCCTGTTCGTTCTCGCGCTTGATCGATTCGTACACCTCCTTGCGGTGCACGGCGATCCGTGTGGGCGCCGAGATCCCCAGACGGACCTTGTCCCCGCGGATGTCCACCACGGTGATCTCGATCTCGTCTCCGATCATGATGGTCTCGTCGCGCTGACGGGATAGAACCAGCATGCATGAACTCCTTGCCGGGGCGTCCGTGCCCCGAGGCGCGCGCGACCGACCTGGCCGGTGCGCGGGAGGAGAGGTTGAAAAGGGTGTTCGCCACGTTCGCTACGCCGACACGGCCCGGCGCGTCGCGCCGTCCCCGACCTGCACCAGCGGGTGACGCGTCGTCCAACGCTTCTCCGCCAGCACCAGCTGCTCCCCCGTGCGGGTGAGCGTGTTCACGACCAGCGGGCCCTGGAGGTTGCCCGTCAGCATCTGCTCCACCTTGTTCACGATCACGAACACCTGCGCCTCCTCCAGGCGGTTCAGCTTCAGCTCCACCATCTGCTCCGGACGCACCGGCACCGAGAACTCCGGCACGAACAGGCTGGGGTCCGTCACCACGAACGCCAGGCTCGGCTCCTCCAGGCACTGCAGCCAGAAGAAGCACGCGTCCTCCCCGGGCTCGAGCAGGCAGTACCGGGTGTACTGCGAGAACCCCAGCAACCCCTTCGGGAACTCGAGCACCCGGTCTTCCGGGATGTCCAGAACCCCGAACCGCGTCGTCCGAACTTCCATGGCGCATGCTCCGCTGCGTCGGCCCCGGTGTGACGCGTGCGCCGGGGCCGAGCCGGCGACACGCCTCTTCCGCAATGATCCTCCCGGGCCGCTAGGCCAGGTAGTTCAGAATGCTCAGCTGCTGCGTCGACCCCGCCACCCGCAACGCCGCCTGCAACTGCGTCTCCAGCAGCGACAGGCGCGACGCGGCCTTTGCGAAGTCCGTGTCGCGCAGCTCGCTGCGAACCGCCTCGTCCGATGTCGCCCGATCCGTCTCGCGCACCAAGGCCGCCTCCACTCGCTGGGCGTATCCGCCGACCAGGCCCCGGGTGTCCGTGAGCGAGTCGATGGACGCGTCGAGCGAGAGCCCAGCAAGGGCCATGCCACGCGTGTCGTTCGCCCGCAGGGCGTCGCGCAGGTCGATCAGGTCGGAGAACAGCCCGTCCACGCGCACCTTTGCGCGATCCTCGCCCACCAGTCCTGCGCTCGTCGCGTCGTACGTGCCGTGCAGCAGCCCCAGTTGCTCCGCCGCCGCCGAGTTGTTCCTCGCCTCCACCCGCAGGGGCTGGGTGAACCCCGCGTCCTGACGCAGCACGATCGAGTTCGACCCCTCCGCCAGTTCCGCCACCAGCGCCGTCGAGGGCAGCCCCGCCGCGGCCAGTTCCGACTGGATCTCCGCGTTCATCCGGTCGAGCACCGTCTGCACCGTCGCCATGTCCTGGGGGCGAAGGTCGATCTCGATCGGGGTGCCCGACGCGTCGCCCAGCACGACGCGCATGTCCGCGTTCACCGTGCGCGTCGGCGTGTCAGTCAGCGGGTCGATCCGCCCGTCCACGATCGTGACGCCGCGCCCGAAGTTGAAGTCCGCGATCCGCGTCGCGCCCGTCATCGTCCGGATGCCCAGGCGCGTCGCCGTCGAGTTCTGTCCCACCACGTCCGTGATGGACATCGCCCCGGCCGAACCCGCCGCCGTTTCGCTCAGCACGTCCAGCGTCGCGCCGTCCAGGCCGATGAGCACCCGCACGCCCAGCCCGGCGCCCTCGATGGCGTTGCGGACATCGCCCAGCGTCTGCGCGTTCGACAGGTCCACCGTCACGGTCCGCGACGCGTTGCTCAGCGAGATCCGCCCCAGGCCCCCCGTCACGCCCGCCAGCGCCGACACCGGCGTCCGCCACGTCAGCCGGGGACCGAGGTCCAGCCCGGCCGCGCTCGTCGGCGTGAAGGCGAACGCCGGGTCGCCCGTCAGCCCGAGGTCGCCCGCCACCGTCGCGGTGCCGATGTCAGAGAACTGCAGCGAGCCCCCCGACGCGACGTCGATCGACACGCCCTCCCCGGTCACGCTCACCCCGCCGGGCCCCAGAATCGTCACGCCCTGGTCCGTCTCGGCCTGGCGGATCGCGCTCGTCAGGCGCGTCACGACGTCGCCCACCGTGTCGGCGCCAGCCAGGTCGACGTCCACGCTCGCGCCGGCGTTGAACGAGAACCGCAGCGTGCCGGTGCCCACGCCCAGCCCGCGCGCCCCGCCCAGGTCGGCCAGGCGCGTGTCGAGCGTCAGGTTCGGGTCCAGGTCTACATCGCCCCGCGTCCGCGCCGCGAGGCCCGTGATGGCGTTGCCGCCGCCCAGCGTCACCGGCACGCCCACGGGAAGGTCGAGGTCGGTCGTCAGCCCGCCGATGCCCCCGACGAACCGGTACCCGCCGTACAGCTCGACGACCGGGGGCGAGCCAGTCCGCGTGCCGGCGAGCGCGTAGCCCGCGACGGACTGGCGGTTCGCCGTGTTGTACAGCGACTGGATCATCTGATCAAGGATGTTCGCCTGGGCGGCCCGCTCCTCGGCGTTCGAGGACGCGCTCATCTGCTCCGACGCGATCGACTTGGCGTTCAGCCCCAGCGTGTGCGCCTCGGCGAAGATCGAGTCGAGCACGCCCAGCGCCGCGTCGGCGTGCGAGAAGTTCCGTTCGAGCTGCGCGCTCCGCTCCAGGCGCTCGTCGAGCACCGAGATCAGCGCCGACCGCACGATGTTGTCGCTGGGACGCCCGATCTCCACCCCCGACACAATCTGCTGCTGCACCCGCAGCAGGTCGAGGTTCGTCCGCCCGATCGTCCCCGACGCGATCGACGACCGCAGCAGGTTCGGCACGCGGGTCAGGTTGGAGGGAATCGTGGACATGCGTTCAACCGTCCGCCTCGCAAACCCCGTGCCGAGCGAAACTCCCCCGCCCGGCGCCCGTCAGACAAGCTCCAGCAACGTCTGCGTCAACTGCTCGGCGACGCTCACGATCCGCGCCGCCGCCTGGTACTGCCGCTGAAAGTCCAGCAGGTTCAGGGCTTCCTCGTCGATCGACACCCCGCTCACCGACGACCGCTGCGCCTCGAGGCCCTCGCGCACCACCGCGGCGGCCTCGGCGTTCGACCGCGCGGACGCCGCCATCGACCCCACCAACTGCACCCCGTCGCGCCAGTGGTCGAGGATCGACCGCCCCGCCAGGGCGTCGATCGAGCGCGACTGCAGCCCCGCCACCTCGAGCGCCGTGCCGTTCTCGACGAACTGCCCGTCCACGATCCGCCCGCCCATCAGCAGCGACGCGTCCTGCGAGAGGTCCGAACGCACCGCGATGCTCGCCCCGTCCGTCCCGGTGAAGTACGAGTTGACGCCCAGCACCGCCAGCGCGCCCGACGTGTCGTCGGAGAACGAGAAGTCGAACCCGTCCGCCGCCCGGATGTCCAGCCGCCCGTCCGACGTGAACGTCGCCGCCAGCCCGGGGATCGCCGCGAGCTGCGCCCGGATGTCCTCGGCGCTCGTGTCGTCCGCCGTGCCCGGCGTGCCCGCGCTGGTGAGGCCGTCGAGATCCACATTGATCCGCACGGCCTGGGTCGCCCCCGTCCCCTGCTGGCGCACGTGCACCATGAACCCGCCGTTGGTCGGCGCGAAGGGCAGCGAGGCCAGCGCCGTGTTCGAGGGGTCGTTGAGCGCCAGCCCGCGCTCCGCGCTCGTCAGGCGCAGCGTGCCCGACGCCGACCGCAGCCCCTCGCTCCGCGCGCCCGTGCTGTGCAGTCGGTTCACCTGGAAGATCACCTGCGAGGCGAGCGAGTCGAGCCGGTCGATCGTCGCGTCCACCGCGTCGCCCTGGCCCTCGAGCAGCGCCCCCAGCGTGCCCGAGCGCACGTCGAGGCGCGACTCGTTCTCGCCCGACACCACCGAGACCGCGCCGTCCGCCTCGCGCCGCACGCTCAGCGGGCGCGCCTGCGAGCCGAGGATCACCGGGATCGAGCCCGCCAGCACGTCGATGCCCTGCTGCCCGCGCGCCACGACCGTCACGTCCATGATCTCCGACAGCTCGCGCACCGACTGGTCGCGCTGGTCGCGCAGCGTGTTCGCGATCGTCCCGGCCACCTCGGCCTGGCTGATCTCGCTGTTCAGCCCGGCGATGACCTCCAGCAACTGGTTCGCGCGGTCCACGCCCGCGCCGACCTGCGAGGCCACCTGGCGCGACTGGTCCGACAGGTCGCTCCGCAGACGCCGGATGAACGTCGCGAGCTGCTCGCCCTGCTGCACCACCGAGGCGCCGGTGCGCGACTGGTTCGCGCGCTCGGACCACGCCCGGAAGAACGACGACAACTGGCTCGACAGGTCGTTCTCGCCGAGTTCGCCCAGCGCGTCCTCGATCTGCGAGGAGATCTGCGAGCGCACGCCCGCGAAGGCCTGGTCCGCCGTCGCCCCGCGCAGGCGCGCCTCGATGCCGTCGTCCACCTGGCGCAGCACGGAGCGCATGATCACGCCCCCGCCGACCATGATGCCCGGGATCGACCGGTCGCCCCGGAGCGACTGCAAGCGCCCGATCTGGCGCGAGTAGCCGATCGTGCCCGCGTTGGCCATGTTGTTCGAGGCCACCTGGATGCCCAGCTGGCTCGCCTGCAGCGCGGACCGCCCGATGTTGAACGCGGTGGTGAGGCTCATGAGCGCACGTCCAGCGACGACACGACCGTGCCGCCGACCTCTACCCGCCCCCGCGCCGAGTACGTCCCCGCGTGGCTGAGGTGCCGCGCCGCGTGGCGCACCAGGCCCTCGACATGCCAGAGCAGCCCGCGCGTGGCGCCCGCCAGCGAACTGGTCCGCTCGTGGGCCCGCCCGGCCAGCTCGCGCACCGACGCGGCCCGGGCCGCGAGCGCCCCCGCATCGGGCACCGGCAGCGCCCGCGCCACGTCGCGCAGCGTGACCGGGCGCGAGCCCTTCGCGAGCCCGAGCGCCGCCGCCGCGGCGTTCACCAGCGCCCCGCGCCGGGGCTCCAGGCGCGACACATCTTCCATCACGCCGCGCAAGGCCGTCGCGTGCCGTTCCACGCCCCGCCCGTCCGCGCGTCGGAGCGCCTCGCCCTGCGCTTCCGCGATGGCCAGCCAGCGCGTGTATGCGTCCTCGTACAGGGCGAGCAGGGCGCCGAGTTCGTCGCGCATCTCGCGCAGGGTCGGGATGGCCTCGCTCACGCCGCACCTCCCGTTGCGACGCCCGCGCCGCCCGCGCCCGGCGCGATGCCGGTGCCCGCCGCCCCGCGTCGCAGCATCGTGTCCGCGATGCGATCGACCAGCGCCCAGTCGGAGCGCCGCACGAGCCGCTCGGCGAGCGCGCCGTCGGCGATCGCGCGGAACGACTTCTCGCCGCTGCTGGGCGCGAACGGCGCCGCCGCCCCGTTCGATTCGCGCAGGCCTTTGAGCACCGGCAGCACGAGCGCTGTGGCGACGAGCTGCTCGGCGCCCTCGCGGGCGCGGGCCTCGGGCGTGCCGAGCTCGGTCTTCGCCCGCGCGAGCAGCCCGGCGAACATCGATCGCTCGCTCCGCGCGGGGTCCGCGCCGAGCGTCTCGGGGCGCGTCGCGAGGTCGGTGCGGGGCTGAAGACCGACGAGATCCATGCGTGCCTCCGTGGGAGTCAGTCGATCACGATCTTCGCCTGCAGCTTGCCCATCTTGTGGAGCATCTCGAGCACCGCGATCTGCTCGGTGGTGGGGATGTCCAGTTGCTTGAACGCCGCCAGCAGGTCCGATAGGCGCGCCTGCTCGCTGGGCTTGGCCCCCGGCGCGAGCCCGGCCCAGCGCTCGACCTCGACGATCGGGTTCTGGGGCGTCGCCTGCGGGGGCGGCGTGGTCGTCGTGATCTGCAGGTTGCTGTGCGTGATCGCCACCGCGCCGATGGTCACGTCGCCGTCCACCAGAATCGCCCCGCGCTTCGCGTTGTACACGATCGTCGCCGGGAGGTCGATCTGCGCCAGCGAGATGTCCGCCGACAGCACGTCCGCGATGAACCCCGCCCGGTCCCGACGCTCCGCCTCGGGGATCGACACGCGCACCGTCCGGTCGTCGATCGCCCGCGCTACCGCGGGACCCGTGGGCATCGCCTTCGCGTTGATCGCCAGCGCCACCTGCATCGCCGTCGACCAGTCCGCGAACGGGCGGTCGATGATGAGGTCGAACGAGTCGCCGATCTCGGGCATCAGCACGTCCTGGATCATCCGCGCCCCGCCCCGCACACGCCCCCGCGTCCGCACGCCCCCCTCGATCTCCACCGTTCCCTCGCTCATCGCGTACACCGGGCTGCCGACATACGGCCCGCGCAGCGGCGCCAGGAACAACTGCCCGCCGTCCAGGCTCGACGCGTTCCCGACCGCCGACACCCACACGTCCAGCGTGTCGTCCGCCCGCGCGCCCGACGCCGGCACCGTGCACGTCACCATCACCAGCGCCACCGTCTTGCTCTTCTCGAGGTCCTTCACGTCGCCGATGCCGGCGCCGTTGCTCTCCAGCAGCTTCGCCAGGGGCCTCGCCAGCGCCAGGTCCTTCCCGCTGTCGCCCGTCTGGGGCAGGCCGACCACGAGCCCGAACCCCCGAAGCACCGACTCGCCCTGCCCCTTGAAGCGGACCAGGTCGCGCACCGTCCCGGCCTCCGCACCGGCCGCGAGCATCACCAGCCCCAGGATCGCCGCGAGCATTCGTTGCATCGGACCGTCGCCCTCCGTGGCGCACTCCCGCCGCACACCGCATCGCAACCCGCGTGCCAGCCCCCGGGCCCGCCCGCGCCGCGGTCAGAAGTTGAAGATCGCCTCGAACAGGCGCGTAAACAGCCCCTTGCTCGCCGCGTCCTTCACCTGCCCCTCGTTGTGCACCCGCACCGTCAGGTCCGCAAGCTGACTCGAGAGCACGCTGTTGTTGTCGGTGATGTCCTCGCGACGGCACTCGCCCGCGAGCACCAGCGTCTGCACTTCCTTGTCCTTCTGGATCGTCCGGCGCGCCTCCAGCACCACCACCCCGTTGGGCTTGACGTCGATCACCGTCGCCGTCACGCGGTCCGTGAACCTGTCCGACCGCTCGTACGACCCGTCGCCCTTGAACGTCTGGTTCGCGCTCGCCTCGGCCTCGACGATCGGCGAGCTGTTGCCCGTCGTCAGCTCGGCCTCCAGGAACTTCGCCAGGTTCGGGAACTTCTCGAGCGCCGCGCTCAGCGTCACGTTCTTCTTCGTGTCCAGCGTCTGCTCGCTCGTGCTCTTGCTCGTCTCGGAGATGATGATCATCACCTTGTCGTGCACCTGGATCGTCCGCGGCTTGGGCCGCTCCACCAGGTACAGCGACGCCCCGCGCACCGCCGCCTGCTCGTCGACCTCGCCCCGCTCATCGACGACCGGCGGCGGGGGGGGCTGCCGGAACAGGCTCTGCGCGCCCGCGTCCGCGCCCGTCGCCGCGATCCCCGCGCCCAGCACGCCCGCCGATATCGCCCGCCGCATGTCCGCCTCGCTTTCGCCGTAGTTTCGTTACTTCGTCTCGCCCACCACGACCACCGCCAGCCCGGGCTTGGCCACCCGCGCCCGGAACGAGTGCTTGGAGTTCAGCGCCTGCAGGCTGATGACATCGCCCTCGCGCCCCGCCTCCATCGCCCGGGCCGTGGTCCGCACGATGAACCCGCCCGACACGCAGTCCACGCCGATCAGGTCACCACGCTTCACCACGACCGGGGCCGCCACGTCGCGCTCCAGCACCACCTCGCCCGCGCCGACGCGCGACCGGACCTCCATCCCAATCGCCCCGCGGGTAGCAGGGGCCGCGTCCATCGGCACGAACCGGGCCTCCTCGGCCACGTCCTCCGCGCCCAGCACGCCCCCGCGCGCCAACGCCCGGCGCGCCACGAGCACCGTCCGACGCACCCCCACGCCCGCCCGCACCGACCCCGACGCCGCCAACCGGTCGCCCGCGTACAGGCGCACCGCGAACGACACGCGCTCGCCCTCGCCGTGCGGCGTCAGCGACAGCACGCCCCCGCGGGGCACGGGTGTCTCCAGGAGCGCCGCGTCCGACGCCTCGAACGTGATCCGCAGGTCGTCCTCGCGCACGCCGAGCAACTCGGCCAGGCGCACCGGGATCGCCGCGCCCACCGTGCCGGGCCGGATCTCCGGCGGCGCGGCCGGCGTCGCCCGCGCCCCGGGGGCCCGCACGCTCGCCGGCGCTGCGCCGAGCACCTCGCACGTCGCGCCCTGCACGCGAAGCAAACCCAGGCTCACCAGGCCCGACGCCTCGATCTTCGCCCGCACCTCGTCGATGCGGATCACCCGTCCCGGCGTCGCCTCGCCCATCGCCACGTCGCCCAGCGCGATCGCCCGCTCGCCCGAGAGGTCCGCGATGTCGCGCAGCGCGAGCGAGCCGTCCCTCGCCGCCACGGTCGCCCGAACGCGCACGATGTCCTGCCCGTGCGCCTCGGGCGTGAAGAGCACCCCGCCCACGACGAGCAGCACGAGCACCACCAGCGCCGCCACCCGGCGGGCACTCGGCAGGCTGAACCGGGGCAGGCCCACACGCGGCAGTCCCACCCCGCGCACGCCGCCGCACGCCGGGCCGACCGCGGGCCCGCGCCCCGCCACGCCCCGATTCGAAGCGAACACGCCAGACGCGTCTGCGGTCATGCGGCTCACGACGCCTCCTGCCCGGTGCGGGCCTCACCTTACCGGCGCAACTGCGCCACCGACCGCAGCGATTCGTCCGCCGCCCGGATCGACTGGCTGTTCATCTCGAACGCGCGCTGCGTGCGGATCAGTTCGATCAGCTCGCGCGTGGGATCGACGTTCGACGACTCGAGAAAGGTCGACTGCAGCGTGCCCCGGCCCTCGGTGCCGGGGATGCCGGTGGTGGGGGGCCCGCTCGCCGCGGTGTCGATGAACAGGTTCTCGCCCACCTGCTTGAGGCCCGCGGGGTTGATGAACGTCGCCAGTTCGATCGGGCCCAGTTCCTCCGGCTCGGTCTGCCCCGAGACCGTCACCAGCACCCGCCCGTCGCTCGCGATCGTGATGCTCGACGCGTTGTCGGGGATCTGGATGTTCGGGTCCAGCCGGCGCCCCTGGTCGTTCGCGAGCACCAGCTCCCCGTCCGCGTTCAGCGTGAAGTTCCCCGCGCGCGTGTACGCGAACCCACCGTTCCCGAGCGATTCCTCGACCGTCACGCGGAAGAAGCCCGCGCCGTTGATCGTCACATCCAGGGGCCTGCCGGTCGCCTGCGGCGCGCCCTGCGTGAAGTCCAGTTGCGTTCCGCTCACCCGCACCCCCAGCCCCACGTACAGCCCGATCGGACGCTGGTCCTCGATCTGGTTCAGCGCGCCCGGCTGCGCCCGCTCGATGTACAGCAGGTCCTGGAAGTTCGCGCGGCTCGCCTTGTACCCCGGCGTGTTCACGTTCGCCAGGTTGTTCGCCGTGACGTCCAGCGCCGTGTTCAGCGCCGACAGCCCGGACGCGGCCGATTGCAGTGCGTTGATCGCCATCTCCCGCGCCCCTTCCTCAATCCGTCACTTCTTCATCCCGCCACCCCGTCACCCCGCCACCCCGCCACCCCGCCACTTCTTCACTTCGGAACTCCGTCACTCCGTCACTCCGGAACTTCGGAGCTTCGGAGCTCCGGAACTTCCTCGTCACGCCACGCGTCCCAGCCCGTTGATTGCCCGGTCCAGCATCCGGTCGTGCTCGCGCATCATCCACGTGTTCGTCTCGACCTCGCGCGACGCGCTCGTCATCGCCAGCAGCGTCGTCACCTCGTCCACGCCCGATTCCTCGTACGCGTGCTGGCGGACGGTGCCGCCCGCCGGCTTCGCCGCCGCGAGTTCCCGCGGCTCGACTTCGAACAGGCCCTGCCCGAGCTTGCGCAGCTCGCCCGTCCGCTCGATCTCCACCAGCTTGAGCTTTGCGAACGTCGCGCCGTTCACACGCAGCGAGCCGTCGGCGCCCACCGTCAGCGTGCCCGCCGGCAACGCGATCGGCGATCCATCCTCGCCCAGCACCGCCTGCCCGCTCGACGCCAGCACGAGCAATCCCTGCGCGTTGCGCGTCATCCGCCCGTCCCGCGTCAGGCGCTGCGCATCTCCCGCGCTCTGGTCGCGCACCACGAAGAACCCCTCGCCCTCGATGCCGAGGTCGAGCGCGTTGCCCGTCGTCCGCAGGCGCCCCTGCGCGAACGACACGCGGTTGGGATTGAGCATCGCGCCGGCCCCGAGCCGCTCCAGCAGGCGGTCCGACGGCAGGTGCCACACCCCGTCTTCCTCGCGCACCGCGTCGCGGGGACGAGTCGACGGGATGTCCACCTTGAAGCCCGGAGTGTCCATGTTCGCGAGGTTGTTCGCGAACACGTCCTGGCGGTACAACGCCGTGAACACGCCCGAAGCCGAGATCTGCAGCCCGTACGACATCGCACGGGCGGATACGCGAACGTCATGCCAAGCCGAATGTGCCCCGCGCGCCGGGGGCGCCGGTCCTCAGCGTGCCTCGGGCAACGGCCAGCGCAGCACGGCCAGCGCCGACATCGGCGGGAAGGGCAGCGTCACTCGCACGCCCCAGAAGTCCGAAGGATCCCACCCGGTCTTCGCCCACACCTTCGCCAGCAGCGCGCCGTACTTCGAAACCCGGGCCGTCGCCACCGCGGGGGGCATGCCGGCGAGCTCCACCGGAGCGGCCGCCATCGGCAGCAGGTTGCGTGTCGTCTGCGCGCTCGGGTCTTCCGGCCCGCCGTGCGGGAAGCCGTACACCGCAAACTCGGGCGTGCGCGTGATCGGGACCGAGCGGTGCACGAGCAGGTCCATCACCAGCATCTCGAGCGGAATGGTGAGCGACGACGCGGTCGAGCCGTGCTCGTTGTCCGGTGTCCGGTAGCGAGAAAGCCCCCGCACGACGTGCCCGAAGTAAGTGTCGAACGTCGACTGGTTGCCGACCGGGCCCCCGGGCAAAATGACCTCGCGCCCGAACGGTGAATGCTCCACCTCAAGCCGCGGCATGTTCGGCGAGCACAGGTCGCGGATGATCCACGACACCTCGCTGTCGCCGGCGTCGCCGAGCGGCTCGGGTGTTCCCGGGATCAGGTCTCCCCCGCGGTCGTCGTTCGTCCGCAGGCGCAGCAGCCGCCATCGCGCCTGCTCGCGCAGGCGGCGAAAGCCGATCAGCCCCGCCGCCTGCACGAAGTCCACCTTATCGGGCCCGAGCGCGCTGGGCCCCACCACGGTCAGCGTCAGGCGCGTGCGGGCCTGCACGCCCCAGATCATGCTGGTGCCGCGCCAGGCGAGTTCCCGCCCGCTCTCCATCCCAAGTTCGCGCTCGAACAGGCCCATGCTTTCCAGGGTCAGTTCGAACTGCTCGCGGTCGTCGGCGTGCTCGGCCACCGTGTCCATGAACTCGCGCACCGCGTTCTCGACCCCGGTCAACGCCTCGGCCGGAGCGCCGGCGTCCCGGAACGCACGAGCCGCCAGTTCAAGACCCTGCTGGCCGGGAAGGTGGTTCAGCGACGCGAACGGATCGTTCGCGCTAATCACCCGCGACAGCTTCCACGTCAGGTTTCGGTTCAGCCCGAGGCGCTTGGCCACAGCCTGCGGCTGGCCTGGATCTACCCCGACCGACGCGTAGAGCTCGATCAGCGACCGCCTGACCTCCTGGAGCGAACGGCGACCTTCCTCGACCAGACCGGTAGACGTTCGGGGGTGTCCGTCCATGGTGTCTCCCCAGAGCAAGCCATAATAGCACCAGCGCCTCCGAGTCGCAACATTTCTGAGTGTGTTTGTGCAAACACGCTGGATTTCTGCCTCCGTAGTTGCTACGTTGAAGACCCTACCGCGCGTCTGAGCGCCGGCTTTCACGGCGACGTCACCGGATCAGAGCGGCAGCGCGGCCCTCGAGCAGCTCGTCGGCGGGTCCCTTCGCCGTCCAGCGATTCCTCCGCTTCGCGCCCGCAAGGACCGGCGCGCAGCAAGCACGGTGTTTTCTTCCCCCATTCTCAGGAAGGGCTGGCTCCCCGGCCGGCTCTTCCTTTTTTGCGGGGCCTTCTGCCCACAGCCGGCGCGCCGGGGGCTGCGCCCGCGCGGCGGGCCGCGGCTTTCGAGGGACGCCCAGCCTCAGACCACCCAGCCGGTGGGCGTGAGCGTGTCGCGGACGCGTGCCTGGTGCTCGGCGTACCCGTCGCGCCCCATGAGCCCGAACGTCGCGACCTTGCCGGTCTCGACGGCGGGCTGGTCGTACGCGTCGACGCCCAAGAGCAGCCCGGCGTACGCCGTGGCGATCTGCCAGAGCATGACGAACTCGCCGACGTGGTACGCGTCGACCTTTGGCATGCGGATGGTGTAGTTGGGGCGCTGGCTCTCGACGAGCGCGTACTCGGTGGCGCGTTTCTCGGCGTTCAGGAGGCGTCCGAGCGAGGCGCCCTCCAAGTACCGAAGCGCCTCGACGCCGAGCCCGGCGGGGATGGGCACGTCGCCGTCGCGCGTGACGCCGGACGCGGGCGGCGTGAAATGCGCGACCTCGACCAGCCCGATGACCTTGTCGTTGGGGCCCTCGCGGTACAACTGAATCTGGCTGTGCTGGTCAGTCGCGCCCAGGGCCTTGATGGGCGTGAAGCCCGCGTACACCGTCTGCCCGGAGAGGTCCTTCTCTTTGCCGAGGCTCTCGGCCCACAACTGGCGGTACCAGTCGGCGAGCAGGTAGAGGTTGTTCGCGTAGGGCATCAGGACGTGGTTGGGCTTGCCGAGGGTGGTGCCGAGCTCGACGAGCAGCGACGCGAGCATGGCCGCCGGGTTCTTGGCGAGCTGCTCGTTCGAGCAGCGCTCGTCCATGGCGTTCGCGCCGTCGAGGAGGGCGTCGATGTCGATGCCGCACATGGCGGCGGAGAAGAGCCCGACGGGCGAGAGCACGCTGAAGCGCCCGCCGACGCCGTCGGGCACGGGCAGGGTGGTGAAGCCCTCGGCGTCGCAGAGGCGTCGCATGGTGCCCTTGGCCGGGTCGGTGATGGCGACGATGTTCGACGCGTACCCGGGGCCCAAGGCCTTCTTGAGCGCGTCGCGCACGATCATGAACTGCGCGGCGGTCTCGGCGGTCTCGCCGCTCTTGGAGATCACGTTGAACAGCGTGCGGGCCAGCCCGCCCGTGCGCTCGCAGTGGGCGAAGACATCGGCGAACGACGCGGGGTCGACGTTGTCGAGCACGAAGAGGCGCGGCCCGGGTCGGGCGGCGTCGGGCAGCAGGTTCCAGGTGCTCGGGTTCAGGGCCGCCTGGAGCGCGATGTTGCCCAGGGCCGAGCCCCCGATGCCCAGGACCACGAGGTTGTCGAACTTGCCGCGGCATCGCTCGGCGATCGCGCGGACGCCGGCGACGTGCGTCGAACGAGCGGGGTTGCGGGCGAGATCGCGCCAGCGCTCCCAGCCCGTGCCGCGACGCGAGGCGAGCGTGCGTGTGTGGGCGGCGACGGCGGCGGCGATGGGCCCGGCGGGGTCGAGGCGGGCCTCGTCGAGCCCGTGCGAGCCGACGCGGGCGCGCAGGCAGTTCGCGTAGTCGAGGGTGAGCATGGGCGGAGGGTAGGGGTGGGACGGACGGAAACGAACCGACCCCGCCTCGGGGCGGGGTCGGGGGAGCAAGGCGCGTGCGGAGCGGGGTCAGGGGATCTTGTCGTTGATCGAGTACTCGGCGAGCGCCTCGGCGGTCGCCTGTCCGCCGGTAAACCGGCTGCCGCTGGGGTACCAGTAGTCGACGCGGCGGTAGACCGTGTCGGCGGAAAGGTTGCGGGCGCTGCCGTCGAGGAACACGGCGTTGATGGACTTGTTGTGGCGGAATGTAAGCTTTACGTTGTTCGGGGCCTGCCGGAAGGCTCTCCCGTACGCGGTAGATTCGTTGAAGATGGGGCCCGAGTCGACGAACGAGCCGTAGTTGGCGACGGGGCTGACGTCGAAGTCGAGCACGCCGTTATCAAAGTAGCGGGTACCGTCGGCGGCGAGGACCTTGCTCGAGAGCTGCGTGCCGATCTTGTCCAGGCGCGGGGTGTAGTCGGGCGGCGTGAGCACGGGCGTGGGGAACCCGGATCGCCAGAGGGCGCGGGCCGGGCCGCTGGTGCCGGGCGGCGTATAGAGAAGCAGGTTTCGGTTGGGCTGATTACTGATGTAGTGCAGCCCTTCGGGCGCGAGGTAGCTGATCTGGCGGTAGACGAGTTCGCCCTGGGCACGGTCGAAGTCCGCGCGGTCGGCGCCGCCGCCGGCGCCGAAGGGGTACAGGCGCTGGTTGACGGCGCGGGCCGAGGCGCAGGCGTACTTGTTGAAGATCGTCAGGGTGCGCATGGCGCGATTCGCGGGGAGCCCCGCCGAATCGCCGAGCGTCGGGCTGAACCAATCGTGGATCGAGACGGGCGTCGTCGAGGTCGTCTCGCCGACGATGTTGGCGCCGCCGTAATAGTTCGCGTCGGCGCCCGACGTGTTGGTGCCGGCGATGTAGTCCTTCCAGGTGCCAGCGTACGAGGACTGGGCCTGGCCCAACTGGCGCAGCATGGCGGTGCAGACGACCGCGCGGGCCGCCTCACGCGCCTTGCTCAGCGACGGGAGCAGGATGCTGATGAGCAACGCGATGATCGCGATGACCACGAGCAGTTCAATGAGCGTAAAGGCGGGGCAACGATCGCGGCGACGGGATCCTCTGGGCATGGAAACGCTCCTGTCGGGTCGTTCAGAACACCTTCACGCTCTTGGGAGATTCGTTCGCGACCTTCACAGTGCCGGCCTTCGGGTCCGTCAACGCTTCCGGCTTGGGCACAAACTCTTTCACCATAGAGAGATACCGCGCCTCGACCCGCCACTGCCCGTCGGTCTTCTCGACCGGGAACAGGCTCCTCTTGGATGTCGCAGGGTTGATTGCCGGCAGCGAAATCGACTTCCCAGACGGGTACGGCGCGTCGATCAGTTCGCCGGTTTCAAGGTCGACGAGCAAGACCGAGTCGGCGAAATCGACGCTGTCGTCGCCGCTCGCGGTAAACGCGATCGACGCGATCAGCGCAACGACCGCGAGAACGAGGATCACGATCTGCCACGGCCTGATGCCGCTCATGTGCGTACTCCGGAGGTCTGCCCACGAGAAAGGCGATTGGAGAGGCCGAGAAGTGAGGGAGTCTTTATACCCGGGGTGAGCGGGGTTCTCAAGCAGCCGACAGGGTCTTGACCTGTTCCTAACCATGGAAGCACCGGGTTCTGACGGCGTTTCGCGGGCTTTCCGGGGCGGGCGCGGGGGGCCTGCAAGCCGTCCGCGGGCCGGGGAGCCTTCTGCGGCGGACGTGCCCGCGAGTGGGCGAGGCGGGCCGCGTGGTCGGCCGCGTCGGCGCGCGGCGTGGTGGGGGGTGGCAGACGTGGGGGGCCTGGCGCCCCGCCGGCACTACCATCCGGCGTGCCGCTGCGCTTGCTGCTCGCCAATCCACGGGGTTTCTGCGCGGGCGTGCGCATGGCGATCGACGTGGTCGACCAGGTGCTGGACCTCTTCCCCGGGGAGACGGTGTACGTCTACCACGAGATCGTGCACAACAAGCACGTCGTCGGGCGGTTTCAGGCGCGCGGCGTCGTATTCGTGGACGAGATCGAGGCGATCCCCGAGGGGGCGATCGTCGTGTTTTCAGCGCACGGGGTGTCGCCGGCGGTGCGGAGCGCGGCCCGGGCGCGGGGGCTGCAGGCCATCGACGCCACGTGCCCGCTGGTGACGAAGGTGCACGCCGAGGCGATCCGGTACGCGCGTCAGGGGTACCAGATCCTGCTCGTCGGGCACCGCGACCATCAGGAAGTGGTGGGCACCAGCGGCGAAGCGCCCGACGCGACGCAGGTGGTCGAGAGCCCGGCCGACATTGCGGGGCTGCGCATCCGCGACCCGGGGCGGCTGGTGTACCTCACGCAGACGACGCTGAGCACCGACGACGCGGGGGTGATCATCGACGCGCTCAAGCGGGCGTTCCCGCTGATCAAGGCCCCGCCGAGCGAGGACATCTGTTATGCGACGACCAATCGGCAGGTGGCCGTGCGGCAGATCGCGCCGGAGTGCGACCTCGTGCTGGTGGTGGGGAGCCGGAACTCGAGCAACTCGGTGCGGCTGACGGAGATTTCGGCGAACGTCGGGACGCCGGCGCGGCTGCTCGACGACGTCACGGAGATCGATTGGTCGTGGTTCCCGAGCGGGAACGAGACGGTGCTGGTGACGGCGGGCGCTTCGGCGCCGGAAGATCTGGTGGCGGACCTGTGCCGCTCGCTGCTGGCGCGGTTCGGCGGGGTGATCGAGCGTCGGGACATCTTCGATGAGAACGTGGAGTTCGCGCAGCCGGGTGCGCTGCGGAAGATCATGATGCAGCGCGGGATCGACCCGGAGAGCCGGCGGATCCGGGTGCAATCGCCCGAGATCACGCGGGAGGCGTACGGCGCGGGGGCGGCGGCGGGCGGCGTGGTGGGCGTGACGGTCGGCGGAAAGCCGGCGCGCCCGCGCGGGTGAACGGGCGGCGGGCACTACGCTTGCACGGTGAAGCACCCAGAAAACCACATCTTCGAGTTCACGCCCGAAACGCTCGGCGCCTGGTGCGAGCAGCGGCGCATGCCGCGCTTTCGCGGGAAGCAGGTCCTGGAGTGGGTGTACGAGAAGGGCGTGGCCGATCCTGCGGCGATGACGAACCTGTCGAAGCTCGACCGCGAGGTGCTGGCGCGCGACATGACGTTTCTCTCGGGCGAGGTGCTGCGCCATCTGTCGGCGTCGGACGGCACGCAGAAGCTGCTCGTCGAGTGGGACGACTGCGTTGCGGGCCGGGCGGGGAGCGCCGACGCGAACGCCCCGCGCACCACGCCCACCACCCCCGCGAACGAGCCCACCGGGGGGCGGCGGACGCTGTCGCTGACGCAGGCGGCGCAGCCGATCGGTGATCCGTCGCGCCAGACCGAGTGCGTGATGATCCCGTCTGCGGGCGCGCCCAAGCGCGACGATGACGGCGACGCGACGGAGGATCTCGACGAAGCGCCGGGCCTGCCTCGGTTCACGGCGTGCATCTCGTCGCAGGTCGGCTGCCCGGTCGGGTGTCGCTTCTGCGCGTCGGGGCTGACGGGGCTCGATCACAATCTGTCGGCGGGGCGGATCGTGGAGCAGGTGTGGCGGCTGGGGCGGCTGGCGGGCGTGCGTCGGATCACGAACGTGGTGTTCATGGGGATGGGCGAGCCCCTGGCGAACCTGGGGGCGGTGGTGCCGGCGGTCAAGACGCTGAACGCGCTGTGGGCGACGGGGATCTCGGCCCGGAAGATCACGATCTCGACGGTGGGGCTGCCGCAGGCGATCGAGAAGTTGGCGCGGCAGTTGGACCTGCCGGTGACGCTGGCGCTGTCGCTGCACGCGCCCGACGACGAGACGCGTCGACGGCTGATCCCGTGGGCGGAGTACACGACGATCGCGGACCTGATGGAGGCGTGCCGCGCGTGGTTCGAGAAGACCGGGCGCGAGATCACGCTGGAGTACACGCTGCTGCGGGGCGTGAACGATTGTGCGGAGCAGGCGGGGGCGCTGGCGGGGATCGCGCGGACGCTGCGGGCGAACGTGAACCTGATCCGGTACAACGAGGTGGCGGGGCTGGGGTTCCAGAGGCCGCTGACCGAGGACGTGCACGAGTTTCAGCGGGTGCTGCGGGCGCGCGGGGTGAACGCGCACATCCGCGCGAGCCGCGGTCGCGACATCGCGGCGGCGTGCGGGCAGCTGCGCCACGAGAACGCGGCGAAGACGGGGTGAGCCCGGTATGCTCCCGTCCATGCAGGATGCGCCCGGCGCCACGGGCTCGATGCTGACGGAGTTCCATCCCTTCGGGGCGCTGCACGCGCTGGCGGCGGGGGTGGCGGCGGGCGTGATGGTGCTGCTGGTGGTCGCGGGGCGGTGGGCGCAGCGCCGGGGGCGCGAGGACCGCGTGCGGGCCGGGTGGATCGGCGCGTCGGTGGTGGTGCAGGGCGCGAGCGCCGTGTACTACGTGGTGCCGCCGAACCTGGTGCCCGCCGAGAGCCTGCCCCTGCACATCTGCGACCTGGCGGGGTGGATCGCGGTTGCGGCGCTCGCGACGCGCTGGCGGATCATGCGGACGCTGCTGTACTTCTGGGGCATCGGGCTCTCGACGCAGGCGTTCTTCACGCCCGTGTTGGGCGACGAGTTCGGCGTGGCGTCGCTGCGCTTCTGGCTGTTCTTCGGCACGCACCTGCAGATCGTCGGGTCGGCGGTGTACGACATCGCGGTGCTGGGGTATCGCCCGCGCATGAAGGACTTCCTCGCGGGGTCGATGGTGACGATGGGCTACGTCGCGGTGCTGATCCCGCTGAACATGGCGACGGGGTGGAACTACGCGTACGTGGGGCAGAGCAAGCCCGAGAATCCCACGCCGATCGATCTGCTGGGGCCCTGGCCGTTGCGACTGGTGTGGATGGCGCTGATCGTGCACGGGCTGTTCGGGGTGATGACGCTGGCGTGGCGGGTGCGTCGACGGCGTCGGGTGATGTCGCCGGCAGCCCCGATGCCGCGCTCTGGCCCCGGGGGGAACGGGTGATCAACCTCTGCCTGGCGCTGGTGCCGCTCGCGGCGCTCGTCTCGCTCATTGCCACGGCGGCGGTGATCCGCGTGAGCCGCGCCCTGAACGCGTACGACGGCTGGGGTGTGGCGGGGCAGGTGAAGGAAGCGCCGCGCCGCGTGCCGAACACGGGGGGCGTCGCGATCGTCCTCGGGTTCCTGCTGCCGCTGGTGACGGGGGTTCTGAAACTGCGCGGGATCGATGCCTCGCCGGACGCGGATTGGCGCAACGACTTCACGCTGCTGCCGGCGGACCTGCACGAGCACCTCGCGGGCATCCAGGCGCGCACGCCCCTGGCGCTGCTGCTGGGCGCGTGCGTCCTGTGGCTGCACGTGCTGGGGCTGATCGACGACCGGCGCCCGCTGGGCGCGTGGCCAAAGCTGGTGGTGATGGCGGTCCCGGCGATCGCTCTCCCGCTGCTGACCACGCTCTCGCCGCAACTCGACGACACGCGCCTGCTCACGCTGCTCGACGGGCGCGTGGGCGGGGTGTGGCTGTCGATCGGGCTGACGGCGGTGTGGTTCCTGGTCGTGACGAACGCGCTGAACTTCCTGGACAACATGGACGGGCTGGCGGGGGGCGTGGCGGCGGTGGCGGGCTCGCTGCTGCTCGTCGGCGCGCTGCGGAACGAGCAGTGGTTCGTCGGCGCGTGCCTGGCGCTGCTGGTGGGCGCGTGCCTGGGGTTCCTGGCGTACAACGCACCGCGCCGGGGCGGGGCGAAGATCTTCATGGGCGACGGTGGGTCGCTGGTGCTCGGGTTCCTGCTCGCGTTCCTCACGGTGCGGGCGACGTACTTTGCGCCGGACGATGCGGCGGCGAGGGCGTTGCGCGGGTCGGGCGCGTGGTATGCGCTGCTGACGCCGCTGGTCGTGCTCGCCGTCCCGCTGTACGACTTCACCAGCGTCGTGCTGATCCGCCTGTCGCAGGGGCGCAGCCCGTTCGTGGGCGACCTGCAGCATCTCTCGCACCGCCTTGTGAAGCGCGGGCTCTCCAAGCGCGTCGCCGTGTACGTCATCTGGGCGCTGACGGCGGTGTCGGGCGTCTCCGGGCTGCTGCTCGCCCGCGCCGGGGCGTGGGAGGCGGTCCTCATCGGCGTGCAGGTCGTCGTGCTCGTGGGCGTCATCGCGGCGGTGGAGTACGCGAGCGCGGGCAAAGCGGAGAACGGGCGATGACCGCCGACGCGCCGCAGCGACGCGACGTGGCGGCCGACGCGACCGGCGGCGCATCGCGCTTCGCCGGGGCCCTCGTCATGCTCGCGGCGCTCGCGCTGCGGTGCACCGTCGGGTTCGACCCGTTCCCCGGGTGGTCGGGCGATCCCTTCGCGGTCGTGTCGCCGATCGTGGGGCTGACGCCCCTCATGGCGATGCTGTGCGACGCGGCGCTGCTGCTGGGCGCGCTGCTGGCGCTCGTCGGGGGCGCGCGGGCGGGGCGGTCGCCGGCGTGGTGGGAGATCGGGCTGGTCGTCGCCGGGCTGGTGCCGATCGTGTGGCACGCGTACGCGAACGGGCCCCATCGGTTCGACAGCGCGTGGATGGGTGCGTCGTGGGGCGCGTGCGTGGCGGCGGGGCTGGCGTGCCGCTCGATGGCGGCGGACGCGCGGTCGAGGCAAGTCCTGCTGGCGGGCGTGCTGGGGGTGGGCGTGCTGCTGGCGCTGCGTGCGGCGGTGCAGGTGTTCATCGAGCACCCCGAGACGCTGGCGACGTTCCGTCGCACGCGCGAGGCGTTCTTCGAGAGTCAGGGCTGGAGCCTGGATTCGCCCATGGCCCGCGCGTACGAGCGACGCATCGCCCAGGCCGACGCGAGCGCGTGGTTCGGCATGTCGAACGTGCTCGCGGGCGTCGGTGCGGCGGTCGCGAGCGCGTCGCTCGCGCTGCTGCTCGTGAGCCGGCGTGAGCCTGGCGGAGCGAGCCCGGCCGGCACGAGTGGGCCGGCCCGCGCGGCCCGGGATGCCGCCGCGGATCGGGGCGCGATTCCCCTCGTGGGCGTGGTGACGGCGTTTGTCGCGGGTGTGGCGTGCGTCGTGCTCGCGGGGTCGAAGGGCGGGTACGCGGCGTTGGTCGCCGGGGCCGCGCTTGGCGCGTCGACGCTGGTGTTCGGCCGGCTGCGGGCGCGGGCCGCGCGCGGGGCGGGCGTGGGGCTGGGCGTGGCGGCGTTCCTGGGTGTGCCCGCGGTGGTCGTGGTGCGCGGTGCGCTGGGCGAGCACCTGGGCGAGCTCAGCGTGCTGTTCCGGTGGTTCTACACGGTGGGGGCGGTGCGCGTCTTCGGCGAGTTCCCGCTGCTGGGATCCTCGCCCGACGGGTTCAAGGACGTGTACGCACGCCTCAAGGTCCCCATCGCGCCCGAGGACGTCGCCAGCCCGCACGCGCTGGCGCTCGACTGGGCGGCGACGCTGGGCGTGGGCGGCGTCGCGCTCGCGGCGCTCGTGCTCGCGTGGTGCGTGATGGCCGGGCGCGGGCTCGGCACGGAGCGCGCGAGCGAGGACGCCCCCGCGGCGCCCGTGAGTGCTGCGTCGCACGCGCCGCTCCGCACCGACGTGCTGGCGATCGTCGGGTGCATCGCGCTCGCCGTGGTCGTGGGGTCGCGCATCGAGTCATCGATCGCGACGGTTGAGGCGGCGCTGGTGCGTCTGTTCGGGCTGGGGGGCGCGGGCGTTGTTGCGGCCGGGGTGCTGATGGCGCTGCGCGCGAGGGGCGCGGGGCACACGGGTTCAGGGCTGCGTGCCGCGGGCGTGGCGGGGCTGTGCCTGGCGGGCGTGGCGCAGTTCGACGTCGTCGCGTCGATCCCCGGTGCGCTGGCGGTGCTCATGATCTTCCTCGGACTGGGGGCGGGCGCGCAGCCGAGCACGGCCCGGGCGTCGGCGGGCGCGAGCGCGACGCCTCGGAGCGTGGTCCGGGCGTGGGCGGGCGTGGCGGTCGGCGCGGGTGTGTTGATGGTGTGCGTGCTCGTGCCGCTGCGGGCGGCGTGGCGATGGGACGGCGCGCTCCGCGAGGCGTACGCGCTGGCCGAGCCGGTGGCGATGCTCAGCGCCCGGCTGGCCGACCTGCGCGACGGGCGGGCGCCGCGCGAGGCGGGGCGGGCGTGGCTGGCGGATCTTGCGGCGGAATGTGCCGCGAGCGGGGTGCCCGGGCCCGACCCCGCGCGGGAAGACCCCGGCAACGCGCTGCTGCGGCTGCGCCGGGCGCGGGGCGAGTCGGCGCTCGCGGCGTTGGAGCGGGCGCTCGCGGCGGCGCCGGATCATCCGGACACGAGCCACGCGGTGGATCGGCTGCGATTGGCGCAGGCGAGCGTGCTGCTGGCGGGCGGAGATCGGGCCGGCGCGAGCGACGCGGCTCGTCGGGCGGCGTCCGACGCGCTGCGCTTCGCCGAGCGGGCGGGCACGTCATCGTCGTGGGGCCATGCGGGGGCGGCGTGCCGCGCGGCGGGCGAGATCGCGGGCGACGAAGCGCTGCAGATCGAGGCGGAGCGGGCGTGGAGTTCGGCGTCTGTGCGGTCTCCGTACGCGGTGGTGTACCCGATGCTGATCGCTCAAAGTGCGGCGGCCCGGGGGCAGCGGGCGCTCGCGGGGATTTGGGCGGCAAAGGCCCTGGAAGTGGATGGGCTGATGCGGCTGGACCCGGCGCAGGGCCTGTCGGAGGCGAAGCGAGCGGAACTGCGGGCATTGGTCGAGGCGGGGTCTGGGGAGCCTCGGGAGGCGTCTTGATTCACGGGGGTAGGCCGTTAGTATTCCGGCTCTTCCCCGGTGTCAGTGCGGCGAGCGGCCTTGCTTGAGGGCTGGTGCGGTCCGTGCCGACGTTCGAGGCCCGAGGTCGGCGATGGACGCGGATGACGACGACGATGTGAACTGAGAGTTCCCCGCCCGTGGCGGCACCGTCGTCGCGTGGCACGTCGCGCCCGCCAGCACCGAGAGTTGCAAGCGAACACAGGAAGCCCGGGGCGCGCCCGGGCTCAGCACGAGACGAGAGCAGACAGGCCCGCGGCGCCCAGAGCGTCGGGCGGGGCCGGAAAGGTTGATCGAGTCATGGCTACCGACCTCAGTCACATCCGGAACATCGGCATCTGCGCCCACATCGACGCGGGGAAAACGACCGTGTCGGAGCGCATCCTGTACTACACGGGCAAGAACTACAAGATCGGCGAGGTGCACGAGGGCACCGCGACGATGGACTTCCTGCAGGACGAGCAGGAGCGCGGGATCACGATCCAGTCGGCGGCGACGACGTGCCCGTGGGAGAAGGCGGGGCGCGAGTACAAGATCAACCTGATCGACACGCCCGGGCACGTGGACTTCACGATCGAGGTGGAGCGTTCGCTGCGCGTGCTCGACGGCGCGGTGGCGGTGTTCGACGGCAAGGAAGGCGTCGAGGCCCAGAGCGAGACGGTGTGGCGCCAGGCCGACCGCTACCGCGTGCCCCGCATCTGCTTCATCAACAAGATGGACAAGATCGGCGCGAGCTTCGACTTCTCGTTCGGCACGATCAAGACGCGCCTGGGCGCCAACGGGATCCCGATCCAGTACCCCATCGGCACCGGGCACGACTTTGTCGGCATCATCGACCTGCTCCGCGAGAAGGCGCTCTTCTTCGAGGGCGACAAGGGCGAGACGATGGTGATCAAGGACGTCCCGGCCGACTGGCAGGAGATGGCCCAGAAGTGGCGCCGCGAGATGATCGAGAAGATCAGCGAGCTGGACGACGGGCTCATGGAGATGTTCCTCGAGGGCAAGGAGCCGACGGTCGAGCAGATGATCGCGGCGCTGCGGACAGCGACGATCACGCGCAAGGCCTTCCCGGTCATGTGCGGGGCGGCGCTGCGGAACATGGGCGTGCAGGCCCTGCTGGACGCGGTGATCGACTTCCTCCCGAGCCCGACCGAGAAGCCCGACGTCGAGGGCAGCGACCCGCAGGACAAGGACAAGAAGCTCACGCGTCCGCACGACAAGGACGCGCCGTTCGCCGCCCTGGTCTTCAAGGTCGTGTCTGACACGCACGGCGATCTGACGTACATGCGCGTCTACTCGGGCACGCTGGGCAAGGGCACACGCCTGCTCAACCCGATGAACAACAAGAAGGAGAACTGCTCGCGCATCTTCGAGATGCACGCGCAGAACCGCATCCCGCTGGAGGAAGTGACGGCGGGCAACATCGTCGCGGTCGTCGGCATCAAGGACAGCTACACCGGCGACACCCTCTGCGACATGGACCACCCGATCGTGCTCGAGCGCATGCACTTCCCCGAGCCGGTCATCTCGATGTCCATCGAGCCCAAGACCCAGGACGACAAGCGCAAGCTCTCCGAGGCGCTGCTCACCATCCGGCGCGAGGACCCCTCGTTCCGCTTCACGTACGACGAGGAGACCGCCCAGACCATCATCTCGGGCATGGGCGAGCTCCACCTCGACATCATCCGCACCAAGCTCCAGCGCGACATGAAGATCGGCGTCGAGGTCGGCAAGCCCAAGGTGTCGTACCGCGAGGCCATCACCCGCAAGGTCGAGGACGTCCGCGGGCTCTTCAAGAAGCAGTCGGGCGGGCGAGGCCAGTACGGCGACTGCGTCATCACCATCGAGCCCTTCACCAAGGACCAGGCCGAGGCCGAGGAACTCGACTTCACCGACAACTTCGCCTTCGAGAACGCCGTCGTCGGCGGCGTGATCCCCAAGGAGTTCATCCCCAGCGTCGAGTACGGCATCCGCCAGACCGCCCTCACCGGCGTCAAGTTCGGCTACCAGCTCATCAACGCGAAGGCGACGCTTACCTACGGCTCGTACCACGACGTCGACTCGAGCCAGATCGCCTTCGAGCAGGCCGGACGCATCGCGCTGCAGGAGGCCGTCGATCGCGCCGGCCCCGTGCTGCTCGAGCCGATCATGAAGGTCGTCATCACCGTGCCCAACGACTACCTGGGCAACGTCACCGGCGACGTCAACTCCCGGCGCGGCATGATCATCGACACCGAGGACCGCGACCCGGTCAAGATGGTCAACGCCGAGATCCCGCTCGCCGAACTCTTCGGCTACACCACCTCGCTGCGCGGCATGTCGCAGGGACGCGCCAGCGCGTCCATGGAGTTCCTCGAGTACCGCCAGGTGCCCCGCAACGTGCAGGAGCAGTTGATGGGCGAGAAGGAAAAGGCCGCCAAGGGCAAGAAGTAAGCCCGCCACGCGACCCGCGGCCTCCCGGCCCGCTTCGTGCCGATATCACGATCCCGCACCGCCCCCGGCCCGTGCCGGGGGCTTTTGTTTCGCACCCGAAGAGAGGAAATGGCGCGCGACGCGATGTTCCTCTTCCGTTTTCGCACGGATCGGCTAGGCTGCGGCGGCACTGGGGAGAGGCGCGGCAAGACCGGAGACGCCGCATGTCCGTACGCGAAGCATTTGTCGGGTTCGTCCTGGCCCTCGCCACCACGGCGGGCGCCGACGTCATTCCCATCGTCAACCCGTCGTTCGAGGTCCTGAGCCGTCCGTTGGCCGTCGGTGAGCAGACCAACGGCGCGGGGGGCGTGGGCGTGCCTGTCGGCACGCGGTACCCGTTCGGCGGCGGGCCGAGCGGCGTGAGCTGGACCGACCCGGTCGAGGTTCCCGGCTGGCGAACGCGGCTGCGTGCGTTCGGCGATCCGGCCACGAACTACGCGGGCGTGCTGCACCCGCCCAGCGTGGGCGGGCAGCCGTTCATCACGGGGCAGGACGGCACGAACGTCGTCGCGGTCCAGATCGCGCAGATGGGCCAGACGCTCGACGCGCTCGTGATGCCGAACACGCGGTACCGGCTGGACTTCCTGGGCGGGATCGGGCGGATCGACAGCGACTACATCCTGAGCGTCTCGCTCATCGCGGTGCCGGATCTCGCGACGCTGCCGCTGGAGAACGAGCCGGGCGTGTCGCGCCTGGCGATCACGCAGGGGCTGGCGCCGCCCCGGGAGAGTTTCGGCACGATGCTCGCGTACACGCTGGAGTTCACGACCCCCGCGACGCTGCCGGCACAGTGGCAGGGCAAGCACCTGGGCGTTCACATGTTCGGGAGCGACGGCATCCCGCGCGTGGTGTACGACAACTTCCGCCTGGAGGCGACGCCCGTGCCGACGCCGTGGACGGTGCTCGTGCTCGCGGGCGTGCTCTCCTGCCCGCGCGGGCGGCGGCGCTGAACCGACAAGCCGGACGTGGATGTCGGCCCGCCTGCTACCCTCCCGGCCTGAGGAGGCACGCATGCCGGCACCAGAAGCGTTCGACAGGCTCATGCTCAACCAGCCCGCGTCGGTCCAGCGCTGGATCGACTGGCTCCGCATCCCCAGCATCAGCACGGACCCGAAGTACCGCGACGACTGTCGCCGGGCGGCCCAGTGGTGCTGCGACCAGCTCGGCGAGCTCGGGTTCTCGGCGCGGCTCGTCGAGTCCGGCGAGATCGGCTCCGACGGGCGCGGCGGCGGGCACCCGATCGTGCTCGCGACCATCGAGCCCAAGGCGGGGTACAAGGGCCCGCACGTGCTGTTCTACGGGCACTACGACGTGCAGCCCGTCGACCCGCTGAACCTGTGGGAGTCGGACCCGTTCCAGCCCGTGCTGCGCGACGCCAAGGCCGGCGAGACGGGCGGGCGGCGGATCGTCGCGCGCGGCGCGGTCGACGACAAGGGCCAGGTGATGACGTTCCTCGAGGCCTGCCGCGCGTGCAAGCAGGTCTCGGGGCACGCGACCAACGGGGCGGCGTACACGGTCGTCATCGAGGGCGAGGAAGAGTCGGGCTCGGTGAATCTCCCGAAGTTCGTGAAAGACCACGCCGCCACGCTGCGCGAGTGCGACGTCTGCCTTATCTCCGACACCGGCATGCTGGGGCGCGACAAGCCCGCGATCACCTACGGCGTGCGCGGGCTGGCGTACACCGAGGTCACGCTCCACGCGGCGAACCAGGACCTGCACAGCGGGCTGTGGGGCGGACGCTGCCCGAACCCCATCACCGAGCTCGCGCGCGTGCTGGCGCAGCTCCACGACGCCAAGCGGCGCGTGACGATCCCCGGGTTCTACAAGGACGTCGTCCCGCTGACCAAGGCCGAACGCGCGAACTGGAAGGCGCTGAAGTTCAACTCGGTGGCGGCCCTCAAGAAGATCGGCCTGGGCAAGGACGCCGATATCGGCGAGGCCGGCTACACCGCGATGGAACGCGAGTGGGGGAGGCCGACGGCGGAGATCAACGGCATCTGGGGCGGGTACACCGGCCCGGGCGCGAAGACGGTCATCCCCGCGCACGCGAGCGCGAAGGTGTCGTTCCGGCTCGTCGCCGACCAGGACCCGCGGAAGATCACCAAGATGTTCTTCAAGTGGTGCAAGGACCACACGCCCCCCGGTTGTCGCTGGGAACTGAACGACCACCACGGCGGGTTCGGCGTCACGACGCCCATCGACAGCCCGGCGATGCAGGCCGCCCAGCGGGCGCTGAAGCTGGCCTCGGGGCGGAAGGTGTCGCTGATCAAGTCTGGCGGGTCGATCCCCGTGGCGGGGCTGCTGAAGGACGTGCTGAAGATCGACACGATCTTCATGGGGTTCGGGCTCGACGACGACCGCGTGCACAGCCCGAACGAGAAGTTCGAGCTGGCGTGCTTCGAGCTCGGGTGTCGTGCTCACGCGGCGTTCGTGGGCGAACTCGCCGCGATGTAGGCACCGGGGGGCGCGCATGCCCGTTCGCACGCTGCCGCCCGGCGCGCCGGCGCCCCGCCCCGACGGGCGGGGTGTGCTGTCGGGGCGGCGGGCGGGGCTGATCGCCGCGGCGGTGCTCGCGCTCGTCGCGTTCGCCTGCGTCGCGACGCTGCCCTGGACGCTGCGCCCGGTGGCGCAGCCGGGCGGGGGGGACGTTGCGCGGTACAACGCGGGGTCGGCCTCGGCGGGACGCCTGCCCCCGTCGTGGGTGTCCGCGTCGCGTCCGCAGCGCGAGCGGCTGGCGCGACAACTCACGGCGGACGACGCGGCGGCGGTGCCCCGGCCCGGGCGGTCGATCGCGGACGTGATCGAATCGCCCCACCCGGACGAACTGCGGACGCTGCGACGCCTCGCACCGTCGTACGCGCTCGGCACCGACGTGCTCGGACGCAGCATGCTCGCGCGACTCTTGCTGGGCGGGGCAATCTCGCTGGGCGTCGGGCTCGCCGCCGCGGCGATCTCGGTCGTCGTCGGCACGCTCTACGGCACGCTCGCCGGGTTCGCGGGCGGACGCCTGGACGCCCTGATGATGCGCGTCGTCGACGTGCTGTACGGGCTCCCGTACGTGCTCATCGTCGTGCTGCTCGCCGTCGCGGGCGGCGCGCTGGTGGATGACTACGTCTCGCGCGAGGGGCCGCGGCGTGGGTTCGTCCGTGATTCCGCGCGGGCGCTGCTCCGGGCCGAGGGACAGCCCGCCTCGCCCGCCGAGGTCGATGCACTGCTCGAGTCGCGCCCGGCGCTGCGCGACACGCTCGAGACGCGTGCGCTCGCCGAGTATCCGCCCCGCACGCTGTCGGAGGGCGTGCGCACCGCGATCGACCTGGCGGTGCTGCTGATCGCCATCGGGGGCACGAGCTGGCTCACCATGGCGCGGGTGGTGCGCGCGGAGGTCATGAGCCTGCGCGGGCGTCCGTTCATGGACGCGGCCCGGACGATCGGCGTGCCGCCGGCGCGGATGTTCCGCGTGCACCTGCTGCCGAACCTCGCGCCGACGATCATCGTGTACGCGACGCTCACCGTGCCGCAGGCGATTCTGCAGGAGTCGTTCCTGAGCTTCCTGGGCATCGGCGTGCGACCGCCCCTGCCGAGCTGGGGGAGCCTCGCGGCCGAGGGGCTGGGCGAGCTCAACCCGTACGAGTCCAACTGGTGGCTGCTCGCGTTCCCGTGCGCCGCGCTCGCGGGCGTGCTCGTCGCGCTCAACATCGCGGGCGACGCGCTGCGCGACGCGCTCGACCCGCGCGGGGCGGCCCGATGACCGGCGCGCCCGCGAACCTCCCGCCGACCGCCCGGGCGACCCCTCCCGCGCCCGCCGCCGACGCGCCGGTGCTTTCCATCCGCGGGCTCACGGTGTCGTTCGGTGCGCAGCGCGGCCAGCCGGCGCGCCGCGTGGTGGATGACCTCAGCCTGGATCTCTTCCCCGGACAGACCACCGCGCTGGTGGGAGAATCCGGGAGCGGGAAGAGCATCACGGCGTTCAGCGCGATCGGCCTCCCGCCCGCGGGGGCTCGCGTAGAGGGCGGGCGCGTGCTGCTCGCGCCGCGCGAGCCGGGGGGCCCGGCGGTCGACGTGCTCGCCTCGCCGCCGCCGGCGCAGCGAGCGCTGCGTGGGCGCGACATCGCCATGATCTTCCAGGAGCCGATGTCGGCCCTCAACCCGGTGCTGACGATCGGCGAGCAGGTGGTGGAGGCCGTGCGTCGGGCGGGGGTGCCCGCGCGCGAGGCGTGGGCGCGGGCGGGTGATGCGCTCGACGAGGTCGGCATCCCCGACGCCGCCACGCGCCTGCGCCAGTTTCCGCACGAGTTCTCGGGTGGCATGCGCCAGCGGGTGCTCATCGCGATGGCGCTCGCGGCGGGGCCCCGCGTGCTGCTCGCCGACGAGCCCACGACCGCCCTCGACGCGCACGTCCGCGCCCGTGTGCTCGCGCTCATCGACCGCGCGCGGGCGGCGCGCTTGCTGGGCGTGCTGCTCATCACCCACGACCTGATCCTGGCGCGGCAGTTCGCGCACCACGTCGGCGTGATGTACCGCGGGCGACTCGTCGAGCGTGGCCCCGCGGCCCGCGTGCTCGCCTCGCCCATGCACCCGTACACGCGCAGCCTGCTGCGCTGCCAGCCCGGCGAACGCACCTTCAAGCAGCCCCTCAGCACCAGCGCCGAACTGCTGCGCGACGCCGCCGAGTTTGCGCCCGTGCAGGGGCGGCGTCCCTGGTGGCGTCCCGACGACCTCGCGGACGCCGCGCACCCGCCGCCCGCGTACATCGAGGTCGGCCCCGGGCACGTGCTCGCGGTCGAGCCTTGACGCGAGTATTGATCGCTACTCGCTACTCGCTACTCGCTACTCGCTACTCGCTGCTCGCTACGCAAGCCCGAGCGCCGCGGCGTCGCGGTCGCTGAGCCACCCGCCGTCGGAGCGCTGCTTCACGGTGCCGTCGCGCTTCCACGAGCGTTCGCAGCGGGGACGTTCGCGCAGGTCGTGCACGCCGTTGTCCTTGGCCGCCGCGTCGATGCGCACCTAGCTCACGCCGAGGAGGTCGGCGAGGTCGACGACGTCGAACGCGCCGAGCACGCCCTGCGGGTCTGGCAGCGTCACCCCCGCGTCGAGCGGGTTCTCGACGCCCATCGACTTCTTCGCGCCCTCCAGCGCGACGCGCGCCTGCCCGAGGGCCGCGTGGGCGGCCTGCCAGCGCGGGTCGGCCGATGTGCCCAGCGTCTCCACGAATCGCTCGAGGTGCACGCTGCGGTCGTCGCCTTCGGTGCAGCGGTGCAGCGCGCGCCACGCCTCGTCGGCCGTGTGGCACAGCACGGGCGCGAGCAGGCGGCACAGGGCGTCGGTGACGCGCCACAGCACGACCTGCGTGCGGCGGCGCCGGGGCGAGTCCGGGCGATCGCAGTACAGCCGGTCTTTGACCGCCGCCAGGTACGTCGCGGAGAGCGTGTCGTTGCAGAAGTCGTACAGCGCCTTGTGCGCCGTCTGGAAGTCGTAGCGGTCGTACCCCTCGAGCACGGCGCGGGCCACGCGGTTGTACTCGCCCAGCAGCCACGCGTCGATCGAGGTGGGGGGCACGTCCGGCAGCGCTGGGCCTGTCGCGAGGTTCGCGTCGAGATCGTGCAGGTTGCTCAGCATGAAGCGCAGCGTGTTGCGCACCTTGCGGTACGCCTCGCCCGCCAGCCCGAACAACTCCACGTCCACCTTCACGTCGTTCTCGTACGTCAGGCTCGACACCCACCAGCGCATCACGTCGATGCCGAACTCCTGGCAGACGCTGTCGACCTCGTAGCGATGCGCGTCGGGGCGGCTCTTGCTCAGCTTCTTGCCGTCGCGGTCCACCATGAACCCGTGCGTCAGCAGCGCCTTGAAGGGCGGCCCGCCCGTCATCCCCAGCGACGCCAGCAGCGACGCCTGGAACCACCCGCGGTGCTGATCGCTGCCCTCGAGGTACAACTCCGCCGGAAAGCCCAGGTTTCGCGCGCGGAGCACCGCGTTCCACGACGAGCCCGACTCGAACCACACGTCGAGGATGTCGCCGCCTTTCTTCGCCTGCGCGAGCAGCGCCGGGGTGCGGCGCACCGCCTCCGGCGCCTCGGCATCGCCCGACGCGTCGTACCCCGCGAGCAACTGCTCAGGCGTAAGCGTGAACCACGCGTCGGCGCCCTTGTCGGCGATCACTTTCGCCACCGCGCGGCACGACGCCGCGGTCATGAACACCGTGCCGTCGGGCAGTTCGAACGCCGGGATCGGGATGCCCCACGAGCGCTGGCGCGAGATGCACCAGTCCGGGCGGCTGTCGAGCATGCCCCGCATGCGGTTGCGTCCCCATTCCGGGACGAAGCGGACGCGGGCGCTGTCCGGGGCGTCGGGGGCGGTCACGCGCAGCGAACGATCGCGCAGGCCGCCGGGCTCGTCGCCGTCGACGCCGAAGGACCGCTCGACGCTCACGAACCACTGCTCGGTGCAGCGGAAGATGACGGGCGTCTTGCTGCGCCAGTCGTGCGGGTAGCTGTGCGTGAAGCGGTGCGAGTAAAACAGGTGCCCGCTGTCGCGGAGGCGCTTGGTGATGAGTTCGTTCGCCTTCCAGATGTCGAGGCCCCGCAGCCAGTCGGGAACGCTCGCGTCGTACGTGCCGTTGCCCTGCACGGGGCAGTAGATGGGCAGGCCGACGCGCTGGCCGGTCTGGTAGTCCTCGGTGCCGTGCCCGGGCGCGGTGTGGACGAGCCCCGTGCCGTCCTCGAGCGTGACGTAGTCGGCGTCGACGAGGGTGAACACGCTTTCCGCGTGCGAGGCGGCGAGGGGCGCATGGCCGTCCCGCCCGTGCGCCATAAACGGATGGCGGTACCGCAGGCCTTTCAACTTCTCGCCCGTTGCGGTGGCGAGCACGACGACCTCTTCGGCCTTGGCCGCCTGCGTCACGCGCGCTACGGCCTCGGACGCCATCACCGTCACGTTCCCGTCTACCCAGACAAGCGCGTACTCGATCTTCGGGTTCACCGCGATCGCCAGATTCGCCGGCAGCGTCCAGGGCGTCGTCGTCCAGATCATGAACGAGGGCGTCACGTGCAGCCGCGTGCCGGGCCTGGGCGCCGCCGACGCACCGTCCTCTTCCGCGCGCTCCGCGTCCGCTCCGCCCGCGTCTACTTCCTCACCCGGTTCGGCGTCGTCCTCATCGGCGTTCTGCATCACCCCGAAGGCGTCGTACACCGCCTCGCGGTCGGCGGCCTCGAAGTCCACGTACACCGACAGGTCCTCGCGGTCCTGGTACTCGAGTTCCGCGTCGGCCAGGGCCGTCTCGTTCGCGATGGACCAGTGCACGGGCTTGAGCGCGCGGTAGACGATGCCCCGCTCGCACAGCGAGGCGAGCACCTCGAGCGTCGCGGCCTCGTACTCGCGGCTCATCGTGAGGTAGGGGTCCGCGTAGTCGCCGAGCGTCAGCAGGCGCTGCAACTGGCCCGACTGGAGCTTGATGTACTTCTCGGCGTGCTTCTGGCACTCGCGCCGGATGGCGTTGGCGCGCGTCCAGCCGTCCAGCGTCTTGAGTTTCTCGTACTTCCCGCTCTCGACGAGGTCGACCACGACCTTGTGCTCGATGGGCAGCCCGTGGCAGTCCCACCCGGGGACGTACGGGACGTCGAACCCGCGCATGGACTTCGACCGGACGACGAAGTCCTTGAGCGACTTGTTCATCAGGTGCCCGAGGTGGATCGAGCCGTTGGCGTACGGGGGGCCGTCGTGGAAGGTCCACCGCTCGGCGCCCTTGCGGGCCTCGCGCAGGCGCTCGTACACCCGGGTCGCCTGCCATCGCTTGACCGACGAGGGCTCGTTCTGCACCAGGTTTGCCTTCATGGGGAAGGACGTCTGGGGCAGGTTGACGGGGTACTTCTTCTTGTCGCCCTTCGGGGGGGCGTCGGCGGGCGGAGCGGAGGGCGTCGAGGGTGGCGGCGTGGGCTGCGTCATGGTGGGCCGCACTTTAGGAACGGGCGTGCGTCACCGCCCGCCGAACAGTCGCGCGTGCCCATCCCGCCCGCCAGGGATCACTTGACCTCGAAAATCGTCTGCGTCCGCAGCACGAGCCCGGCCGAGGCGATGAGGTGGTAGGACTGCACGTGCACCTCGCGGCTCATCCGCTGGATGTCGATGACGCTCAGGCAGGCCCCGGCCTCGTCGCGCCAGCGGTGCGAGAGGGACTGGTGCTGACGCGAGTAGTCGAGCATCTCGTTGAAGGTGGCCGAGTAGAGGCTCTCGGAGAGCGACTCGGTCTGGACGGTGGTCATGTAGTTGACCTTGTCCTGAGGGAACTGGTGCTCGAAGTCGCGTTCGCCCGCGCACAGGAACGCGGAGACGATGCCCTGCTGCGGGACGCCCCGCTCCGAATCGGTCACGAGTTCGCTGACGCAGAGTGCGCGGTGCTCGAATCGCAGGGCGTGCTGCCCGGGGAGCACCCAGGCCTCCAACTCGTAATCCTCGTCGCGGACAACTTTGCGTCCCTTCAACTGGAAGAGCTCGGGGTGAAGCGCGCGGCTGTACAGGACCACCTGATAGCCCTGGAGCACGTTCGACTTTGGCGGGATGTTCATGCGGATCCTCGGGTTCTCCGGGGCCGTGCCCGACCGTGCCGGCGGGATGTTCTCCCGACACCCCCCGCACGTCGTTGTCGAGCCGCGTACCCCACGATCTCCCTCGCACCACTGAAGTGGCCGGTTTTTACTCGGCCCTCGCGGAAGAGTTCTCCTACAAGGAGCACCCCATCCGATCTCTCTATTCGTTGACGCCCAGCGAAGCACGCACCACTACCGGTTGTGCTATTCTGAGGTCAACATGCATTTTGAATGAGCGGCCGCTCATCCAAAGTGGTCCGAAGTTTCTAGAGGCGCCCGGCCCGTGTCAAGACCGAACAGCACATTCTCGGAACGTGCAGACGCTCTCGACAGGCTTCGCTTCCGACTTCGGCTGGCGGCGGTCGGCGAGGCGTTGCTCGTCGCGTCCCCTGCCGAGGCCGAGGCTCTTGGGCCTTGGCTCGTTGAGGTCGCCGCCGCAAGTCCTTTCGCGGCCCGGGTATCGGCGGTTCGGCGACACGCTGAGAACTTCGCGCGATGGCTCGGATTCGACACGCCCGACCATCGGGCCAGCCTGGCGTCGGCGGTGCTGGTGAAAAGCTGGGCAACTTTGCCGGAACTTCTCCGCATCGCCGCGCTGGCGGCGGCTTCGGGGCGGTGGGCCGGTGTTTTGCCGGAAGCGACAACTCATCAACATCCGACCGCGCGCCTCGGTGCCGCTTCGCTTGTGCTCGACGCCGCGGACACCACGCTCGCGCCCGCGTGCGTCGAGTTGCTGACCGACCCGTCGAGCGAGGTGCGTCGGGCCGCGGAGCGCGGGCTGCTGGGGCTGGCGCTGCGGGCCGCGGGGGTACGTGGGGGGCCGGACGTCGAGCGCGCACTGTTCGAGCCGATGCGGTCGAGCCGCGGTGACGAAGTGGCAGAAGCGCGACGCGAACTCTTGGGCGTCACCCCGTGCGAGGTGTTCACGGGGCCGGTGGAAGGGCTCGAGCTCGCGGTCGCGCAGGCCGTGGCGCGGTTTCCCGAGCATCGTCGGCGCGGCGTGCTGCTCGCGCTGGCGGCGCTGCTCGATCGGCGGGCGTGGCGATTCGGGGTCGATGAGCGCGGGACGCTCACCGACGGCCGGGCTGCCTTGGCCGGGGTCTTCAACCGCCAGGACGCCGAGACCGCGTCGGCCCTGCGCACCATGCTGGCGTCGTCGCGTCTGCCGGTGTGCGCGCTGCGGGCGCTGGAGTGGCTGACCGTGGACGCGTTGGCGCCGGCGTGCGTGCGCCGGCTCGCGGGCGAGGGGCCTTCGCACGAGACCGAGGCGCTGCTGGCGTCGGCGCACCTCACCCTGCATCCGCGGCGTGCGGCACGGCTGAAGAAGATCGCGCTGCGCGCCAGGGTTCGGGGCGGACGGGTGCAACTCCCGACGCGCACGCGCCTCCCCGCCGTGGCGGCGCTGCGTGACATGGCGGCGCCGGCCCGGCGCGGGCTGGTGCGATGGCTGGCGAGCGTGGACGCCGACGCGCCCACGGTGCTCGGCGCCCTGGCGCCGCTTCTGGCAGACCCGGACCCGAGCGTGCGTCACGGGGCGATGCTGGCGGCCCCGCGCCGGCTGGGCGTTGATTTCTGCTTCGATCCCGACGAACGCGTCGCGGGCGGCGCGGTGCTTCGCCTTTCGACCGGGTGGGCCGATGCGCCCCGGGCGAACGCGGGAACGATCCGGCGCGCGGGGTCGTTCGCGCGTTCTCCGCACGCACGGGTGAGGCGGCTTGCGGCGGAGGAGCCCGCGTGGGAATCACGCGGCGCGGGGGCCGCGTCGGCGTGGGGTCGTCTGTGCGCGCGGCGACTGCTGCAGCGCGACCCGGCGGGGTTGATGGCCGGCCTGCTCGCGGCGCTGACGGGCGCGGACGACGCCGCCGCGTGCGAGGGCGTGCAGATGGCGCGCTGGCTCGAACTGGCGAACGACTGTGCGCCCGCCCTGCGGGCACTGGCGGGGAACGGCGCGATGGCGCGGGGCTCGGCGTCGGCGCTCATGGCGCTGGGCGAACTGGACGACGAGTCTTCGGGGCGGGTGCTCCGAGAGGCGTTGGCGTCGGACGATCCGCGTCGGCGCGCCAACGCATCGGACGCGCTCGCGCGGCGGTGCCGGCGGGGCGTGGACCAGCCGGACGCGCTCGTTGAGATGAAGCACGACCCGCACCACCGCGTCCGCGCGACGATTGTCCGAGCGGCGCTGTGCGATTGGCTGGGTGCGTGGTCGGCGGACAGCGCGATGATCGATCTGGGCGGCCTGCTGGGCAGCGCGCACGCGCACGACCGGCTGGCGGGGGCGTGGGCCGCGGGGCGGGTGCGCCCCGAGGTGCGCCCGGCCCGCCGCTGGCGCGAGTTGGCGCCGCGCCTGGTGGAGATTGCGTCTGGCGACGAGGACGCGCGCGTGCGCGCACGGGCGTACGCGGCGGCGTGCCGCCTGGGATTGCTCGGCGAGCGGCGTCCGTTCGACCGGGCAAACCCGGTGCGCATCGCATCCGCAGACGAAGCAGTGGGAGCCTCGTGATGAAGACGGTCACGGGCATCGTGCCGGGCATCGTGCCGCCGCCGCGGGCGGTGGAACTGGTCGTGTCGGACCCGCCCGCGCCGTCGCCTCCGAGCGAGTGGCCGCAGTGGGTCATCGCGGCCGGGTGCGTGGTCGTGCTCGTGGCAATCGTGCATCGGTGGATCGCGCTGCGCCTGGAGCGGGACACGCCGGAGCGTGCGTTCCGCGCACTGGCGCGACTGCAAGGGCTGACACGGGCCGAGCGAGACCTGGCGCTGCGCGTGGCGGAGCGGGCGAGGTGCGGCGGGGCGGGCGTGCTGGTGTCGGACCACGCGCTCGCGAGCGGCGCACACGTGCTCGCGCGCGAATCTCCGGCGGATGCGCCGCGTCTGTTCGCGTTTCTCGCGGCACGGGGCGTGACGCCGCGGTTCGGCGTGGCGCCCGGACGCCGAGGCACGCGCCGGGCCGGGGCCGTGATGGGGACCGTCGTGCCGGCGCGCGCGGGCCGCGGAGATCGGACGCCCGGGCGGTCGGGGTGAGGGTTGTTGAGGCGACGGGGGCCGGCAACGAGAGCGGCCGGGCGGGTGAACCCCAAAACGTCCGGAATCGGCGGCAGTTGCCCATGCCTCACTCGGGCTCTACATTTGCCCTTGCCTCCGAGAGGGGGCGAAGACCCTGGGCGTGTGCCGGAGTGGCCAAACGGGGCAGACTGTAAATCTGTTGGCGAAAGCCTACGGGGGTTCGAATCCCTCCGCGCCCATTTTCGAGTTTTGTATGGCTTGCGCGTCGAACGATCGCAGCAGGATCCGGCGTGGCAAGTGCGCGCCCGGGCCCCGGCGGCACGCCCGCGGAGCGAGACTGACGGCGGCGCCATGGCTCGCTCGCTGCCCCGGCGCGCGGTGGGGCATGCCGGCCCGCCGGTGACCGGGGCGCGGCGCGCCATCGGGGCGGGGCGAGACGGCAGGCGGCATGCTCAGGAAAGATCGCGGACGCGGACAGGCTTACGGGCACGGCGCGCCGGCGACGACCTGCGCCAGCACGTCGATGTCGTCCTGGTCGACGTTGCCGTCGCGGTTGAAGTCCGGATCGTTGGGCGAGCACGAGGGATCGCCCGCGACGACCTGCGCGAGGCACTCGATGTCGTCCTGGTCGACGTTGCCGTCCTGGTTGAAGTCGGGGTCGCAGGTCGGCGGCACGCCGATCTGGATCAGGTTGGCGGGGACGTCGACGGTGCCCTGCACGCTGGCCGTGTTGTAATAGACCCGGCAGGTGGTGTTGATCAGGCGGCTGCCGGCGTCGATGATGATGTGATCAACATAGAGTGCCTCGCACGAACCCTGGCCGGCGAGGTCGTTGTCGTGCGTGTCGACCAGCCGCGCCGTGGACGGCGCCGGGCCGATGCGCAGCGTGCCGACGGGGTAGTGCCCGGCGAGCGTGCGGTCGAGCCCGGCGGCGACCGGTCCGATGTCGGCGGACATCACTTCGAGCGTCTGCTCGGCGGCGGCGCCTTCGAGTTGCAAGGTTGCCAGGTGCATGTCATACCGCGAGTTGCTGTTGATGGCGCAGTCGAAGTCGCCGCCGACGGAGACGACGGACTGATCGAAGGGCAGCAGCAGGCTGGCCGCGGGGCCAAGCGCGAGCGTGCCGGTGACGTCGAGGTCGGGGTCGCCGTTGCGGCAGTTCGAGCAGATGGTGCCGATGATCGTGCCGTTGTTGGTGAGCGAGCCGAAGACGTAGAGCGTCTCGCCCCGGATGGTGGTGACGGCGCCGGCGTTGTTGGTGAACGAGCCGAAGATCGCGCACCCGCCGAAGACGTTGAACGTCGAGCGGTTGAAGAGCAGCGGCGCGGCGACGGTGGCGTCGGTGATGGAGAGCGCGTCGATGTTCTCGAACACGCCGCCGGCGGTGAGCGTTGAGCCGAACGCGAGCGTGGTCGGGCCGATGGCCAAGGCCGAGCCGGCGAACGTGAGGGCGGCGCCCTGCTCGGCGCGGGTCTGGCCGTCGAGGTTCGCGGCGGGCGCGTTGATGGTGAGCGAGGAGTTGGTGCGCGCGGTGAGGATGCCGCGGGAGCCGAGGGTGAAGTCGGCGGCGTAGACATCCACGAAGTCCTGGGCCCGCAGCTGGCCGTTGATCTCAACGACGTTCCCGCTGTCGGTGTTGAGGGACGACGATCCGCCGAGGGTGAGCGTTGAGGTCGAGGACGTGCGAAGATCGCCGGAGGACCGGAGGATGAGCGAGCGGCCTGCGGTGTCGAGGTTGCCCGCGGTGCGCCAGGCGGCCTCGGTGGCGGTGATCTGCTGGCCGCTGGTTGCGGGCAGCAGGGCGGCGGCGAGCGAGGTGAAGGAGATGTCGGTCACGTCGTTGTGGGCGAGCGGGAAGTCGTTGGCGGCGACGTCGAAGGTCCGGACCGAGCCCTGGTCGCTGTTGGCGCCGATGTCGTCGCTGGCCGCACCCACGAGGGCAATGTCGCCCGCGAGAGCGACCGCGGACCCCAACCTGTCGCTCGTGCTGCCGTCCGAGGCGATGAGCTTGGCCTGCTGGCTCCAGGCCGTGCCCGAGCGGGTGAACACGTACGCCGATCCCTGATTGGAGTTTGCGCCGATGTCGTCGCGGTCGGCCCCGACGATCACGGTGTCGCCCGAGAGGGCCACGGCGGTGCCGAAGAAGTCGCTCGCCGCACCGTCGTTGGCCGTGAGCTTGGCCTGCTGCGTCCAGGTGCTCCCCGACCGCGAGAAGACGTAGGCCGAGCCCTGATCGGTGGCCGAGCCGATATCGTCGATGTACGCCCCGGCCACCGCGGTGTCGCCCGACACCGAGACTGAGTATCCGAAGCCGTCGTTGTTCGCGCCGTCCGAAGCGGTGAGCTGCGCCTGCTGGCTCCAGGCCGTGCCCCCGGGCGCGCGCGTGAAGACTTAGGCCGAGCCCTGATTGATGTTGGCGCCGACATCGTTGAGGTACGCCCCGACGATGGCAGTGTCGCCGGTGATCGCGACAGAGAACCCGAAGAAGTCGCTCGCCGCGCCGTCCGATGCCGCGAACTGGGTCTGCTGAGTCCAGGTCGCACCCGAGCGGATGAAGATGTAGGCCGAGCCCTGATCGACGTTGGCGCCGACGTCATCGCCGGTGGCGCCCACGATGGCGGTATCACCCGAGAGCGCGACGGCGTAGCCGAAGTAGTCGGTGTGAGCGCCGCCCGAGCCTGTCAGCAATGCCTGCTGCGTCCAGACGGTACCCGAGCGTGTGAAGACGTAGGCCGCGCCCTGATCGACATTGGCGCCGACGTTTTTGAGGTACGCGCCGACGATCGCGGTGTCGCCCGAGATGGTGACGGAGGTGCCGAACTCGTCGTCCGCGGCGCCGTCCGAAGCGGTGAGTTGGGCCTGCTGGGTCCATGCGGTGCCCGCGCGGGTAAAGACATAGGCCGAGCCCTGATTGATGTTCGCGCCGACATCGTCAAGGGCCGCCCCGATGATCGCCGTGTTGTCTGAGATGGCGATAGACACACCGAACGTGTCGGCCCCGGCGGCGGCGCTGAGCAGCGTGAGATCGGGCCCGAGCCAGGTAGAGCCGATGCGGGAGAAGACCCACGCCGAGCCTCGGTTGACGGCACCGCCGACGTCGTCGCCGTAGGACCCCACGGCGGCGGTGTCGCCCGAGACCGCTACCGATATGCCGAAGTTATCGCTCGCGGCACCGTCCGGTGCGACGAGCTGTGCCTGCTGGGTCCACGTCGTGCCTGAGCGCGCAAAGACATATGACGATCCCTGGCTGTTGTTGGCGCCGACACGGTCCAGATATGCGCCGATCACCGCGGTGTCGCCGGAGAGCGCGACGGAGATGCCGAAGTTGTCGACGGTCTCGCCATCCGAGGCCTCGAGCCGGGCCTGCTGGGTCCACGCCGTCCCGGAGCGCGTGAATACATAGGCGGAGCCCTGGTTGGTGTTGGCGCCGACATCGTCGAACCACGCCCCAACGATCGCGGAGTCGCCCGAGATCGCAACGGAGATGCCAAAGCTGTCGATCACCCCGCCGTCCGACGCGACGAGCTGCGCCTGCTGGGTCCAGGACGTGCCCGAGCGGGTGAAGACATAGGCCGAGCCCTGATCTTGGTTGGTGCCGACGTCGTCGAGCCACGCCCCGACGATCGCGGTGTCGCCCGAGAGCGCCACGGAAATGCCGAACTGATCGTCCGCGGCTCCGCCCGTGGCGGTCAACTGGGCCTGCTGGGTCCAGGTCGTGCCCGCGCGGGTGAAGACGTACGCCGAGCCTTGATTGGGGTTGGCCCCGACGTCGTCGCCAAAGGCCGCGACGACCACGGTGTCGCCCGAGATCGCGACGGAGTTGCCGAAGTTGTCGAACGTGGCGCCGCCCGTGGCGGTAATGCGGGCCTGCTGGGTCCACGTGGTGCCCGCGCGGGTGAATATGTACGCCGAGCCCTGATCGCTGTTGGCGCCGATGTTGTCGCCGCTCGCCCCGACGATCACGGTGTCGCCCGAGACCGCGACCGAAGTGCCGAAGTTATCGCTCGTCAGTCCGTCCGCGGCCGTCAGTGTGGCTTCGAGCGTCCATCCCGAGCCGGTCCAGCGATACACGTGGGCCGTCCCCTGGTTGGAGTTGCCGCCGACATCGTCGCTGGGCGCCCCGACGACCATCGTGTCGCCGTCCACCGCGACGGCCTGGCCGAACTGATCAGCCGCGGCGCCGGACGGGTGCAGCACCTGCAGCGGCGTGGACCGCTGCGCCGCGGCCGGAGCCAGCGCCACCAGCATCATCACGCAGGAAACTGTCGCACGAACGCCCGCCTACCACGCGCCCCTTCGAAGGTCCATTGTCGCTCCCCTCCCGAGTTGAACGCGACCAGTCTACAGCGGCGGGAGTTCTGTAAACCCTGAAAACTGTGGGGGCCTGCTGCCCCAACCGTCCTTCCCCGCGGTGCGGCGAGCGCGTGCGTCGGGGTCCGCGAGCCCGCGTGGAGGGCAAGCCGATCGTGCTCGTGCAGGGCGGCGCGCCGCTGGAGGAGAACATGCGCCAGGAACGCATCGACACCGATGACATCCTGCACGCGGCCCGGACTTCGCAGGGCCTGCACAGCATGGAGCAGATCGAGCAGGCGGTGCTCGAGCGGGGCGGAGCGATCTCGATCATCCCCGCGCCCAGCAGCGCGCCGGACCCGGCGCGCGCGACCTAGCCCGGGACGCCGGCGGGCGTGGTGCGCGGGCGTTCGCGCCCGGTCACGACGAGGCCGAGCGCGCGTTGACGAGCTCGGGCTCCTTCCGCTGCGCGGGGCGCTCGATGCGCTGGTCGGGCGAGGGGTGGCGCGTCTGCGCCGTGGGCGGCAGGCGCAGGGCGACGTCGCGCGCGATGGACTGCTGCAGTGCGCGGACGACGCGGACATCCGCGAGGCCCTCGGCCCCGGAGGGCTCGGGCACGCGTCCCGAGCGGAGGCAGTCGGAGAAGTACTGTATCTCGGCGGCGAACTGATCTCGCTGCGAGAAGGAGCGCTCGCGCGTCTTGCCGTCGACCGTGATGCGCAGGCCCAGCCCCTCGGTGTACTCGTAGGCGGGCTCGACGCGGACATCGCCCCGGGTGCCGTAGACCTGGTACCAACTGGCCTCGGCGAGGGCGAAGCTGCACGCGAACATCGCCAGGCGGTCGCCCGGGAAGCGCAGGTGCGCGGTGATCGTGTCGCTGACTTCGTCGAAGCGGCCGTCGGGGCACCGGCGCGTCCACGCCTGGACCTCGACGGGCTCGCAGCCGAAGATCGTGCGTGCGGCGTTGATGCAATAGACGCCGATGTCGTAGAGCGGGCCGCCCCCGAGATCGGCGTCGAGGCGGATGTTCTGCGGGTCGGCGATCTGGTAGGAGAAGGCGGACAGGAACAGGCGGGGCTCGCCGATCTCGCCCTCGCGCACGATCTCGAGCGCCTTGAGGTTGGCGGGCTCGAAGTGCAGGCGGTAGGCGGTCATGAGCAGCACCTCGTGGCGCTCACACGCGTCGATCATCTCGACGCATTCGCCCTCGGTCATGCCCAGAGGCTTCTCGCAGAGGACGTGCACGCCCGCGCGGGCCGCACGGTGCACGTACTCGGCGTGTTCGGTGTTCGGCGTCGCGATGTAGACGGCGTCGATGTCCTCCTCGGCGAGGCACGCTTCGAGATCGCGGTAGGTGTACCGCGCGTCGACCTTGTACCGATCGCCCAGTTCGTCGAGCTTGCGAGGATCGCCCGACACCAGCGCCGCCAGCTCTGAGTTCCGCGCCCGCCGGAAGGCCGGCAGCACGGCGGCCTGGGCGATGTGCCCCAGGCCGATGACCGCGTACCGCACGCGCGCGTGGCGGCCGAGGGGGCGGCGGTCGTCGTCGTGGGAAAAACGCTCGTCGGGTCGGGTCGCGGGCATCGGGGTCTCCTGCGGGTGTCGCTCGGTCCGCGCAGACCGTCACGCGCCGGCACGCATGCGCGATCGTCGTGAAGTCGTGCTGAACCGCCCATGAACGGCCTGCGAGGCGAAGGCGAGTTTCTGCCTAGGCGGCGTAGATGCCGTCTTCCTGGAGCGCCTTGTTGATGGCGACGCCCGCGGTGGCGCCTTCACCGGCGGCGACAATCGCGAACTGCACGTCTCGGTCTGCATCCCCAGCGACGTACAGCCCCGGCACGCCGGTCTGCTGCCTGTCGCCGGTCACCACTCCGCCCTCGTCGGTCGTGGCGCAGCCGAGCAGCGAAGGGAGCGTGCTGCGCTGGACCTGGCCCGTGTTGAAGAACATCGCGTCGCGTTCGATGGCGCCTCCACCGGCAAAGAGGATCCGCTCGAGCCGCCCGTCGACGCCTTCCACGCGGGCGAGGCGCTCGACGCACACGACGACGCCCGCCCGGGCCGCCCGCTCGCGCAGGTCGCCGCTGGGGAGTTCGCCGTCGGTGCAGGCGACCACGTCGCGGCTCCAGTTGCGGAGCACGAGGGCGAGCCCGAGGCCCTTGTCGCCGGATCCGTACGCCGCGAGGCGCCGGTCGCGATGGCCCCATCCGTCGCAGTACGGGCAGTGGTGGATCGAGCGGCCGTACAGCGGCAGGAGGCCCTCGATGGGCGGGAGCACGTCTGTGACGCCGGTCGCGAGCAGGAGTTTGCGGCATGTGAGGCTGATCTCGGCGTGCGGTTCGACGGACGGGACCGGGCGATAGGTGACGCTGAACCCGGGGGGTGTGGAGTGCGCGTCGATGGCCGTGCCCTCGCGGAAGTGGACGTCGTGCCGGGCGAGTTCGTCACGCCCGAGCGCGCGGAGGTCGGCGGGCGCGATGCCGTCGCGGGTGAGGAAGTTGTGGAGCGAGGTGGCGTGGTGGTTGCGCCCGGCGCCGGCGTCGATGACCATGACGGAGCGACGGCAGCGTGCGAGCACGAGGGCGGCGGAGAGGCCGGCCGGACCGGCACCCACGATGACGACGTCGAGGTCGGGATCGGTCATCGGTGGTGTGCCCGGTGTCAGCGCGTGAAAGGGGGCCCGGAGTCTGACGACTTCGGGCCCCGCTCCCTCCTGCGCCGCAAAGGCGGGTTAGCGCCCGCCGTGGGAATGCTGTCCGCCGAGGGCGCGGCCGCGCTGGGCACGCTCCCAGGACTCACGGGAATAGTGGCGACCGGCGGAGTCGGTGTACCCGCGTCCGCCGCCGCCGCCGCCGCCGCTGTTGCTGCTGCTGCGAGACGACGAGCCGCCGTTCGAGCGGGAGCGGGAGCGCCCACCCCGATCGTCGTCATCGTCGTTGCGCGAGGACCGCCCGCTGCTGCCGCGCGAGGACGACGAAGAGCGGGAGCGTCCGCCGCGGTCGTCGTCGTCGTCATCGTCGCGCGAGGAGCGCCGTCCGCCGCCGCCGGAGGAGCCGGCGAACTGCCCGTACTCGTCGCGCTCCTGCGAGCGAGCGGAGTTGTACCCGCCGCGGCTGCGTCCTTCGTACGAGCCGCGATCATCGTCGTAATCGGACGAGCGTGACGAGCGCCGGCCGGAGTAGTCCTCGTCGTACCTCGAGCGTCCGCTCCGTCGGTCGTCGTCGTAGCGATCTTCGTCGTACCTTCCCATGCCTGAGCTCCTTTCCGAGTTGAGTGCGTGACTGCCCGGAGTCGCCCCGCCTGCGAGCGTGTTGGTCCCGCCGGCGCTCGCCGCGCGGGGACGCGCGGGCGTTGCCGCGCGTTGGGCGTTCTGTGTCGATGTCGTGGATTCCGTGGTGTCGGTGCTGTCCGATGCATCCTGCGAGCCGGTCGCGTCTTCGGGCGTGCCGCCCGCGAGCCGCGTGAGCGAGCGGCTGGTGTTGCGTTCTTCCTCCAGCGTGGCGCGGAGCGCCTCGAGGTCTTCCGTGCGTCCGAGCTTGGTCGCCAGCAGGATGAGCGACTCGTACGCCGACGTCTCGTAGTGCTCGACCTTCTGCGCGCCGGCGATGAGCACGGTGTCGCGGATCGACTCGGCGGGCTCCTTGCCCAGCGTCTCTTCGCCCTCGGCGATGATGGCCTCCATGCCCTTGCACTTCACACGCCCGGCGCCCTGCCCGAGCGACTTGAGGATCGCCTCGAGGCGGGTCACCTGCTCGCGGGTTTCTTCGAGGTGCGATTCGAACGCGCTCTTGAGCGATTCGCCGGCGGCGGCGGCCAGCTTGGGCAGCGCCTTGATGAGCTGGCGTTCCGCGCTGAGCGTGTCGCGGATCGCGTGGAGGTAGACGTCCTGCTCGGATTCCAACTTCATGGTTGTGTTCCTGGGGATGGGGAGACCGCGTAATGCGGGAGCGCCTGAAACATGCATGAGCCCGCGGCGCGCTGGGGGGCGCACCGGCGGGCGATGATCACGCGGAACTCACTGGCGCTTCACAGCGGGTGGGCACGGTTGCAGGTGCATCACGCGACGGCTCGCGTGGCAGCGCCGGTGTTCGGCGCCCGCGAGGCGGCGCCGGACCCAACGACCAAACCCCCCACCCCGAGGAGTTCCGTCATGACGACCATTCCCACGCAGACGACCGTTGTGCCCGTTCGAACGGATGGAGTGGCCCGCGCCGGCTACTGGGAATCCACGTGGGGCCCGATCCTGATGGGCGTCGTGGCGTCCATCGGGCTGCAGTTCGTCTTCACGGTGCTGGGCGTGGCGATCGGCGCGAGCACCGATCCGTACGAGCGCGAGCTCGGGATCTCCGCCGCGCTGTGGTGGCTCATCACGGGCACCATCGCGCTGTTCTTCGGCGGGTTCGTGATGGGGCACGTCGCGAACATGCGTCGCGGGATGCCGCTGCACCTGGCGGGCATCGCGATGTGGGCGACCGTGGGCCTGTTCGGGTTCATGGTGATCTGGTCGGGGACGGGCATGGTGAGCCAGAGCCCGTTCGCGATCATGCGGGCGGATCGGTACGTCGACACGCGCGCCGGCGCGATGGATTCGGCCGCCGCACTGGGCGACGACACGGCGACGCCGGTGACCGCCGAAGAGGCCCGCCGCGCGGTGCGTACGGCGTCGTGGTGGGCGGTCATCGGCCTGCTCGCCGGGGCCGTGGCGTCGGTCGCGGGCGCGAACGCGGGCGTGCCGCACCGCGGGCTGCGCGATCGCGACGCGTTGCGCGATCGCGACGCGATGCGCGACCGCGACCTCTCTCGCTCCACGACCACGCCGTAGCACCCGCTACACGCCCGGAGCGCACCGTCATGCAGGTCACTCTCAAGCCGCTGGACCAGCAGGTCATGGTCCTCACGGGGGCGTCGAGCGGGATCGGCCTGGCGACCGCGCACGCCGCGGCGGAGCGGGGCGCCGCGGTCGTCCTCCTGGCGCGCAGCGCGCAGGCGATCACCTCGATCGCCGAGGACATCCGGGGGGCGAAGGGGCGGGCCCTCGCCGTGCCGTGCGACGTGTCGGATCGCGTGCAGGTCGAGACGGCGGCGCGTGCGGCGATCAACGCCTTCGGGCGATTCGACACCTGGGTGAACAACGCCGGGGTCTCGATCTTCGGGCGCATCGAAGAGGTGAGCCAGGAGGACGCGCGGCGTCTGTTCGACACCAACTTCTGGGGCGTGCTCAACGGGTGTCTGGCGGCGCTCCCGCACCTCAAGCGGTCCGGCGGGGCGCTGATCAACGTCGGCAGCGAGGTGTCGGAGGCGGCGCTGCCGTTGCAGGGCATCTACGCAGCGTCGAAGCACGCCGTGAAAGGGCTGACCGACACGCTGCGGATCGAGGTGTGCGAGGTGGAAGAGGCGCCGGTGGCGATCACGCTGATCCAGCCGACGGCGGTGAACACGCCGTACCCCGTGCACGCGCGGAACTACATGGCGCGCGAGCCCAAGCTGCCGACGCCGCAGATCGGGCCGGAGCGCGTCGCAGAGGCGATCCTCGACGCGGCTCAGAAGCCGACGCGCTACGCAAAGGTCGGGGCCATGGCGTCGATCAACACCGCGATGGCCAAGGTGATGCCGGGCCTGGCCGACCGGATGGCCGCCAAGCAGGTCGACCGGCAGCAGGAGCCCTTTCCGGCGATGCACCGCGCCGGGGCGCTGCACCTGCCGTCCGACACGACGGGCAGCGTCGGCCAGGTGCACGGCACGCCATCGCCCGACGACACGCGCCGATAGGTCGGCGCGGCGGCCCGCGGGACCACTGCTTGACACGGAACAGACGGCGGCTATCGTTGCCCGCAATGACGCCCGTGCCGCAGCATTCCCACCATCATCATCACGCGTTCCGCGTGGCCGGATGATGGTGCGCTGAGGCGAAAGCCAACCTGAACGCGACCATCAACGCCGGCCAAGTGCCGGCGTTGTGCGTTGTAGGGCGCGCACGACCCCGGTGCTGATGCCGGCATGGAGCAGACCATGCCGCCGAACACGACCGAAGGACCGGGAACGCCCGCGCTGCTGCGCATGGCGCTCCCGAAAGGACGGATGCAGCCGGGCGTGTTCGCCCTGCTTGCGGACGCAGGGATCGACGTGCGCGTGGGCGCGCGCGGGTATCGCCCGCAGGTGTCGCTGGAGGGCGTGGACGCGAAGATCCTCAAGCCGCAGAACGTGGTCGAGATGCTCGCCGCGGGGTCGCGGGACATCGGCTTCGCGGGCGCCGACTGGGTGGAAGAACTGGGGGCGGACCTCGTCGAGGTGCTCGACACGGGGCTCGACGCGGTGCGGATGGTGGCGGCGGCGCCGGCGGGGGCGCTCGTCGGCGGGCGTCTCGCCCGCACGCCGCTCGTGGTGGCGTCGGAGTACGAGCGCCTCACCCGCCGGTGGATCGAGTCCAACGGGCTGGAGGCGCGGTTCGTGCTGTCGTACGGCGCGACGGAGGTCTTCCCGCCCGAGGACGCGGACTGCATCGTCGACATCACGGCGACCGGCGAGACGCTGCGGGCGCAGCACCTGGTGGTGTTCGACGAACTCATGCGCTCGTCGACGCGCGTGTACGCGAGCCCGCGAGCGATGGCCGATCCGGTGCGCCGCGGCGCGGTCGAGCGCCTGGTGATGCTGCTGCGCTCGGTGCTCGAGGCCCGCCAGCGTGTGATGATCGAGGTGAACGTGTCGGCCGAGGCGCTGGGACGCGTCATCGAGGGGCTTCCGTGCATGCGTGAGCCCACGATCTCGCCCCTGCACGCGCAGGCGGGGTTCGCGGTGAAGGCGGCCGTGCCCCGCAACCGCCTGCCGGCGCTCATCCCGGAGCTCAAGCGACGCGGGGGTACGGACCTGGTGGTGTCGCACCTCTCGCAGATCGTGCCATGATGAACACGACCGCCGCACACACGGGGCGCGGGGACATCGGTCTGTCGTGGGCGCAGGGCGAGCCGCCCGGCGCCTACGCGCCGCCGAGCGCACCCTGGCCGATCGACCTGGCGCTCGACGCGAACGAGGGGGCACCCGCCGGCATCGGCACGCTCACGCTGCCGGCGCACGCGGGGGCCGACGTGCTCCGCCGATACCCCGGGGCCGGCACGCTCGAGGCGCTCATCGCGGCGCGCGCGGGTATCGACCCCGGGCGCGTGCTCGTCACCGCCGGGGGCGACGAGGCGATCGACCGCGCGTGCCGCGTGGCGCTCGGGCCGGGTAGACGCATGGTGCTGCCGGTGCCCACGTTCGAAATGATCGAGCGGTACGCGCAGGGCGTGGGCGCCGAGATCGTGCGCGTGCCGTGGCCCTCGGGCCCCTTCCCCGCAGATGAGGTGCTGCGGCGCACGGACGACAGCACCGCGATGATCGGCGTCGTGTCGCCGAACAACCCCACCGGCGGGGTGGCGTCCGCCGAGGACCTCGCGCGCGTGTCGGCGGGGGCGCGCGGCGCGCTCGTCATGGTCGACCTGGCCTACGCCGAGTTCGCCGACGAGGACCTCGGCGCCGCGGCCATCGCCCTTCCGAACGCGATCATCATCCGGACGTTCTCGAAGGCGTTCGGGCTGGCGGGCATCCGCGTGGGGTATGCCATCGGCCCGGAGCGCGTCATCCGCGCCATGCGGGCCGCGGGCTCGCCATTCCCTGTCTCGGGCACGAGCCTGTTGGTGGCGTCCGAGGCGTTGCGCACGGCGGACGCGTGGCTGCCCGAGAGTGTCGCACGGGTACGCGAGATGCGACGACGGCTCGCGGCGGTCTTGGTCGAGATCGGCGCCGAGCCCGTGCCCTCCCAGGCCAACTTCGTGCTCGCGGAGTTTCGCGACGCCGCCTGGGTATGGCGGGCGCTCGCCTCGCTGGGCATCGGTGTCCGGTCGTTCGCGAGTCGGCCGGGGCTCGAGCGCTCGCTGCGCATCACGTGTCCGCCCGACGACGCGTCGTGGCAGCGCCTGCACCGCGCGCTGCACGCGGCGGCACGCCCGCGGGCGCTCGTGCTCGATCTCGACGTCGTCGGCGCGGCCTCGGACTGGCCCGCGCGCCTTGCGCGCCGGCTCCCGGTCGAAACTGTCACCGATCGCGATGCAGCGTCCCTGCCGGGCCCGGCAGCGGTCCGCGCGACGATGACGCGACTGGGTGTCGAGCACGCGTGGATGATCGCGGGCTCGCCGGCGAGCGTGCGGGCCGCGCGTGCGGCGGGTGTGCCCGCGGTCGGCGTCGCGATGACGGGTGACGAGGGACGAGCGGCGCTCGAGGCCGCGGGTGCGGCCCGGGTCGTCGATGACCTGACCCGGGTAGAGGAGATGCTCCCATGACGGAACGCACGGCGACCATTGAGCGCTCGACGCGGGAGACGGCGATCACGGTGTCGGTCCGTCTTGATCGCGCGGGCGGGTCCGCGATCGGCACGGGCCTGGGCTTTCTCGACCACATGCTCACCGCCCTGGCGACCCACGCGCGGATGGGCCTCGACGTGCGATGCACGGGCGACCTCGACGTTGACGACCATCACACGGTCGAGGACTGCGCAATCGCGATCGGGCAGGCCCTGGACGCCGCCCTGGGCGATCGGCGCGGCGTGGCGCGCTTCGGATCGGCCTACGCCCCGCTCGATGAGTCGCTCGCGCGCGCGGTCGTTGATCTCTCGGGGCGCGCGCACGCGACGGTGCACCTGGGCCTGCGGCGCGACCGCCTCGGCGCGGTCGCGTGCGAGAACATCACGCACTTCTTCGCGTCCGTGGCCGCGTCGGCGCGCCTCACGCTTCACCTTGACGTGCTCCGGGGCGAGAACGACCACCACAAGGCGGAAGCGGCGTTCAAGGCCTTCGCGCTCGCGCTGCGGGCGGCGGTTGCGCGAGTGCCGGGGATCGACGACGTGCCCTCGACCAAGGGGACGCTGGCATGACGGCGCGCGCGGTGACGATCATCTCGACGGGCGTGGCGAACACGGCGTCGGTGGCGGCGGCGTTCCGCCGGTGCGGGGCGCTCGTCGACATCACCGACGACCCCGCGCGCGTGCACGACGCGGCGCGCGTCGTGCTGCCGGGCGTTGGGTCGTTCGGCGCCGGCATGGCCGGCCTGCGTGCACGAGGACTCGCGGGCGTCATCGAGCGGCGCGTGCGCGCCGAGCGCCCGCTGCTGGCGATCTGCCTGGGCCTGCAGATGCTGTGTGTCTCGTCCGAAGAGTCGCCGGGCGAGCGCGGGCTCGGCCTGATCGACGCGCCGGTGCGGCGCTTTCCCGAGGGCGTGCGATGCCCGCAGTTCGGGTGGAACGACGTCGTCGCGGACGGCGCGTGCCGCCTCGTCCGCGCTGGCTGCGCGTACTACGCGAACTCCTACCGCATCGCGCAGCCGCCGGGCGGCTGGGCGGTTGCGACGACGGACCACGGGGGCCCGTTCACCGCGGCGGTGGAGCGCGGCGGAGTGCTGGGGTGCCAGTTTCACCCGGAACTCTCCGGCGCCTGGGGACGCGAACTGCTCGCACGCTGGCTGGAGTGCGACGCGGGAGGACGCGCATGCTGAAGCGTCGCATCATTCCCTGCCTGGACGTTCGGGCCGGGCGCGTCGTCAAGGGCGTGCGCTTCGCGGGGCTGCGCGACGCGGGCGATCCCGCCGAACAGGCGGCCCGGTACGAGGCGCACGGCGCCGACGAGATCGTCATCCTCGATGTCTCGGCGACTCCCGAGGGGCGCGAGACCGCGGTCATGACGATCGCCGCCGTGCGCGCCGTGCTGTCGATCCCGCTGACGGTGGGGGGCGGCGTGCGCAGCGTCGAAGATGCGGCACGCCTGCTGCGCGCGGGGGCCGACAAGGTCGCGGTGAACACCGCGGCGGTGGAGCGTCCCGCCCTCATCGCCGAGCTCTCGGCGTGGGCGGGGGCGCAGTGCGTGGTGCTGGCGCTCGACGCCGCGCGGCACGGGGCGGGCGAGCGGTGGGAGGTCGTCACGCGGTCCGGGGCGCAGCGCACCGGGCTGGATGCGCCGTCGTGGGCCGGGCGCGCGGAGGAACTCGGCGCCGGCGAGATCCTGCTCACGAGCTGGGACCGCGACGGGACGGGCGCCGGATACGACCTCGATCTCATCCGCGGGGTCGCGGCGCGCGTGCGCGTGCCGGTCATCGCATCGGGCGGGGCGGCGGGTGTCGAACACATGGGGCTGGCGTTCGACGCCGGGGCCGATGCGGTGCTTGCCGCGTCGGTGTTTCACGATGGGGTGCTCACGGTGGAGGGCGTCAAGGCCGCGCTCGCGCAGCGCGGCGTGGAGGTGCGTCGATGATTGTGCCGTCGATCGATCTTCTCGGTGGCAGAACGGTGCAGCTCGTGGGGGGTGAGCGGCTGTCGCTCGAGGCGGGCGACCCGCGTCCCATCGCCGAGCGGTTCCGGGTCGCGGGCGAGATCGCGGTGGTGGATCTCGACGCCGCTCTCGGGAGCGGGAGCAATGCGCCGATGGTCCGCGACCTTCTGCGCGTCGCCCGGTGCCGTGTGGGTGGCGGGATCCGCGACGAGCGCACGGCGATCGAGTGGCTCGACGCGGGCGCGAGCTCGATCGTGCTGGGGACCGCGGCGACGCCGGACCTGCTCCGGCGCCTGCCCCGCGAACGGGTCATCGCCGCGCTCGACGCCCGTGACGGTGAGGTCGTCGTCGAGGGATGGAAGATCGGGACCGGCGAGACCATCATCGATCGCATGCGACGGCTCGAGGGGCTCGTCGGCGGGTTTCTCATCACGTTCGTCGAGCGCGAAGGGCGCCTGGGGGGAACGCGCCTGGACCTCGTGCCCGCGCTCGTCCGCGCGGCGGGCTCGGCGCGCGTCACGATCGCCGGCGGGATCACCACCGCGCGAGAGGTCGGCGTGCTCGACGAGATGGGCGCCGACGCGCAGGTCGGCATGGCGCTCTACACGGGCCGGCTGGACCTCGCGGACGCCATCGGCGCTCCGCTCCGCAGCGACCGTCCCGACGCCCTCTGGCCGACGGTCATCGTCGATGAACTCGGGGTGGCGCTCGGGCTGGCATACTCCAGCGCCGACAGCCTTCGGGACGCCGTGCGAACGCGCCGGGGCGTGTATCACTCCCGAACGCGCGGGCTGTGGGTCAAGGGCGCAACATCCGGCGACACGCAGGAGCTGATCGCGGTCGACGTCGACTGCGACCGCGACTGCCTGCGGTTCGTTGTCCGCCAGCGGGGGCGCGGGCATTGCCACCGCGGGACGCGCACGTGCTGGGGCCCGCACGCCGGGCTGCCCGCCCTCGCGGACCGCATCGACCGTGCCGCCGCGATCGGGGAGCCGGCGTCGTACACGGCGCGCCTGCTCGCGGACCGCGCGCTGCTGAACGCGAAGCTGCGCGAAGAGGCGGTCGAACTCGGCGAGGCGAGCGTGGCGGAGGACGCGGTGCACGAGGCCGCGGACGTGCTGTACTTCACGCTCGTCGCGCTCCGGCGCGCGGGGAAGACGCTCGCGGACGTCGGCGCCGAGCTCGACCGGCGCGCCCTGCGGATCACGCGTCGGGGTGGCGACGCCAAGCCGGGAGGGAGCGTGTCATGAGCACGCCGTTGCTGCGGCCCGTCCTGCCCGAGGCGTGCACGCTCGAGCGTCGAAGCCCCATCGATCGTGGCACGTGCGTCGAGGTCGCGCGCATTCTCGAGGACATCGAGGCGCGGGGCGAACCAGCCGTCCGCGAGCACGCGGCGAGGCTCGGCGATCTCGAGATCGGTCGGGCGTGTGTGCACGATCGCGCGGCTCTCGACGCCGCACGCGACCGGCTTTCACCCCGCGAGCGCGACGCGATGGAACGCGCGGGCGCGCGGATCCGCGCGTTCGCGCGGCTGCAGCGGGATTGCATCCGCGATCTGGACGCGTCGATCGAGGGCGGGCGTGCCGGGCACACCTGCATCCCGGTCAACTGCGCCGGGTGCTATGCGCCGGGCGGGCGATTCCCGCTGCCGTCGTCCGTCCTCATGACCGCCATCACCGCACGGGCCGCGGGAGTCGAGGTCGTGTGGATTGCATCGCCCAGGCCGACCGACGCGACGCTCGCGGCGGCGTCCATCGCCGGCGCGGACGGTCTGCTCGCGCTCGGGGGAGCGCAGGCGATCGCGGCGATGGCGCTCGGTCTGTGCGGCGTGCCGGCGTGCGACATGATCGTCGGTCCCGGCAATCGGTGGGTGACCGCCGCGAAGTTCCTGCTCTCCGACCGGGTGGGCATCGACATGCTCGCCGGGCCGTCCGAACTCGTCGTGCTCGCCGATGACTCGGCCGACCCGGCACTGGTGGCGGCCGACCTGTTGGCGCAGGCGGAGCACGACGAGGACGCGCTGCCCATTCTCATCTCGACCGACGCGACGCTGCCGGGGCGCGTCGATGAGCATCTCTCGGGGATGCTCGTGTCGCTGCCGACGCGTGCCACGGCTCAGGCCGCGCTGCGCAACGGGTTCAGCGTTGTGGTTCGCGACATAGACCGCGCGATCGAACTGTGCGATGCGATCGCGCCCGAGCACCTGGAGATCATGACGCGAGACGCGAGCCGCACCGCGGCGCGGGTCCGCAACGCGGGCGCGGTGTTCGTCGGGTCGGCGTCGGCCGAGGTGCTCGGCGACTATGGCGCGGGCCCGAACCACGTGCTCCCGACCGGGGGGACGGCTCGTTCGCGCGCGGGCCTTTCGGTGTTCTCGTTCCTGCGCCCGCGGACGTGGCTGGACATCCAGGCGCGCACGCCGTCGGTGCGGCTGTCGCAGGACGCGCAGACGCTGGCGCGGGTGGAGGGGCTGGAGGCCCACGCGCGGGCGGCTGGCCTGCGGATGTAGCGGCCACGCGGTGACCGGCGCGGGCGTGCTACGTCCGGGCGTTGGCGCGGGCCGCGCGGATGGCGTCGACCAGTCCGGGCGGCGCGACGGTGGTCGCGGGCTCGTCGGAGGGCGCGAGCGCATCGCGGCTGGCGTCGATGGTGCGCTGGTAAGAGCGCAGGTACGCGACGCAGGCGGGGCACACCGTGAGGTGGCGCTCGAACTCGACGCGCGCCTCGGCGGGCAGCGTGCCATCGAGGTAGTCCGCGATGAACTCGATGAGCTCACGGCAGGTGATGTACTCACTCGGCATGGAGAACTCCTTCCGTGAACAGCGGCGTGAGGAGCGTGCGGAGGGCCTGGCGTGCGCGGTGCAGACGTGTCTTGACCGCCGCGGGCGACAGCCCGAGCAGCGTGGCGACTTCATCGGTATCCATCTGCTCGATGTCGCGCAGCACCAGCACCTCGCGGTACGGGTCGGGCAGGGCATCGATCTTGGCGCGGACGACCGCGCGGATGCCCTCGCGTTCGATGCCGATGGACTCGGCCGGTTTCCATTCAACACCCGGATTCTTGCGGTGCCCGTCCTCGGCGAAGGTGGGCAGCAGCGCCTCGATAGATTGTGTCGGACGACGCCGGGCCGAGCGCAGTTTCATCAGACAGACGTTCACCGTGATGCGGTGTAGCCACGTGCCCAGTTGCGAACGTCCGTCGAAGGTGTCCAGCGCCTTGAACGCGCTCAAATAGGCCTCCTGCACCGCGTCGCTCGCGTCGGCCTCGTTGCGCAGCAGGCGCTGCGCCACGCAGAACAGGCGCGAGGCCGACTGCGCGACGAGCTCGTCGAACGCCGCGTCATCGCCCCGGCGCAGACGCTCCAGCAGCGTGCAGGGGGGCTCGAACGCCGATGGGTCGCCCCGAGAGCGCGAGGCGTTGGTGTGTGGTACGTCCGGGTTGATGTGTCGGTCCATGGGCGGATCTGAGAGCCATGCCGTGGTCGCGTGCTCCATGGTCTGATCTCCCGCATGCCGGCCGGTCTTCGCGAGTGCCCGCACGTCGCCGGGTGACGTGACTCGCACGAATCGGAACATTATTCCCGGCCGGTGGCGTGCCGGCGCAGGAACACCGGAGGAAACTCTGCACACTTGCATGAGTATCCGGATGCTCGGGCTCAATCGTGAGATTCGCGGAAAATCAGTCTGTCCTGTAACGGCATGAAGATAAGAATGCGTACTCGTGTGGGAGCGACGCGACCCGACACGTACGCCCGGACCCCGCGGGAGTTCGTAACGCCGCGCGATTCGTCGGCATCTGAGGAGTAACGCCGGGCGACGCCGGAGCGGCAGGCTGTCTCCGCGCCCGCACCGATCGTGGAGTCCTCCCCATGTCGACGATGACGAAGATGAACAGCACGCTGATCGCCGATCTCACGCCCGATCAGCTCCCCGAGGTCGTGATGCCCGCGTGCGAGGTACGCCCCATCCTGCGCGGCCAGACCGCCATCGTGACCGGCGCCTCCTCGGGCATCGGTCGCGGCATCGCGAACGCGCTCTGCGCCGCCGGCGCGAACGTGGTCGTGAACTACATCGGCCCCGACGCCGACGCCGAGGCCGTCGTGCACGAGGCGACGCACTGCGGCTGCGCGCACCGGGGCGAGGCGATCGCCGTAAAGGCGGATGTCTCGGACGAGGGCCAGGTCCAGGCGATGGTCGCCCGGGCCGTGCAGCGCTTCGGCACGGTCGACATCCTCGTGAACAACGCGGGCATGCAGTGGGACGCTCCCATCGAGTCGATGTCGCTCGCGCAGTGGCGCAAGGTCATCGACGTGAACCTCACGGGGCAGTTCCTCTGCGCCCGCGAGGCGATCCGCGAGTTCAAGCGTCGGGGCGTGCGCCGGGACGTCTCGTGCGCCGCCGGGAAGATCATCTGCGTGTCGAGCGTGCACGAGGTGATCCCGTGGGCCGGGCACGTCAACTACGCCGCCAGCAAGGGCGGGGTCATGCTCCTCATGAAGAGCATCGCCCAGGAAGTCGCGCCGTGGCGCATCCGCGTGAACAGCATCTGCCCGGGCGCGATCCGCACCCCGATCAACCGGCCGGCGTGGGAAACCCCCGACGCGTACGCCGACCTCATGCGGCTGATCCCCTACAAGCGCATCGGCGAGGTGGACGACATCGCGCGCCTCGCGGTGTGGCTCTCGTCCGACGAGGCCGACTACATCACCGGCGCCAGCCTGTTCGTCGACGGCGGGATGACGCTCTACCCGGGCTTCGAGACCGGCGGCTGATCCGCGGCGCAGGGGAGGGGGCGTCATGCTCGCGTTGGTCGACGCGCTCCGCGCGCACTGGCCGGAGTATCTCATCGAGGCGACGCTGCTCGGCGCGTTAATGGTCTCGGCGTGCGTGAGCGTGCGGGTCGTGCAGCACGACGCGTCGCCGCTGCGCCGGCGCATCCCGTCGGCGTTCGCACGGCGGGCGCTCATCGGCGTGCTCATGGGCCTCACCGCCGTCGCGCTCATCTACTCGCCCCTGGGCCAGCGGTCGGGGGCGCACATGAACCCGGCGACCACCCTCGCGTTCTTCACCCTGGGCAAGATCGGCCCGTGGGACGCGCTCTGGTACATCGCGGCCCAGTTCATCGGCGGGGCCGGGGGCGTGCTCGTCGCGCGGGCGCTGCTGGGGCCGGTGCTGCGCCATCCGACGGTGAACTACGTCCTGACGACCCCCGGGCGGTGGGGCTCCGCCGCCGCCTGGGGCACGGAGTTCGCCCTCGCGTTCGCGCTCATGGGCATGGTGCTGCTCGCCACGAACGACCCGCGCACGGCGTCGTACACCGGGCTCTTCGCCGGGTGCATGGTCGCGCTGTACATCACGCTCGCGGCGCCGCTTTCGGGGATGAGCATCAACCCGGCCAGGACGTTCGGCTCGGCCGTCGTCGCCCGGCGGTTCGCGTCGCTGTGGATCTACTTCACCGCGCCCACGCTGGCGATGCTGAGCGCGGCCGGTGCTTACGCCGCGGCGTTCGGCGCCGACCACGTGCTGTGCGCGAAACTGAACCACGACGGCGGCGGGCGCTGCATCTTCCGCTGTCACATCCACGACAAATCCGCAACGCCCCCGCGACGCACGCCCGACGCCGGCATCGGAGAAGAGGTGCGCCCGAACGACGGGCGCGATCAGCACACGCAGGCGGAGTGACCCCGCGGATGGACTACGACGTGATCATCATCGGCTCGGGCGCGGGCGGCGGCACGCTCGCCCACGCGCTCGCGCCATCGGGCCTGCGGGTCCTCATCCTCGAGCGCGGCGACGTGCTCCCGCGCGAGCGCGAGAACTGGGACGAGAAGGCCGTCTTCGCCGACAAGCGCTACCTCGCCAAGGAAACCTGGTACGACCGCGACGACCAGCCATTCAGCCCGTACACGCACTACTGGGTCGGCGGCAACACCAAGGTCTACGGCGCCGCACTGCTCCGCATGCGCGTGCACGACTTCGGCGAGGTCCGGCACTACGGCGGCATCTCGCCCGCCTGGCCCATCTCCTACGACGACCTCGAGCCGTATTACACCCGCGCCGAGCGGCTGTACAGCGTGCACGGCGACCGCGGATCCGATCCGCACGAGCCACCCGCCTCCGCCCCGTTCCCGTTCCCGTTCATCGAGCCCGAGCCCCGCATCAAGGCGCTGTTCGACGACCTGCGGTCGCAGGGCTACCGCCCCTTCCCCATCCCGCTGGGCGTCCGCCTTGATCGCGCTAGCCCGACGGCGGCGCCGTACCGCTTCAGCGCGTTCGACGGCTACCCGGACCTTACCGAAGTGAAGGCCGACGCGCACGTCTGCTGCGTGCAGCCCGCGCTTGCCCGAGAGAACGTCTCCCTCGTCACCCGCGCGTACGTCGAACGCCTCGTGACCGACCCCCGCGGCGGGACGGTCACCGAAGTCGTCGCGCGCCGCGACGGCGAGCGGCTCGTCTTCCGCGGGAGCGTCGTCGTGCTCGCCTGCGGCGCCATCAACTCCGCCGCGCTCCTGCTCCGCTCCGCGAGCGATCGGCACCCGCACGGCCTGGCGAACGGGTCCGACCAGGTCGGACGCAACTACATGTGCCACCAGAACGGCTGCTTCCTCGCCGTCACGCAGGAGCGCAACCCCTCGCAGTTCCAGAAGCACTTCGGCATGACCGACTTCTACTGCGGCGCGCCCGATTCGCCCCTCCCGCTCGGCACCATCCAGCTCATGGGCAAGCCCGATCGCGGGACGATCGACTGGCTGCGGGGCGGGGACTTGCCGGGCGTCTCGATCGACGACATCGCCTCCCGCACGATCGACTTCTTCCTCACCGCCGAGGACCTTCCCGACCCGAACAACCGCATCACCATCCGGCCCGATGGCGCCATCAAGGTCTCGTACCGCGTCAACAACGCCGAGGCCTACGAACGCCTCGCCACCAAGTTGGGCGAGGCGCTCTCCCGCGCCGAGATGTCGCGGGGGCGGCGTCGACCGGAATACCTCGCGGCACGCCTCGGCGTCGGCGGCGTCAGCCACCAGAACGGCACGCTGCGCTTCGGCACCGACCCGGCGACCAGCGTGCTCGACGTCAACTGCAAGGCGCACGAACTCGACAACCTCTACGCCGTTGATGGGTCGTTCTTCCCGTCCAGCAGCGCCGTCAATCCCTCGCTCACGATCATGGCGAACGCGCTGCGGGTCGCCGAGCACCTGCTCGGGCGCCTGGGCGTTGCCGGCGCCGCCGCCCGGCGCGCCGAGGAGACCCTGGTATGAGATCCCACTCGCTCGCGCGGCTGCTCGTCGCGCGCTTCGCTGTCGCCGTCGTCGCCGGCCTCGCGCCCGCCGCCCTCGCACAGCCCGCCGGCGCGCCGCCCACGAGCCACGCATCCGCCGCGCCCCACGCGCCAGTCACGGCGGTGGAGTCCATCGGCATCACCGTCGGCGACCTCGATCGCGCGGTCGACTTCTACACGCGGGTGCTGGGGTTCGAGAAGGCGTCGGAGCACGAGTTCGCGGGCGAGGCCATCGAGCACCTGACGGGCGTCTTCCCCGCGCGCGTCCGCACCGCTCGCCTGCGCCTGGGGCAGGAGTCGATCGAACTCACCGACTACCTCGCGCCCGAGGGGCGCCCGATCCCCGATGACTCGCGCAGCAACGACCGCTGGTTCCAGCACATCGCGATCGTCGTGTCCGACATGCCGCGCGCGTACGCGCACCTCCGCGCCCACGCGGTGCGACACGCGTCGAGCGGCCCGCAGACGCTGCCGGACTGGAACCCCAACGCCGGCGGGATCTCGGCCTTCTACTTCAAGGACCCCGAAGGGCACGTGCTCGAGGTGATCCACTTCCCGCCCGGCAAGGGCGACCCGCGCTGGGCCGCCCGCGCCGCCGAGAGCCCAACGAGCCTCTTCCTGGGCATCGATCACACCGCGATTGTCGTCGAAGATACCGAGCGATCGCTGGCGTTCTATCGCGACGCGCTGGGGATGCGGGTCGCCGGCGGGAGCGAGAACTACGGCCCGGAGCAGGAGCGCCTCAACGCCGTCTTCGGCGCGCGCCTGCGCATCACCACCCTGCGTGCGCCCCAGGGCCCGGGCGTGGAACTGCTGGAGTACCTCGCGCCGACCGACGGCCGTGAGTACCCGGGCGACGCACGCCTGAACGACCTGCTGACCTGGACGACCAACGTCACCTGTCCGGACACGCACGCCCTGTCCTCGCACCTGCGAGGCGGCGCCCGGTGGATCTCTCCCGGGCCCGTGTCGGGCCTGCCCCACGAGATGAAGCTCGACGCGGCTGCGCACGCCCGCGACCCGGACGGGCACGCCCTGCGATTCGCCGCTCCCGCCAAGTAACGCCACGAAGGAATCCGCATGCCCTCGACCCGCTCGAAGTCATCTCGCGCCGTCGCACTCGCGCCCGCACCCGCCGCACCCGCCGCTCGTGCAGCGTCCGTTCCCGCCGCTCCCGATGCCGAGGCGCGCCGCCTGGCCGACGCCGACGCGGGGCGGGCGGCGTGGCGACGGTGGGGGCCCTATGTCTCCGAGCGCCAGTGGGGCACGGTGCGCGAGGACTATTCGGCGAACGGCGACTGCTGGACGCACTTCCCGCACGACCACGCGCGCTCGCGCACGTACCGCTGGGGCGAGGACGGGCTGCTGGGGATCAGCGATGATCAATGCCGCCTGTGCTTCGCGCTGGCGCTCTGGAACGAACGCGACCCGATCCTGAAGGAGCGTCTGTTCGGGCTCACGGGCCCCGAGGGCAACCACGGCGAGGACGTGAAGGAGCACTACTTCTACCTCGACTCCACGCCGACGCACTCGTACATGAAGGCGCTGTACAAGTACCCGCAGGCCGAGTTCCCGTACGCGCGCCTCGTGGAAGAGAGCCGCACGCGCGGGCGCCACGAGCGCGAGTTCGAGATCGAGGACTCGGGCGTGTTCAACGACGGACGCGTCTTCGATGTGCAGGCCGAGTACGCCAAGGCCTCGCCCGACGACATCCTCATCCGTCTCACGATCTCCAACCGCGGGCCGGAGGCGGCCCGGATCCACGTCCTCCCGACGCTCTGGTTCCGCAACACCTGGTCGTGGGCGCCCGGCTCGCCCCGTCCCTCGCTCGTCGCCGACGGCAACACGCGCATCCTCGCCACGCACCCGGACATGGGCTCGATGGTGCTGTCGATCGACGACCAGGCGGCCAGCCCCGAGCTGCTCTTCACCGAGAACGTCTCGAACACGCAGCGCCTGTGGGGCGTTCCGAACGAGACCCCGTTCGTGAAGGACGCCTTCCACGAGCGCGTCGTCCGCAACAACGCCGGCGCCGTGAACCCCGCCGGGCGGGGCACCAAGAGCGCCGCGTGGTACGCCCTGGATGTTCCCGCGAACGGCGCCATCACCCTGCGCCTGCGCCTCCACCCGGCCAACGCCTACGCCCCGCTCGACGCGCGCGCGTTCGACCGCGTCGTCGACGAGCGGCGGGCCGACGCCGACGCCTTCTACGACGCGCCCCCGCGCCGGCATGGCGAACTCTCGCCCGACGCCCGCCTCGTGGCGCGCCAGGCGGCGGCAAGCCTGCTCTGGAGCAAGCAGTTCTACCACATCGACATCGCGCCCTGGCTCGACGGCGACGCGGGCCAGGTGCCGCCCCCCGCCGAACGCACGCGCGGGCGCAACGCCGACTGGCGCCACCTGAACAACCAGGACATCATCTCGATGCCCGACAAGTGGGAGTACCCGTGGTACGCCGCGTGGGACCTCGCGTTCCAGATGATCCCGTTCGCGCGCCTCGACCCGCAGTTCGCCAAGGACCAGCTCGTGCTCATGCTGCGCGAGTGGTACATGCACCCCAACGGGCAGATCCCGGCGTACGAGTTCGCGTTCGGGGACGTCAACCCGCCCGTGCACGCCTGGGCCGTGTGGCGCGTGTACAAGATGACCGGCGCGCGGGGCCAGCGCGACCGCGTCTTCCTCGCCCGCTGCTTCCAGAAGCTGCTGCTCAACTTCACCTGGTGGGTGAACCGCAAGGACCCCTCCGGCAAGCACATCTTCGCGGGCGGGTTCCTCGGGCTCGACAACATCGGCGTCTTCGACCGCTCGCGCCCACTCCCCACCGGCGGCTCGCTCGAGCAGGCCGACGGCACCGCGTGGATGGCCTTCTACTGCGGCACGATGCTCAGCATCGCCCTCGAGCTCGCCGCCGGCGACCCCGCCTACGAGGACATCGCCACCAAGTTCTTCGAGCACTTCATCGCCATCACCGACGCCATGAACACCCTCGGCGGCACCGGGCTCTGGGACGAGCACGACGGCTTCTACTACGACCAGCTCCGCATGGGCGATGGCGCCATCCCCCTGCGCGTCCGCTCGCTCGTGGGCATGGTGCCCCTCCTGGGCGTTGAGATCCTTGACGACCGCGTCATCGACCGGCTCCCGGACTTCCGCACCCGCATGCACTGGTTCCTCAGGCACCACACCGACGTGCCGTGGCACGCCACCTGCGCCTGCGCCCACACCGGCGCCGCCCACGCCATGCGCCTGCTCGCCATCCCCTCGCGCGACCGCCTCCAGCGCGTCGTCTCATGCCTCATGGACGAGCGCGAGTTCCTCTCGCCCTTCGGCGTGCGATCCGTCAGCAAGCGCCACGAGCGCGACCCCTACGTCTTCCATCACAACGGCGAGGAGTTCCGTGTCGACTACACGCCCGGCGAGTCCACGACCGCGCTCTTCGGGGGCAACTCCAACTGGCGCGGGCCCATCTGGTTCCCGCTGAACTTCCTCCTCATCGAGGCGCTGGAGCGCTACCACCACTTCTACGGCGACGACCTCACCGTCGAGTGCTGCTCGCGGCGCATCACGCTCGCGCAGGCCGCCGACGAGATCCGCACGCGCCTCTCGCGCCTCTTCCTCCCCGACGCGCAGGGCCGGCGCCCCTGCCACGCCGACGACCCGCGATTCGCCGCGGACCCGCACTGGAAGGACCTCGTGTACTTCCACGAGCACTTCCACGCCGACACGGGTCGGGGCCTGGGCGCCACCCACCAGACCGGCTGGACGGCGCTCGTGCTCGAGATGCTGCACCGCGCCGCGCCGGCAACCTGACGCGGCGCGGGCGCCCCGCCCGGCCCGCGCGGCGTTGCCGCCACGCCCGCGCTCGGGTCGACACGATGTAACCAACGGGCGTCCGGCGGCATCAAACACCGCGACACCAGAGGATAACACCGATGAAATACCAGCATGTTGCAGCCTGTGCCGTTGTCGCCGCCGCGTCCATCTTCGCCCGGGGCGTGGCCGCCCCGCAGCCCGGCGCGCAGGGCGCGCCCGCGCACGCCACGTCGGCCGCTTCCAAGCCCGTGCTCACGCTCGACGGCGCCCAACGCGTGCTGGCCGCCGCCGTCGCCGAGGCCCGCGCGAAGCACGCCGGCGGCGCGATCGCCGTGGTCGACGACGGCGGGCACCTGATCGTCTTCCAGCGGCTGGACGCCACGTTCCCCGCGGGCGCCGAGGTCTCGATCGGCAAGGCCCGCACCGCCGCCACCTTCCGCAAGCCCACCAAGGCCTTCGAAGACGCGCTCAACGCCGGGCGCTTCGCCCTCGCGGGCGTGCAGCAGATGACCCCGCTGCAGGGGGGCATCCCCATCGTCATCGACGGGCACGTCGTCGGCGGCATCGGCGTCAGCGGCGCGCACAGCCAGGCCGAGGACGAGCAGATCGCCATCGCGGGCGCCGCCGCGGCCTCGACCGCGCCGTAGCGCTCCCGCGCGCCTCCGTCCGCTCGTGCCGCGTCGTGCGTCGACGCGTTGTCCGAATCATCGTGTGCCACCGAACCCGTCTCAGGAGAGTGTTATGTCCGCGTCCGTGTTCCCCCGCATCGTGCTCGTCCCGTGTCTGGCGTTGCTCGCCCTCGCTCCCGCGTGCGCGCGTCATGGCCGCTGCGTCGGCATCGACGACCCGACGCTCGCCCACCAGCGTGTGCTCGTGAACCTGGACAACGCCGGCGCCGCCATCGCCGGGCACGACCCGGTCGCGTACTTCACCGACGCCAAGCCGGTGAAGGGCGATCCGACGATCCGCTCGACGCACGCCGGGGCGCTCTACTACTTCGCCTCGCTCGAGCACAAGCGGATGTTCGACGCGAACCCCGCCAAGTACGAGCCGGAGTTCGGGGGCTACTGCGCCTACGCCGCCTCGATCAACACGATCTCCCCCATCGACCCCAACTACTGGGAGATCGTCGACGGACGGCTCATCCTCCAGCACAACCAGCGCGCCTGGGACGCCTGGAAGAAGGACCCCGCGGGCAACCTCGTGAAGGCCGACAAGAACTGGCCCGGGCTCGTCGAGCGCAACGGCACGCCGCCCCGGGCGCTGCTCAACGTCGACCCCGCCGGCCTGGCGCTCGAGGGCTACGACCCCACCGCGTACATCCTCGACGGCAAGCCCCGCAAGGGCGACCCCGCGCTCGCGCGCTCCTTCCAGGGCGCCATGTACTACTTCGTCCACGCCGAGCACAAGAACGCCTTCGAGAAAGACCCCGCACGCTTCGTGCCGCAGTTCGGCGGGTTCTGCGGCTACGCCGCCTCGATCAACAAGGTCTCGCCCGTCAACCCCGAGATCTGGCAGATCGTCGACGGGCGCGTCGTGCTCCAGCACACCCCCGAGGCCTACCGCCTGTTCAACGAGAACGTCCGCGGCAACTACGCCAAAGCCGAGAAGAACTGGCCCGGCCTTTCCAGCCGGCGCTGCCGCTAAGCCTCTTCCCCCCTCCGGCGCTCGCGCGCGTGGTGCGCCGAGCGCCGATTTCTCTCTCCGCGTGACTGAGTTCGACCCGCTCCCGTGCCGCCCGTGAGAACACCCATGCCCCGCACCGTCACACCCGTCCCGCCGCACGTGCTGTCCACCGTCGTCGTCCTCGCCGCCCTCGCGCCCGCCGCCGCGCAGACGCTGCAGTCCCCCGCGCTGCCGGACGCCGTGGTGGATCTCAGGACGGACGCGGGCGTCGCGATGGTGTCCGGGCAGTGGCGGTACACCGACGCGCACATCGTGGAAGTCGAGCACCGCGCCCCCGGCCCCGACAACCGCCCCGGCGACCGTGCCGTCCGCACCGACGACCTGCACCCCAAGCCCCACACGCCCGATTTCGACAGCGCCGCGTGGCAGGCCGTCTCGCCCGATTCTCTCGAAGCACGACGCACCAACGGGCGTCTCTCGTTCGGCTGGTACCGATTCGACTTCACCATGCCACGCGTGGTCGGCGCGTTCGATCCCGCCGGCGCCACCGTGGTGCTCGAGCTCGTCGTCGACGACTACGCCGAGGTCTGGGTGAACGGCGAACTCCCCACCGTGCTCGGCCAGCACGACGGCCCGACCGCCGCCGGCTGGAACACGCCGACCCGCGTGCAGATCACCCGGCGCGCCGCGCCCGGCGAGCGCGTGCGGGTCGCGATCCTCGCCGCCAACGCCCCGCTCTCTGACCCTCCGCCGAACTACGTCTGGGTGCGCTCCGCGACGCTCGATTTCTACGCGCCCGGGCGCGGCATGCGCAACACGCCCACGCCCGTCGACACGCAGATCGTCCGCCTCGACTCCGCGATCGACCGCGTCGTCGCGCCCGGAACCCGGGCCGAGCGCCTCGCCGACGGCTTCGTCTTCACAGAAGGGCCCGTCTGGGTCCCGACCCTGCCCGCCGGCAAGTCTTACGGCGGGGGCGGTCGCGGCGGGTACCTGCTCTTCAGCGACCCCAACAAGAACGTCATCCACCGCTACGACCCCGCCGACGGCGCCGTCTCGATCTTCCGCACCAAGAGCGGGTACTCCGGCGTGGGCGGGGTCGACATCGGCGCGTACCACCAGCCCGGGTCCAACGGCCTGGCCCTCGGCCCCGACGGACGCCTCGCCATCTGCGAGCACGGAAACCGCCGCGTCTCGCGCCTGGAGCCCAACGGCGCCGTCACCGTCCTAGCCGATCGCTTCGAGGGCAAGCGCCTCAACAGCCCCAACGACCTCGTCTACCGGTCCGACGGCACCCTCTACTTCACCGACCCGCCCTTCGGCCTGCCCAAGGTCTTCAACGATCCCGCGAAGGAACTGCCCCACAGCGGCGTGTACATGCTCCGCGAAGGCACGCTCCGCCTCGCCGCCCGTGATCTCAGCGCCCCCAACGGGCTCGCCTTCTCCCCCGACGAGAAGCACCTCTACGTCGACAACTGGGACGAGGCCCGCAAGGTCATCCTCCGCTACGACGTCGCGCCCGACGGCACGCTCTCCAACCCCGTCACGTTCGTCGACATCACCGCCGAGCCGGGCGAGATCTGCTACGACGGGCTCAAGGTCGACGCCGCCGGGCACATCTACGTTTCCGCCCCGACCGGCATCCGCGTGCACGCCCCGAGCGGGCAGCACCTGGGCACCATCGTGCTCCCCGAACTGCCCGCCAACTTCGCCTTCGGCGACGACGACCGGCGCACGCTGTACATCACGGCCCGCAGCGGGCTTTACCGCGTGCGCGTCCTGCACGCCGGACGCTGACGCTCAGGTCGTCTCGTGGGCCTTTGGCGCGGTAGGCGCCGACACGTTCACCTGCGCCACGAAGCGCCAGCGACGGCGCGCCTCGAACGCCGCGATGTCCGCGACGTTCGTCCGCTGCAGAAACTCGATCACGTCGTTGCGGCACGACTTCCAGAACGTGTGCGCCGGGCAGGCGCGGTCGTCCGAACACACCGCCGTGCCCAGCATGCACGTCGGCCGGACCACCGGGTCGTCCAGCGCCACGCACACGTCGTACATCGAGATCTCGACCGCCGGACGCGCCAGCGTCACGCCCCCGCCCACGCCGCGCTGCGTGATCACCAACTGCTTCCGCGACAACGCGTTGATGATCTTGGCCAGGTAGGGCGCCGGGATGTCCGCCGCCTGGGCGATCTCGCGCACCAGCACGGGATTTCCGCCGGCTCCGGCGATGTGCCCCATCGCGGTCACTGCATATCCGACGGCTTGGCTCAACATTCCAGCACTCCGGTTCGGTGATCATAGCGGAAAAAGCGACGAGAAGTTCCGCTGATTTCGAAAATCGAAATCCTGACGGAATCCGTACATACTTGAAAATCAGTGCTTTTCCTGCCTGACGCGAGTCATTCTTGACTTCCGGGTCCGAGATCGCGAGAATCAGTGGATCAAAGGAATAGCAAGTCAGATATTCGTTTGCAATCGGAACTGCGGCAGGACCGCGGCCCCTCACAAGAGGGAGAGGAGCACCGGATGTCAGCGACGTCGATCGGAACGCGGCCGCAGGGGCGCATGGCAGGGCTGGGGCCGGCGAGCGAGGCCGGCCCGCTCGAGCGGGTCGTCTATGACGACGCGATCGTCCGGCTGTTCGTGGTCGCCACGATGGTCTGGGGCCTGGTCGCGACGCTGGCCGGCGTGTTCATCGCGATCCAGATGGCCTTCCCCGCCGCGAACATGGGCGTGGAGTGGCTGAGCTTCGGGCGCCTGCGTCCGCTGCACACCAACGCCGCGATCTTCGCCTTCGCCGGCAACGCCATCTTCGCCGCGATCTACTACTCCACCCAGCGCCTGTGCAAGACGCGAATGTACTCCGACACGCTCAGCCGCCTGCACTTCTGGGGGTGGCAGGCGATCATCGTGTGCGCGGCCCTCACCCTCCCGCTGGGCATCACGCAGAGCAAGGAGTACGCCGAGCTCGAGTGGCCGATCGACCTGCTCATCGCCGTGGTCTGGCTCGGGTTCTTCGGGGGCAACTTCTTCGGCACCCTCGCCATCCGGCGCGAGCGCCACATGTACGTCGCCCTGTGGTTCTACATCGCGACGATCGTCACCGTCACGATCCTTCACGTCTTCAACAACCTGAGCCTCCCGCTCGCGGTGGTCGAGCTGGTCGAGACCGGGCGCTGGCCGCGGGGCTCGGAATGGATGAAGAGCTGGCCCGTGTACGCGGGCGTGCAGGACGCGTTCATGCAGTGGTGGTACGGGCACAACGCGGTGGCGTTCTTCCTGACCACGCCGTTCCTGGGGCTGATGTACTACTTCATGCCCAAGGCCGCCGAGCGCCCGGTGTACTCCTACCGCCTGTCCATCGTGCACTTCTGGTCGCTGGTGTTCATCTACATCTGGGCCGGCCCGCACCACCTGCACTACACGGCCCTCCCGCACTGGGCCTCGTCGCTGGGCATGATCTTCTCCGTCATGCTCTGGATGCCCAGCTGGGGCGGGATGATCAACGGGCTGCTCACCCTCCGCGGCGCCTGGCACAAGGTCACCGCCGATCCGATCCTCAAGTTCTTCGTCGTCGGCGTGACGTTCTACGGCATGTCCACCTTCGAGGGCCCGATGCTCAGCGTCAAGAGCGTCAACGCCCTCTCGCACTACACCGACTGGACCATCGCCCACGTCCACGCCGGCGCCCTCGGCTGGAACGGCTTCCTCACCTTCGGCATGATCTACTGGCTCCTCCCGCGGCTCTTCCAGACCAAGCTCTGGAGCGCCCGCTGGATGAACCTCCACTTCTGGGTTGCCACCATCGGCATCCTTCTCTACATCCTCGCCATCTACACCGCCGGCATCACCCAGGGCCTGATGTGGCGTGCCTTCGACGTCTCCGGACGCCTCCAGTACCCCGACTTCGTCGAGACCGTCGCCCAGCTCATGCCCTTCTACTGGATCCGCGTCGTCGGCGGGCTGCTCTACGTCGCCGGCGTCGTCATGCTCGGCGTCAACGCCATCCAGACCTGGCGCGCCCGACCGGCGACCTTCGCCGAGGAAGTCCACGAGTTCCCCGCTCTTGACCGGCGGTACGAGGACGCGCCCATCCCCGAATCGCGCCTCACCAGCAATCTCAACCTCGGGCGCGACGTCGAAGCCAAGATCATCCAGGGCTGGTTCCACCGCGTCTGGGAGCGCAAGCCCTTCAAGTTCACGGCGTGGGTCGTGGCGGCGGTCGGCGTCGCGTCGCTCTTCGAGATCATCCCGACCTTCCTCATCCGCTCCAACGTCCCGTCGATCGCCAGCGTGCAGCCCTACACCCCGCTCGAGCTCTACGGGCGCGACATCTACATCGCCGAGGGCTGCTACAACTGCCACTCGCAGATGATCCGCCCGCTGTGGCACGAGACCGTCCGCTACGGCGAGTACAGCAAGCCCGGCGAGTTTGTCTACGACCGGCCCTTCCAGTGGGGCAGCCGGCGCATCGGCCCGGACCTCGCCCGCGAGGGCGGGCGCCAGAGCCACGACTGGCACGTTCGCCACTTCGAGAACCCGCGCCAACTCATCCCCACCTCGGTCATGCCCTCGTACGGGCACCTGCTCACGCAGGACATCGACTGGGGCACCATCCAGGGACGCGTCGACGCGATGGCGATGCTGGGCGTGCCGTACGCCGACGCCGTCCGCCAGGGCAAGGCCGCCGAAATCGCCCGGGCGCAGGCCGTGGAGATCGCCGACAACCTCGCGAAGCAGGGCGGGTACACCAACATGCAGGACAAGAAGGTCATCGCGCTCGTCGCGTACCTGCAGCGTCTGGGCACCGACCTCAACAAGCCCCCGCCCGACGCGGCGCCCACCGGCACGACGACCACCACCACCACCCCGACGGGCGCGCCGACATCAGGCGCCGCGCCGACGAGCGATCACCCGGCCGTCGCGGCCACGGGAGGGAACTGAGCCATGCGACTCAGCGACATCATGGGAAGCCTCGACCTGTCCATCTGGCCGCAGCTCGCGCTGGGCATCTTCCTCGTCGTGTTCGCCGCCGTCATCACGCGCGTGTACCGGCGCGACCGTCGTCGCGAGTACGACGCGGCGGCCCGAATCCCGCTCGAATCCGGGGTCGTCACGCCCCGCACCGTTCAGCCGAAGGGGACCGATCAATGACCCAGATGACCTCCGACTCACGGGACCAGGGCGGCGACGTGTCGCCCAGAATCACGCGCCCGCGCGACCACCTGCTCGACCACGAGTACGACGGCATCCGCGAGTTCGACAACCCGACCCCCGGCTGGTGGCACCTCATCTTCCTCGGCTCGGTCGTCTTCTCCATCTTCTACTTCGTCTTCTGGCAGTTCAGCCCGCTCGCCTACACCCCGCAGGAGGCCTGGGCCGCGAAGCAGAACGCCGAGACCATGCGCCTCTTCGCCAACGTCGGTGACATCAAGCCCGACCAGGACGGCATCCTCACCCTCATGCGCGACGACAAGCTCATGGCGTACGCCCAGGGCATGTTCCAGGGCAACTGCGCCCAGTGCCACGCGAAGGACGGCGGGGGCATCAACGGCACCAACCTCACCGACGACCACTACAAGAACGTCAAGGCCCTCCCCGACCTCTTCGCCGTCATCACCGCCGGTGCCGCCAACGGCGCCATGCCCGCGTGGCGCAACAACTTCTCCGAGAAGGAGCGCGTGCTCCTCGCGGCGTACGCGGCCCGACTCCGCGGCACCACGCCCGCCAACGCCCGCCAGGCCGAGGGCGAGGCAATCGCGCCCTGGCCCCGCTAGTTCACCCGCACGGAGGCTCCCATGACCGCCCTGCCCGTCACGCACGCACACCCGGACGCAACGCAGGCGATGCCGATCGCCGCGGGCGAGACGGGTACCAGGGCGCCCTCCACGCTCTCGACGCTGAATGACGACGGCAGCCGTCGCTGGCTGAAGCCCAAACTCAGCCCCGGGCGATTCCTGAGCCGCCGTCGCGCCGTCGCCTACGCGCTCATCGCGCTCTTCACCGCCATCCCGCACACCACGATCAACGGCTGGCCGGCCATCCTGCTCGACCTGAGCGCCCGGCGGTTCCACATCCTGGGCCAGACCTTTCTGCCCACCGACACGCTGCTGCTCGCGTTCCTGCTCGTCGGCATCTTCCTCACCATCTTCCTGCTCACCGCGCTCTTCGGGCGCGTGTGGTGCGGGTGGGCGTGCCCGCAGACGGTCTACATGGAGTTCGTGTTCCGCCCGATCGAGCGCCTCTTCGACGGCGCGCCCGGGCGGGCCATCAAGAACAAGTTCCAGGGAACCGGCCCGGCGCGCACGCTGAAGTACGTCGCGTTCTTCCTCGTCGCGTGCTACCTCGCGCACACCTTCCTGGCCTACTTCGTCGGGGTCGAGCGGCTCAGCGAGTGGGTGACGCAATCGCCCCTCAGGCACCCCGGGCCGTTCCTCGTCATGGCCGTCGTCACCGGGCTCATGCTCTTCGACTTCACGTTCTTCCGCGAGCAGACGTGCCTGGTGGCCTGCCCGTACGGGCGCTTCCAGTCCGTCATGCTCGACCGGCACTCGCTCATCGTGAGCTACGACCCCGTGCGGGGCGAGCCCCGGGGCAAGGCGAGCGCCAAGCGGGCCGCCGCCACCGACCGCGCCGACCTCGCGCTGCCGGTGCTCGCGGGCGAGGCCCGGCGCACGGGCGACTGCGTCGACTGCAAGCTCTGCGTCGTCACGTGCCCCACGGGCATCGACATCCGCAACGGGCTGCAGATGGAGTGCATCAACTGCACGCAGTGCATCGACGCGTGCGACGCGGTGATGACCAAGCTGGGCCGCCCGCGCGGGCTCATCCGCTACACGTCCCAGGCCGCCGTCTCGGGCGGAACGTACCGCATGATCCGCCCGCGCGTGGTGATCTACGCGACCGTGCTCGCGGGGGTCGTGACGGCGTTCCTCATCACCCTGCTCGGGGCGGCCTCCGCCGACGTCAGCGTGTTGCGCGGGCGCGGCGCCCCGTTCGTGCAGGTCGACCCCGGCACCGTCGCCAACCAGGTGCGCGTGAAGATCGCGAACCGCTCGGCCCAGGCGACGACGTTCACCTTCGACGCCGCCGCCGTCGCCGGCGCGCCGGGCGTCTCCATCCGCGCCGAAGACCACCCCGTCCGCGTCGAGGCGGGCGAAGTCCGCACCGTCCCGGCGCAGATCCTGGTGCCCGTCGGCGCGTTCGTCCGCGGCACGCTCGACGTGCACGTCCTGGTCTCCGATGGCCAGGGCTTCAGCACCCGCGTGCCGTTCCGCGTCGTCGGCCCCGCCGGAGGACAGGCCCCCGGCGTTGCCGCGCCCGCGCAGCCGGCCCCGCCCACACCCGACACCGGAGGCACGCCATGAAATCTCTCGCCCTCAAGCCCGGCCAGGGCTGGCCCATCGCCATCGTGGGGCTGCTGCTGGGAAACATGGCGATCGTCGGCGTGACGGTGTACTTCGCCGCCCGCACGCGCACCAGCGACGTCGTGCCCGACTACTACGCCAAGGCCCTGCACTGGGACGACACCGCCCGCCAGCACGCCGCCAACCGCGCGCTCGGCTGGACGCTCGATGTCTCGTTCGCGTCCGTCGACGACGCGACGTCGCGCGTGCGTCTGCGCCTCACCGACGGCGCGGGCGACCCCATCCGGGCCGCGACCATCGATCTCGAGGCGTTCCACCAGGCCGACCCCGGTGCGCGCCACACCATCACGCTGGTCTCGCGCCACGACGGCACGTACGAGGGCGTGCTCGAGAGCTCCCGCCCCGGGCGCTGGCGCGTCCACGCCATCGCCGACGCCGTCGGCATGCGATTCACCAGCGAGCAGCAGGTCGACTTCGGCATCTAGCACCCATGCTCCCGCTCATCGGCGCCATCCTCGTCGCGAGCCTCCTGGGCAGCCTGCACTGCGCGGGGATGTGCGGCGCGTTCCTCGCCCTGAGCATCAGCCCGCCCGGCCAGGTCCGCACGCCCTCGTGGCGCCTTCACGCCTCGTACCACCTCGGGCGACTGTGCACGTACCTCACCTTCGGCGTCATCGCCGGCGCGCTGGGCGGCGCCCTCGACCTCGCCGGCGACATGGCCGGCATCCAGCAGGCCGCCGCCGTCGGCGCGGGCATCGTCATGGTCGTCTTCGGCGGCACGTGCGTCGCCGGCGCGTGCGGCGTGCGCCTTCCCCGCGTCCCCGCGCCCCGCGCGCTCGAGTCCGTCGTCGTCCGCGGGCACGCCCTCGCCGACCGCTTCGGTCCCTCCGCACGCGCCGTCGTCATCGGCGCGGTCACCACCCTGCTCCCCTGCGGCTGGCTCTACGCCTTCGTCGCCACCGCCGCCGGCACCGCCCACCCCGCCTCCGGCGCCCTGGCCATGCTCGCCTTCTGGCTCGGCACGCTCCCGGCCCTGGCGGCCCTGGGCATCGGCCTGCAGCGCGGGCTCGGGTCGTTCCGCAGGATCCTCCCCGTCGCCACCTCGATCATGCTCGTAGGCGTCGGCCTCGCCACGCTCGCGGGGCGCGTTCGATTCATCCAGTCCGACGGCGTTCGCAGCGAGGTGGTGTGCCATCCCGTCCGCTAGCACCCTCCAACCCCCCGCGCCCCGCCACGCCGCCCCCGACGCCACGCCGGCCGTCTGCGCGCACTGTGCGCTGCCCGTGCCCCTGGGCCTCGTTCGCCCCGCCGAAGACCGTCAGTTCTGCTGCCAGGGCTGCGAGTCGGCGTACCGCGTGATCCATCAGTGCGGGCTCGAGCGCTTCTACGCGATCCGCGACCAGGCCGACGGCGCCGCCGCGCCCGCCGGCGCCACCGGACGCACGTTCGCCGAGTTCGACGACGACACCTTCCGGCGTCTGCACGTGACGCGCACGCCCGACGGGCTCTGCCGCGCCGAGCTCTTCCTGTCGGGCGTGCACTGCGCCGCGTGCGTGTGGCTTGTCGAGCGCCTGCCCCGCTTCGTGCCCGGCGTGGTCGAGGCCCGCGTCGATCTCGGGCGCGCCCTCGTGCACCTCACGTGGAACGACGAACGCGTCCCCCTCTCGCGCATCGCCCGCGCGCTCGATTCCATCGGCTACGCGCCCAGCCCCGCGCGCGAGGCCGCCGCCCGCGCCCGCCGGCGCGCCGAGGACCGGCGCCAGCTCGCCCGCCTCGCCGTCGCCGGCGCCTGCGCCGGCAACGTCATGCTCTTCGCCGTCGCCCTCTACGCGGGCGTCTTCGGCGTCATGGAGCCCGCCCACCGCGAGCTCTTCCGCTGGGCGAGCATGCTCCTCACCGTCGTGTCGCTCGCGTGGCCGGGGCGCGTCTTCTTCACCAGCGCGCTCGCGGCCCTGCGCGCCCGCGCCCCGCACTTTGACGTCCCCATCGCCCTCGCGCTGGGCGCGGGCGGGGCGTGGAGCATCTGGTCCACCGTCACCGGCGCGGGCGAGGTCTACTTCGACACCGTGAGCGTGCTGGTCTTCGCCCTGCTCGTCGGGCGCTTCTTCCAGGCGCGCCAGCAGCGCTCCGCCGCCGACGCCGTCGAACTCCTCTTCTCGCTCACCCCCGCCTCGGCCCGGCGCGTGCCCGCGGGCGGCGGCGAGCCCGAGGACGTCCCCGTCGAGGCGCTCGCGCCGGGCGACATCGTCGAGGTCCGCGCGGGCGAGTGCCTCCCCGCCGACGGCGTCGTCACCGCCGGCCATTCCGCCATCGACCAGGGCGTCCTCACCGGCGAGTCGCGCCCGGTCGACATCGCGCCCGGACGCGAGGTCGCCGCGGGCACGATCAACGTCGGCGCCGCCATCCGCGTGCGGGTCGAGGCGACGGGCGAGGGCACCCGCGTCGCGAAACTCATGCGCCTGGTCGAGGACGGCGCCCGTCGGCGCGCCCCGATCGTCCGTTTCGCCGACCGCGTCGCCGGCGCGTTCACCGTCGGCATGCTCGCGTTGGCCGTCATCACCTTCGGCGTCTGGCTCGTGCTCGATCCCCCGCACGCGCTCGACCACGCCGTCGCGCTCCTCGTCGTCACCTGCCCGTGCGCGCTCGGGCTGGCCACGCCCCTGGTCATCACGATCGCCATGGGGCGTGCGGCCCGCGGGCGCATGCTCGTGAAGGGCGGCGACTGCCTCCAGCGCCTCTCGACCCCCGGCACCATCCTGCTCGACAAGACCGGCACCATCACGCTCGGCGGGCTCGCCCCCGTCGCGTGGGCGGGCGAGGACTTGTGGCGGGCGCCCGTCGCGTCGCTCGAAGCCCACTCCAACCACCCCGTCGCCGTCGCCCTCCGGCGCGACGTCCCCGCCGAAGACCTCCTCCCCGCGACCGACGTCGTTCACACCGTCGGTGGCGGCATCGAGGGCGTGGTCGGCGGGCAGCGCGTCGTCGTCGGCTCGCCGGCGTTTGTCCGCGCCCGCACCGCCGCCGCCCGCCCACCGCGCACGCCGGCCGAATCACCCGCCGAGGCAGACCTCGTGCGCGAACTGAGCGCCTTCGCCGCGCGGGGGCTCACGCCGGTCGCGGTCGCGGTCGACGACGTGCTCGTGGCGGGTGTCGCGCTGGGCGACCGAGTCCGCCCGGGGAGCGCCGCGGCGATCGGGCAGCTCCGCGCACTCGGCTGGAACGTCCGCATGCTCTCGGGCGATCATCCGGACGTCGCCCAGGCCGTCGGACGCGAGGTCGGGCTCCTCCCCGCCGACATTCACGCCGGGCTCTCGCCCGAGGACAAGCTCGCGCACGTGCAGTCGCTGGGCGCACGCGGGGGCTGCCCGGTCGTGATGGTGGGGGACGGCGTCAACGACGCCGCCGCCCTCGCCGCCGCCGATGTCGGGGTCGCGGTGCACGGCGGGGTGGAGGCGTCTCTGGCCGCGGCGGACGTGTACCTCGGCACGCCGGGCCTCGCGCCGCTGGTCGAGCTCGTGACCGCGAGCCGTCGCACGATGACCGTCATCCGGCGCAACCTCTGGGTCTCGCTGTTCTACAACGTCACGGCGGGCACGCTGGCGGTGCTGGGGCTCGTGAACCCGATCGTGGCGGCGCTGGTGATGCCCCTGAGTTCGATCACCGCGCTGTCCGTGTCGCTGCGGTCGCGCACGTTCGGAGGCCGCCCATGAGCGTCCTGTTCGTCGTCGTCCCGCTCGCCCTGCTGCTGGCCGGGGGCATGGTGTGGGCGTTCTTGTGGGCCGTCCGACGCGGGCAGTTCGACGACGTCGAAACCCCCGCGCACCGGATGATCAACGACGACTGAGGCCGGTGGCGCCCCGACCGCGCCTCTGCCACCCGCCGCGCCGCAAATCCGCCGGCACCGGTTCACGCCGGCTCCACCAGCACGAGCCACTCCGCGTTGCCCTTGCCCTTGCTCCCGCCGAGCAGGGGCGACCGCGTCTGACCGAGCACGCGCACCCCCAAGGCCGGCAGCGACGCGATGGCCGACATCGCGACGTCCTCGGCCAACGCGTCTTCCAGCACGCCCCCCGGCGGCAGCGGACGCTTCTGGTCCTTCATCTCGTAGTGCGGCTTCACGAGCGAGATGATCCTGCCTCCGCCCGCGCCCGAAGCGCCGGCGCCTTCGCCGGGCGTTTCGCCGTGCCCCTGCGCCCCGCGCTTCAGCCACTTCACCGCCGCCGGGATCGCCAGCCTCTGCGGCGTCCACCCCAGGTCCATCACCACCAGGTCTACGGCCTCAGTCGGGGTCGCGTGGAGCGCGTTGGTCCGTTCGAGCACCGCCACGCGCGGGTCGTTCCGCAGACGCCACGCGAGTTCGCCGTACGCCGTGTCGACCGCGATGACTTTCGCCGCCCCGGCCTGAAGCAGGCAGTCGGTAAAACCACCGGTGCTCGCGCCGAGATCGGCGCACACGTACCCGCGGGGGTCGATGCGAAAGATGTCCAGGGCGTGGCGGAGTTTCTGCCCGCCGCGGCTGACGAACTCGGTGCTCACACCGAGGCCATCACGCCCGCGGCGATGCCCGAGGGCGGGACGATCGGCGTGTGCACGTGGGCCAGTTCGGGCGCCACGCCGACGATCGCGATCCCCAGGCGGTCGGCGAGGGCGATCATGTCGGCCTTGTCGAGCATGATCACGTCGCCCGCGGCGATCGCCAGACACCCGCCGCCGTTCGCGTGCAGATTCTTGATGGTGTTGATGCCGACGGTGGGCACGTCCGACCGGCGGTCGTGCCCGAACCGAGCCCCCTTGCACAAGGTCCAACCCTTAGCGCGGCAGAGCTTTCCGGCGCGTTCGACCATCCGGTCCGTGCCCTCGACCGCTTCGACCGCGATCACGTCACGCTCCCGCACGGCGATGGCCTGCCCCACGTCGAGCCGTAGCAACTGCGACAGCAGGGGCCACGCGAACTCCACGTCCAGCCGCTGGTCGGGCGTGGGCTGGCGCGAGGTCATCACGCCCAGGGCGGCCATCTCGTCGGGGATCGGCGCGGTGGAGTCCAGCAGCGTCACCCCGGATTTTCCCAGTTCCTCGGCGACGATCTGCAGCACCGCGTGCGACCGCTTGTCGCGCCGGAGGTGCCGGTACCACGCCCCCAGCGTCGTGAAGTCCGGGACGTTCCGCAGCACCCGCCACGGATCGTGCATCAGTTTGGCCTTGTCGACCTTCCCGACCATGATCGCGTGCCGCACGCCCAGCCGGGCCAGCGTCCGCGCCCAGCCGCCCAGGCGGAACAGCCCGACCTCCTGGAACGTCGAGCACAGCGGGGGCAACTCCGGCTCGTACTGGTTGGAAAGCCCGAGCCCGTGCACCGGATGCCCCGCCGCCTTCAGCGAGCGGGCGATGAGCAGCGGCAGGCCGCCGCCACCGGCGATCAGGCCGATCGCCGTCGGGGGCGACGGCGTGTCTGTGAATGACTTCAGAAGCGCGGGCGTTCCGATCACGCTCATTGCAGCCGACCCGTTCGCGGCACGGAAGCCGGCGTGGACGCCGGTCCGGTCCGGACTACTGACGCGCCGGGCAAACGAGAACCCCCCGGCGAGGGTCAACTGTAAGTCTTCGGCTCGCCGCATTCAACTGCTCGAATCAAACAGTTAGGAAAAAGTACGGAATCGAACCCCGCACCGACTCAACACCGCTCCCCGGCAGCGCCGATACCTCGGCATGCAGCGCGAATACGGCGAAGTAGGAGCCTCGTCCGCGCGCCCGGCCGCCGCGAGTTCCCGCCGCCCGGTGATCCAGGTGTGGTTCCCCTGCTCCCGCTCGTACCTGCGCGTGCTACGGGCCGCCGACGGCTCGCACTACCTGGCCCGCTGTCCCAAGTGCGGCCTGGCCAAGAAGTTCGTCGTGGGCGCGGGGGGCGTGGCGGCCCGGCAGTTCGAGGTCGATTGCGGACGCCGATAGTCGCCGGCTTCGACGACAGCGTGTCACGTACGCTCGCCGGCGGCTTCTAACCTCCCGGACGCGCCGCGCCGGTGCGCCGAAGGAACCCCTCATGCCCACCTCGCCCGCTGCCCGCCTGCCGTTCCGCCGCTCGATCGCTTCCATCGCCCTTGGTGCCGCGCTGCTCGCCGGAGTTGCGGGCACCCCCGCGATCGCCCAGCCGTCGGCGCCGACGCGCACGATCGACCAGTGGGACGTTCCCAAGAAGGGCGTCCGTCTCGCCATCGACGGCTACGACCCCGTGTCGTACTTTCCGGAGGGCGGCGGCAAGCCCCTGAAGGGTTCCGCGCAGTTCGAGCACCTTCACGGCGGCGTCACCTATCGCTTCTCCTCGGCGCAGACCCGCCAGCGCTTCATCGCCGACCCCGCCCGGTACGAGCCCGCCCACGGCGGCTGGTGCTCCTGGGCAATGATCGACGGCGACAAAACCGAACCCAACCCCAAGAGTTTCATCGTCAAGGATGGCCGCCTCTTCCTGTTCTACGACGGCCTGCTCGGCGACACGCGCGCGAACTGGCTGAAGGGCGACCACGCGGCCCAGCTCGCCAAGGCCGACGTCGCCTGGAAGAAAATCTCGGGCGAGGAGCCCCGCATGCCCCGGACGCTCGCCCAGCGTCTCGACGAGCGCCGCGCGGAGTTCGACCGCAAGGCCCCGGTCGAGATGAAGGAGCGCTTCGAGAAGGGCGTCCGCGACGTCGCGGGCTCGGGCGTGCTGGAGCGCGCGCTCAAAGTCGGATCCACGGCCCCGGACTTCACGCTCAAGAACGCCGCCGGCGCGGACGTGCACCTGCGCGACCTCCTGGCGAAGGGGCCCGTCGTCCTCACGTGGTACCGCGGCGGATGGTGCCCTTACTGCAGCATCCAGCTCCGCGCGATGCAGGAGGTTCTCCCCGAACTGACCGCCGCGGGCGCGCACGTCGTCGCCCTCTCGCCCGAGAAGCCCGACGCCACGGCCAAGACCGCCGAGTCGAACCTGCTCGGCTTCACGGTGCTGTCCGACGCGGGCAACCAGGTCGGCAAGCGCTACGGCGTGGTGTACGAACTCCCCCCGGACCTCGTCCAGGCCCTCAAGGGCGTGCTCGACCTCCCGACGATCAACGGCACGACCGAGTGGGAACTGCCCATCGCCGCGACGTACGTCATCGACCGCGACGGACGCATCACCTACGCCTTCCTCGACGCCGACTACCGCAAGCGGGCCGAGCCCTCGGAGATCATCGACGCGGCCCGTCAGCTCTCGAAGTCCAAGTGAAAAGGTGTACGCCCCGCCCGCGCCGTGCGGGCGGACGCTGACTCTCGCCGCGTGCGGGCGTGTGCGCCGCCCCACGCGTGGCGTGCGGGACGTCCCGCGCGCGCGGCGCACGAGGAGTGTGTCGGATGGCCGAGGGTGTTCCCGCCGGGCGTGCGCAGTTTGAATGCGCGTGCCGCACGTCGCGTATCGCGTCTTGGGTGCTGCAGGTGCTGGCGGCCGGCATCCTGGCCCAGACGCTCTTCTTCAAGTTCACGGGCGCGGAGGAATCGCGCTACATCTTCAGCACGCTGGGTGTTGAGCCCTGGGGTCGGTATGCGTCGGGCGTGGTCGAGCTCGTCGCGGCGGTGCTGCTGCTCGTGCCGCGTGCCGCGCCCATCGGGGCCATGCTGGCGGCGGGCGTGATGGTGGGCGCCATCGGCAGCCACCTGGGCCCGCTGGGGATCGAGGTCAGGGACGACGGCGGGCTGCTGTTCACGCTCGCCATCCTCGTGATGGCCTCGAGCCTGGGCATCCTGTGGCTGCGGCGGGGCGCCGTGCGCGCCCTGGTGAAGTGCGTTCTCGCACGCGTGCGGGGCACGCCGGAAAAATGAGCGATCCCGGACTCGAACCGGGGACCTCTTCCATGTCAAGGAAGCGCGCTAGCCAACTGCGCTAATCGCCCAAGCGAAGGCCATTGTACCGGGCGGCCCGCGAAACTCCACCCCGCCCGGTGAGTCGCGACGAGCACCGCCCCGGCCCCGCCAACGCGGGCCGAAAGAAAAAGGGCGCCCCGCGGGGGGGCGCCCTCGTTCATGAGCGTGGTTCTCGGATCCTGCCGCCCGGGCGGCGGGTTCAGCAGGGTGAGCCCGCGACGAGCTGCGCGAGGTAGGCGATGTCGTCCTGATCGACGTTGCCGTCGTTGTTCAGGTCGGCGTCGGCCGAGGAGCACGCGGAGTTGCCGCCGACGACCTGCTCGAGGCAGGCGATGTCGTCCTGATCGACGTTGCCGTCGCCGTTGAAGTCCGGGTCGGGGCACTCGCACGACGACGGGACCTGCACCGGGATGGTCATGGTGCCGCCGCTGCGGTACAACTGCAGGGTCACGGTGCCGGCCACGGGCGGACGGGGCGAATCAAAGCGGAAGGTGTAGGTCGTGCCCCAGCGCAGCGCGTTCGCGTTGGGATTGGCGGCGAAGGTGTCGGTGGTCCACTGGTGCCCGGTGGCGGTCTTGAGGGCCGCCCAGTCGGTGCCCTGCCAGGGCTCGCCGGAGTGGTAGAAGATGTCGCGGAAGCCGACGTTCTCGACCTCGATGCACCCGGGGTTGCCGGTCGTCGGGAAGTTCACGACGAACCCGCGGACCGAGTCGTGCGAGTTGAGGTTGTGCAGGGCGTACTCGTAGTGGTACATGTTGTTGGCGATGGGGGTGACCTTGGACCCGAGCTGCACCACGGTGCGCAGGCCCGGCTCGGTCGGCACGGCCTCCTCGCGGACGGTCACGCCCGGCTCGCACTCCTGCCAGGCGTAGATCGGCGAGAGCTGGCGGCGCGTGGCGTACTGCGGGTTCGACGAGTTCAGCGAGAACGTCCAGTTGCTCGTCCCGCTCGAGCGGAAGGCCCGCCGGTACGACGCGTTGTTCCCGCCGTTGCCGGCGGCGGCGTCGTCGGGCGTGATGTAGTGCCCGCTCACGAAGTACAACGCGTTGCTGTTGCCCTGCGCGGGGTCGAGGTCCGCCGCCAGCACCTGCAGGCGACGGGCGATGCTGCCCGAGTACGACCGGCTGGTGAAGGGGTAGGGGTACGCGCCGGTGGCGGCGTTCACTTCATCGCGCGGGCCCAGCCCGCTCTGGATGCCGTTCAGGCCCGCCCCGTACGGGTCGGAGCAGCGCACGCCCAGGCGCGTGCCGTTCGGGTGCGCCTGGCAGTCGCTGAAGCAGGCGTTCTCCTGCAACGCCGTGAACCCGTGCTTCAGGTGGCTGGCGCCGATCTGCTCGAACTGGCCCGCGCCGTTCACGATCCGGAAGCGGTGCATCGACTGCCCGATCACCGGGTGCTGGTTGTTCCCCGCGATCCAGAGCAGCGGCTGGTTGCCGATGTTGCACGAGGTGGTGCCCACCGAGTAGGCGTGGATGCCGCCCGACGCCGTGTAGTTCGAGATCCCGTTCAGTTCGCCGACAATCACGTCCGGCTGCGCCACCGCCGCGGCGCCGCACGCGGACAGAGCCACCACCGCCGACAACATGCTCGTTCGTTTCACGCGAGGTCCTTTCTTCTATGAGGGGGAACGATCAGAACGAATCCTGAATAACTCCAAATTACCGTTGGTCGGGCGTCCTGCAAACATCCTTCTCGAATTTCCTCCCGCCCCTGCAAAGCCCGGGGGTCAGGATCCCGGGCCCTCGGCCCCCGCTCCCGGGGGCAGTACCGGCCGGGCCTGTCTCGCCAGATCCTCCGCCCGCCGGGCGGCCTGGGCCGCCTCCACCGGACGACCCAGCTCCGAGAACAGCCCGCTCAGCATCGACCACATGACGGGGTTCTGTTCATCATGCTCCGTCGCCGCCACCAGTTCCGCCAACGCGTCGTCCTTCCGCCCGGTCACGTAGTACCCGCGCGCGAGCATCGCCCGGACCATCGCCACCTTCGGGCTGCGGGTCCGCTGCGCCTCCAGCACGCGGATCGCCTCTTGCGTCCGCCCCAGGGCGATGAGGATCTCGGCGCCGGCGGTCGCCTGCTGGGGTGTCGGGCGCCGACGCGTCGCCTCGTACATCGGGCCCAGCACGTCGCCGGCCTCCTGCAGACGCCCCGCCGATCCGAGCAGCTGCGCCGTCGCCAGCCGCACCTGGTGCAGCGACGGGTGCTTCGCGAGCATGTCCTGGTACAGCTCGAGCGCCTGCTCGGGCCCGTCGCCCTGCAGGGCGCGCATCCGCGCAAGCCCGAAGACCAGGTCATCGCCCGGCGGGGCCAGCGAGAACGCCCGGCGAAGGTGCGCTTCCGCACGCGGAAGATCGCCCGCGACGCTCGACAGCCACGACATCCGGATGGCCATGTCGGGCGTGGGCCCCCAGCCGAAGCCGCCCTCGGACGGCGCCAGCGAGCGCCCGTAGAGCGCCAGGGCGCGCTCCGCGTTCGCCTTGTCCTCCGGCGCGGGCGCGTACCCGGGCGAGTACACGAGTTCGAACGGCGTGACGATCGCGCGGTCCAGCGTGTCGGCACGCCAGCGGAAGAACCGGACCGCGCCCGACCACGCGCCCACCCCGGTCAGCACCAGCACGCCCGCGCCGAAGACCATGCCCGCGGGGCGCAGGCGTCCCTTCAGTTTCAACTGCAGGTTCTGGAACGTCACGTTGGGGTCGCGCAGCAGGCGCGTGAGCTTCCACACCCCGAACGCGCCGATGATCGCGATGCCCGCCGCCATCAGCAGCGGCACCATGTTGAGGAACTGGCGGAACGCGACGAACAGCGCGATCCCCAGCACGAACACCCAGGCCTCTTCCACCCACGACAGGTCCGACCTGGGGCGCGACGCCTTCGCCCGCACCTCGGGGCTCGTCCGCGCCGGCGCCAGCAGGCTCGGTGTGCGGAACCCGAAGCCAAGCGCGTCGTTCGGGCAGACGCTCACGCAGTCAAGGCACTTCATGCACCCGGGGTCGACGACCATGCCGTAGTCCTTGACCTCCTGGTGCACGCGGACGTTGCTCGAGCACGCGGTGGTGCAGTGCCCGCACTGGTTGCACGCGTCGGACACGACGATCTTGCCGACGGAGATCTTGTCGAGCGGCGCGAAGAACCCGCCGTACGGGCACGCGTACGTGCAGAACCCCTTGTTGCCCAGGAAGTACACCGTCGCAAACCCGCACACCGCGAGGAAAGGAATCGCGATGTACCACGGCGGGAACGTCCGCCAGAAATCCTCGACCATGAACTCCGGGCGCAGCCCCGGGAACGGCGCTGCATCCTGCGCCCACGTCGGGCGGGCCGTGCCGGTCGCGTCGAGGATCGGCACCACCGCCTCGCGCAGCACCGTGGGCCACACGAACATGTACAGCGCCAGCAGCGTCGCCCAGTACAGGGGCAGCCGCGTGCGCCATGGCCTGGGCCGCACGCCCAGCTTCTGCATCCAACTACCGCACAGGTCCTGCAGCGCGACGACGTGGCACGCCCAGCCGCAGAAGAAGCGCCCGAACAGCACCGTCGAGAGGATCGCGAGCGCGAACATCACGAAGCCCGCGTTGATCGCGCCCGTCTCGAGCGTGTACATCGATTCCGACGGCTCGACCGGCGAGAGCGTCATGCCCGTCACCAGCCACTGGATGATGTGCGCCGCGATGATGACGTGCACCGCGATGAGCACGATCGCCCGCCAGCGGCCCATCCGCGACTTGCGCACCAGGTTCGGGCTCGACTTCCCGCCCGCACGCCCGCCCGCACGCCCGCCCGGCGCGAGCACGGGCAGCGAGATCGTGCCCCCGCCGCACGTTCGTCCCTCCGCCGCCGCGTTCCCCGACCCCGTTTGCGCCATGCGGATGGACGGTAGCGCGCGGGCGGCACGGAAGTACCGTGCCACTGACTTCCGGCTTCGGACGTCAGTGCGTGTGGGCGGCGTTCGTACACCGACATCGGCGGCCCGATGTCGGCGGCACGGGTTCGCCACGCTCGATGCCACCAGTCGCGTACGCCGTCGGCTGCGTCCACAGCGGCGTGCCGCGGCCGTCCCGCGCGAAGTTGCTGTGAAGTCGCGCGAGACTGCGGCGTTCGCGACGCACGGGCCGATGCGAGTGAGGCACAACGGAGTCACCATATGACGCGTTCATACTGCGAGTGACCGCCGGCTTCTAGGCTCTCAATATAGAACCGGCCCCTACTGGGTGTATGACAGACCAGACAACATATTAATGACAAATGCATGGCCCACAAGCGTGCAGGGTTTGCGACTGGCGTCGGTCGTGCCCGCACCGGGCACACTCTTCGTTTTCCTGATTCCAGGATGGGCACTCACGCGGAGTAGGAAGCGATGGGCCTGATCCCGTGACGTGGATGCCGCTTCAATGTCAGTGAGTGGGCAAGGCGACTCCGCACCAACGTCGCGCCCCAATGTCGGCGACGCGGGACGGCCAACGCGGAACCCGTCGCTCGCGCTGCGGGCTCGTAGAAGCGGAGACGCGGAACCCGTCGCTTGCGCTTCGGGCTCGTGAAGGCAACTCGGAGAACACGGACCCGTCGCTTGCGCTGCGGGCTCGTCGGGGCGATGGCGGGCCGTACACTCGCGCATGGGCGTGATCGGACAGTCGTACCCGGCGGCGAAGTCGCCCGGGAAGTGTGGCGCGAGCGGGCGGGCGTTCTCGCCGGGCGAGGCGATCGTGGCGGCCCTGGTCTCGGGCGAAAGAGGTGACCTGTTCCGCGTGGATTTCGCCGCCGGCGCGTGGGAGGCGGGCGCCCGGCCCGAGGGCGACCTGATCGGCTTCTGGCGCGCGACGTTCTCGCCCGACGCGCGCGAGGGGCCCACGCTGCTCGGCGACGACGAACTCATGGACCTCTTCGAGGAACTCGCCCGCGCGAGCGAGCCTCGGCAGGTCGCGTTCCGGTACTTCCTGTCGCTGCTGCTCATCCGGCGCCGCGCGCTGCGGCTCATGGGCTCGCGCCCCGGCGAGCTGCTCGTGCTGGCGAAGGGCGCCACTGGCGAGCCCACGGAAGTGACCGACCCCGGGCTCGAAGAGAGCGTCGTGGGCGACGCCATCGAGCAGTTGGGACGCGTGCTCGGCACGGGCGAAGCCCACGCCGGCGGGACGGTGGGGGCGTGACGCCCACGCCCGCGGCGGCCCAACGTTCGGCCGCGCGCACGCTCCGCGGCGTGCTCGCGGGCGCGCTGCTCGGGGCCGGGCTGGGCGGGTGCTCCTTCGGATCGCTCGGCCCGGGGAAGGTGCCCGAGCCCATCATCGACCGCACGCCCGCGCCGACCTACGCCGCCCTCGCCGCGCGGTACAACGAACGCTGCGAGATGCTCGATCGCCTGCGGGCGCCCGTGACGCTGGTGATCGAATCACCGGACGAGAAGGGCGGGCGGCGGACGGACCAGGTCGAGGCGTTCCTGAGCTTCGCCGCCCCGCGCCGGCTCTCGCTGCGGATCGACAAGGTCGGGCAGACGCTCGCCCTGCTCGGCAGCGACGACGCGCGGTACTGGTGGATCGATGTCAGCGACACGCCGGTGGCGATGGTCGGCACGCACGGCGCGGCGACGCCGGCCTCGGGCGGCGCTTTCGGCGTGCCCGTGCACCCGCTGGACCTCGTCGACGCACTGGGCGTGCTGCCCTTGCCCGAGGGCGGGGCCACACCCCCGCCCGTGCGGCGCGTCGGGCCCGGCACGCTGCAGGTGGAAATCCCCCCGCGGGCGCGCGGGTGGGGCGTGCGCCGCATCTACATCGACGAGCGCACGGCCCGTCCGGAGCGGATCGAGATCGTGGACAGCGGCAACCGCATCGTGCTGACGTGCGTGCTGAGCCGCTACCTGCCGGTCGACGCCGAACGCCAGGGCGGGGCGATCGCGTCGCGCTACGTGGTGGACGTGCCGTCGCAGCGGGTGCGGATCACGGTGAGCGCGTCGGACCCCGAGAACCCGGGCGAGCGTCTGCGCGAGAAGGCGTTTGATCTGCGCACGCTCCTCGAGGCGTACGGGGTGCGGGACGTGGTCGACCTCGACGTGGAGACCGGGCCGTGATGCCCGTCGCCGGGCGCGCACTCGTCGTGCTGATGCTGGCGCTGCTGCTCGCGCCGGCGGGGGCGCGTGCGCAGCCCGAGACCATGCTGGGCGCGGGCGCGATCGTCCCGCCCGACGGCGCGGGCGCCGGGATGGCCTGGCTCGTGCTGGGCCAGTCCGCCGAGGGTGTCGACGTCCTGCACCTGCCGGCGCGCGACGGCGTGGGAGGCATGGAGGACGGGCTCGCGCGGCTCGCCGTCAGCCTGCGCGCCGCGCCGCGCTTCATCGCCGCCCGGGGCGAGCGCGTGTACCTCGTGTTCGAGACGCCGACCGGCCCGGCCTTCGAAGGAAAGGTCAAGCCCCGCCCGCGTCAGGTGCTGTCCATGGCCGGCGTCGTCGGGAGCGACGGACGCTGGACCACCATCCCCGACGGACGACTCACGGTCGAGATCTCGCTCCCCGGCGAAGGCACCCTCCTGGGCGTCGCCGGGTCCGACGTCGGGCTCTTCGCGCTGCATCGGCAGGGCGACGAGGTCCGCCTGCTCGAACTCCGCGACGACGGGTGGCAGGCGCTGCCCGACCCGGTTCCCCCGGGCGCGTCGCGCCTCTTCGGCGTGCGGGGCGGGGTGGGGGTCGTCAGCGCGCAGGACACGGGCGTCTCCATCGGCCTGGGGCTGCGCGAGGGCGCGGGCGACATGCGATGGGCGTGGGCGAGCGCCGAGGGCGCGGCCGGCGCGGGCGCGTTGGCGGGCCACATCGCGTACGCCTCCGGGCAGGTGGTCATCGCGGCCGACGCCCCGGACGGGTCCGTCGTGCTGCTCGCGCGCACGCTGCCCTGGAGCACCGGGGGCTGGCGGGAAATCGCGCGTACAAGCCCGGCGCCGGGCAGGCGTGCGCTCTGCGCGCTCGATGGTTCCGGGCGGGTGATCCTCATCACGCCCTCCACCGAGCCCGATGCCCCGCGCGCGCTGCCGGAGGCCTTCGAGGTGTCGGTCGCGTCGGGGCGGGTGTTCTACGCCGGGCAGCTCCGGCTGCTGGGCCCGGTCGGTCGTGCGGACGTCTTCGTGCTGCTCGTGCTGTTCGTGGGGCTGGGGCTGTCGATCGTGCTGACGGTCGTGCCGGTGCGAGAGGTGTCGGTGGTGATCCCGGAGAACACGTCGCTGGCCGAGCCGTCGCGCCGCGCCATCGCGGGGCTGATCGACCTGGCGCTGCTGCTGGGCGCGGGGGTTGCGGTGGGGGCGGTCCCGGCGGAGCAGATGTGGTCGACGCAGTGGTGGATGAGCGCGCCGGGCCTGCTCACCCTGCTGGCGGGGCTGGGCCTGGCGGGCGTCGGGGGCGGCGTGTGCGAGTGGTTCACCGGACGCACGCCCGGGAAGTTCCTTACCGGATGCCGCGTCGTGACGGTCCGGCCGATCCCCGGCGACCTCGCGGCCCGCCCGAGCCTGGGCCAGTCGCTCGTCCGCAGCATCATCAAGTGGTGCCTCCCGCCCGTGGGTCTGCTGGCGGTCTTCGACCCCACCGGGCGGCCGCGCGCCGACCAGATCGCCCGTACCGCGGTCGTCGTCGCCTCCGCGGCGGACGAACCGGACGACGAATAGCGCGAATCATGCGCGGGTTGCGGCACGACACGCTGAACCCCGCCCCCCCGCCGATCCGATAACTGGCCAGACGGGTCAGCACACCCGGGGAATCGGAGCGCGCGGTGTCGAGCGAGGGCATACAGGGAGGCGACGCGGGCGCCGCCACGCCCGTGCGATGGCGTGATGTCTGGCAAGCGCCGCTGCTGGCGCTCGCCGCGCTCGCGCTCATCTCGGGCATCATCGCGGCCGTGCTGACCGCGCCCAAGCCCGAGGCGGTGGATCATCTCGCGCGGGCGGAGAAACTGATCGACGAGGGCAAGTACGCCGAGGGCGTGGAAGCGCTGAACAAGGAAGTGCTGCCCCTGCTCGCGGCGGGGCAGCGCTCCCCCGACGTCGAACGCCGCTTCCACCTGCTCCGGGCGCGCGGGCTCTACAAGGGCCAGCGCGAGCTCGGGATCGACCGGGCGGAGAACCACGAGGCGATCCGCGAGGAGTACGTCGCGGCCGAACGCCTCCACGCGGTGCTCGAGGGCGAAGACCGGGTGCACATCGCCGAGACGCTGCTGTCGCTGGGCGACCTCTCCGGGGCGGCGGTGCGGGCCGAGATGCTCCCCGACGCGCAGCGCCCGCAGCGCATCTCGCTGCTCAAGCGCATCGTGGAGCGCAGCCTGTCGGGGCGCACGCCGGACCGTGGTCGCGCGCTGGACCTGGTGACGTCGCTCGCGGCCGATCCGGAACTGAGCCGTGACGACCGCGCCTGGACGCTGGCGCGCCAGGGCGAACTGCTCATCGACGCCGGGTACGCCGACGAGGCGATCACGAAGATCGTCCGGGGTCTGCCCCGCCTGGAAGGGGTGGAGGGCGAGAGCGAGGCGGAGCTGCGCGTGACGCTCGCCCGGGCGTACATGAGCACCGAGGGCGCCGAAGAGGCCCGCACGCACCTGAACGCGGCGCTGACGAAGCTGAGCGAGCACAGCCGCCTGCGCCCGCTCGCCACGCTGATGCTCGCCGAGCTCGACCATCGCGACGGGGAGTTCTCGCGGGCGCGCGACGGGTACCGCAGCGTGCTGGACGAGATCGGGCTCGAGGAGAAGCGCAGCGCCGCGCTGCTGGGCCTGGCGGAGGTCGAGTGCCGCCTCGCGGAAGGAGAAGACGCCGAGGACGAGGGGCTGCGCCGGTACACCGAACTGGTCGAACTGCTCCGCGCCGAGCGGGCATCGCACCCGCAGGAAGACATCGACCGCGCCGGCGCCAGCCTCATGTCGCGATTCCGCGAGCGTGACGAGCGCGGCGAGCTGGCCGAGGCACTCCGCTTCGCGCTGCTCGCCGAGCGGCTGCACGGGATCGACGCGTCTCCGGCCGAGGTGCTGCTCGCCATCGCCGCCACCAACCGGCGCCTGGCGGAAGGGCTGCTGAGCCACGCGGCCGAGGGGGGCGCGCTGAGCCTCGCCGAGGCGGACCCCGCGACGCAGCGCGAGGCGCGCGAGCACCTGCTCCTCGCGGGCGAGTACTACCGCATGCACGCGACGCGCACCATCCAGGACGACACGGTGGCGTACGCCGACAGCCTCTGGGCCGCGGCGGACACCTTCGACCGCGCGGGCGACGTCGACGCCTCCGCCCAGGCGTTCCGCCAGTTCATCGCCGACCTCCCCGCCGACGCGCGCCGTCCCGAAGCGATGTTCCGCCTCGCGCAGGCCTACCGCGCCCGCGGCGATCTCGAGCTCGCCGCCGGGCTCTACCAGACCCTCATCGATGAACGCGGCGGGGAGCGAGGCACCGGCCCGTGGGGCGACCAGAGCATCGTTCCCCTCGCCAAGACCCTGCTCGAAGACGCGGACCCCGACAACGACGCCCGGGGCGAGCAGCTCCTGGCGCAGGTTGTCGAAGGGGCCGCCACTGGCCCGGGAACCCCGGTCTTCCGCGAGGCGCTCCGCGAGCTGGGCGAGCACTGGTTCCGGCGTGGCCGGTACGCGGGGGCGATCGAGCGCTTCGAGCAGTACCTCGCGATCGCCGAGAAGGACGCCGAGCCGGGCGCGGACCTCACGCCCGCCCGGTACAGGCTCGCCGACGCGCTGCGGCGGTCGGGGGCCGAGATCGCCCGGGCGCTGCAGTCGGCCATGCCCGACGGGAACCAGCGCGATCTGATGACCCAGCGACGCACGCGCCTGGCGCGCGCCCAGCAGTTGTACGAAGACGTGCGATCCGACTACGAGGCCCGCCCCCGCCGCACGGGCGTGGAAGACCTGTACCTGCGCAACGCGTACTTCTTCAAGGGCGACTGCGCGTTCGATCTCGAGGACTACGAGGGTGCCATCCGGGCGTACGACGCCGCCCGCGAGCGGTACGCGAAGGACCCCGCGGCGCTCGTGGCGATGACACAGATCGTGAGCGCGCTGGTGCGGATGGGGCGGCTTGACCAGGCCGCCGCCGCGAACGAGCGCGCCAAGCGGTTCTACGCCTCGCTGCCCGAGAGCGTCTGGGACGACCCGATGCTGCCGATGTCGCGGGCCGATTGGGAGCGGTGGCTCGCCGCCCAGGACCACCTTTCCGCGCGGGCCGCGGTTTCGGAGTAGAACGGACCGGGGGAAAGCCGATGTAGTCCACGCCGGCGCGGAGCGCCGGGGAAAGTGTCAGGGATGACCAAACAGACGCCGGAACTCGACCGTCTCCTCGCGCTGCTCCGCGCCCAGCAGTCGCTGCTGGACGATCTGGAGCGAGCCGCGGCCCCGCTCTCGCCGGCCGACGACCCCGACACCATCGCGCAGGCGATCGACCTGCGCCGCGATCTGGTGGACCGCCTGACCGCGAACGCGCCCGACGTCGACCGGGCCTACTGCGCCTGGCTCGGCACCCGCGCTCCGGGGGATGACGACCAGGTGCACGCCCTCGCGAACGACGTGGCCGCACGCCTTGTCCGCGTCGAAGCCGCCAACGAGCAGCAGGCGGCCCTTCTGCTCGCCCGGCGCGATGACCTTGGCGAGCGTCTGCGTGCCGTGGCCACCGGCGGGCGCGCCGGACGCGCGTACGCCGAACCCGGGCAGGGGAGCCCTCGGTATCAGGACACGGAGGCGTAGCGGATGCCCACCGCCGTTACAGACCGGTCCGTGTCGCCCGACGACCTCGCCGGCCTCATCGCCTCGTTCACCGAAGTCACCGCGCGCCTCCAGGCGACGCACGAAGACCTCCGCGCCGAGGTCGGCCGGCTCAACCGCGAACTGGGCGAGGCCAACGCCCAGGTCGAGCGCTCGCGCCGGCTGGCGGCGTTGGGCGAGATGGCCGCCGGAATCGCCCACGAGGTCCGCAACCCCCTCGGCTCGATCCGTCTCTACGCCCGCATGCTCGAGGAAGACCTGGAGCGCGGGTCGCCCGCGTGGGAGACGGCCTCGAAGATCACCCGCGCGACGCGCGGCGTCGAGCAGATCGTCGGCGACGTCCTCTCCTTCGCCCGCGAGTTTCGCCTGCGGGTCGAGCCGGTCTCGCCGGGCGAGCTGTTCGACGCGGCCTTGCGGGCCTGCGAGCACGACGGGGTGCCCTGGCGGGGTGTTGAGGTTGTCCGCGCCGACGCCGGGCCCCTGGCCCCGCGGGCGGTCCACGCCGATCCGGGGCTCCTGCAGCAGGCGCTCACGAACATCGTGCGCAATGCCTTCGAGGCGATGGCGGAGGCGCCCGGCCCGCACCGGCTCACGCTCGACGCGCGTGCCGATCGCGTCGCCGAGCGCGACGGCTCGGTCGAGTCGTGCGTCGTGCTGGGCGTGAGCGACACCGGCCCGGGCGTGACGCCCGACGTGGTCCGGCGCATGTTCAACCCGTTCTTTACAACGCGCAGCGCGGGCACCGGCCTGGGACTCGCGATCGTGCACCGCATCGTCGACGCCCACCTGGGGCGCGTCACGGTGCGCAACAACGCCGACCTCGACGCCGGGCCGGGCGCGCGGGTCGAGATCGTGCTGCCCGGCTGGGCGGCGCCGGACGAGGCGCCTCGCGGGCGAGGGGTCGCGGAGGAGCAGGAATGAGAAACGTCCTCGTGGTCGACGACAAGGAGTTGATGCGCGACAGCGTCGGCGAGACGCTCTCGCGATCGGGGTTCAGCGTCACCTGCGCCGAATCGGCCCAGGCCGGCGTCGAGATGATCGCGCGCCAGCGACCGGACGTGGTCGTCACCGACATGCGCATGCCCGGCATGACCGGCCTCGAACTGCTGGAACGCATCCGCCAGGTCGACGACGACCTGCCGGTCATCATGATGACCGCCTTCGGCACCATCGAGACCGCCGTCCGCGCCATGAAGCTCGGCGCGTTCGACTACCTCACCAAGCCCTTCGAGGGAGACGAACTGGTCATCGCCGTCAAACGCGCCGCCGAGCACCGGCGGCTCGTACGCGAGAACGCTCTCCTGCGCGCCGCCGCCCCGCCCGCGTGCGACGTCGCCTCGCCCCGCGGCGTCGACCGCCTCGTGGGTGAGTCCGACGCCATGAAGCGCCTGCGCGACGAGATCCGCCTGGTCGGCGCCTCGCAGGGCACCGTGCTCGTCACGGGCGAGAGCGGCGTGGGCAAGGAGGTCGTCGCCCGGGCCGTGCACGAGTGTTCCGGGCGGGCGAACGGGCCCTTCCTGGGCGTGAACTGTGCCGCGCTCTCCGACTCGCTCCTCGAGAGCGAACTCTTCGGGCACGAGAAGGGCGCCTTCACCGGCGCCGAACGCCTCCGCAAGGGACGCTTCGAACTCGCCGACGGCGGCACGCTCCTGCTCGACGAGGTCAGCGAGGTCAAGCCGCAGGTCCAGGCCAAACTCCTGCGCGTCCTGCAGGAGCGTTCGTTCGAGCGGGTGGGCTCCAGCCTCACGATGGGCATCGACGTGCGCGTGGTCGCCACTAGCAACCGCGACCTGCCGGCGGCGTGCCGCGACGGCGGGTTCCGCCAGGACCTGTACTTCCGCCTGAACGTGCTGCCCGTCCGCGTCCCGGCGCTGCGCGAGCGGCGCGACGACGTCCCGCCGCTCGCCACGCACTTCCTCGGCAAGATCGCCCGGCGCGAGGGGCTGCCCGCGCCCGACATCGAGCCCGACGCGCTCGCGCTGCTCGCGGCGTACGACTGGCCCGGCAACGTTCGCGAGCTGCAGAACATCTGCGAGCGGGCCGTGGTGCTCAGCGGGGCCGCCCAGCCGCGGGGCGTCGTCACGCGGGCGCTCGTGGAGCCGTGGTTGCGCGGTGGCACGCCCGGCACCGCGGTGCACGTCCACCCGCAGCCCGCGCAGGAAATTGAGGCAAAGTCCGCCGGCGGGCCGCCCCAGCCCGGCAAGACCCTCGAGGAGATCGAACGCGACGCGATCGTCGCCACCCTGATGCGGTTCAGCGGGCACCGCCAGCGGACGGCGCAGGCGCTGGGCATCGGGGTGCGGACGCTGGGACTCAAACTCAAGAAGTGGAAGCAGTTAGGGCTTGTGATGGAGTCGCTCTAGCCGCGCCGCCGCCCGGGCGGGCCGGGGCGTCGTCCGCTGGCCCGCCGCTTGCGGAGAAAGCCGACGATGTTCCTCGCCGACCTCGCGAACTCGGGCTCCCTGCCGGTGCTGAGCGCCACGCTCTCGCTCGCCGGGCAGCGCCAGCGGCTCCTCGCCCACAACATCGCCAACATCGACACCCCCGACTTCCGCCCCGTCGACATCGACGTCAACACCTTCCGCGCCCAACTGGCCCGGGCCGTCGTCGAGCGGCGAAACGCCACCGGCGGCACGCACGGTGCGCTCGACCTTGCGCCGGCGCACGGGCCCGGCGTCGCGGGCGCTCCGGCGCACCCGGACGCACGCCCCCTCGGCGGGCGCGTTCTCTACCATGACCGCAACAACCGCGACGTCGAGCGCATGATGCAGGACCTGGCCGAGAACTCGCTCACGTTCCGACTCACCACCGACCTCATCCGGCGCGAGAACGACCTCCTCCGGTCCGCGATCGCCCAGCGTGTCTAGGCCCACTCCCGGAGACTGACCCGCGATGTACGGCGTGCTCGACATCTCCACCGGCGGCATGGTCGCGCAGCGGGCGCGCATGACCGCCATTTCTGCCAATCTCGCCAACCGGAACTCGGTGATGCCCGACGGCACGCCCTACCGCGCGAAGCACGTCTTCCTGGCCCCGGGCGACCCCGGCGCCCGCGATCGTGCTTCCCGGTCGCTGGGCGTGCACGTCGCCCGCATCGCCGACGACCAGTCCCCGTTCAGGCTGCGCTGGGACCCGTCCCATCCGCTCGCCGTTCGCGAGGGCGCCGAGCGGGGCTATGTTCGCGAGAGCAATGTCAATCCGATCGTCGAGCAGGTGAACGCGATCCAGGCCGCCCGGGCCTACGAGGCCAACGTCGCCGCGGCGGAAGCGACCAAGGCGATGTTGGCCCAGGCGTTGCGGTTGGTGGCGTAGGCAGACGGTGACGGTTGCAGGAGGCGTGCATGTCCGACCCCTTGGGATTCATCAGCGGCGGGATCGATCGCACCCGCCACATGCACCCGCAGGCCCGCCCGGATGTCGCGGGCGATGCGCCGGGCAAGTCGTTCAAGGACGTCCTGCTGGACTCGCTCGACGAGGCCAATCGACTCCAGCAGGAAGCCACGCGCGCGGTGGAAGATCTTCAGACGGGCGAACGCCAGGACGTGGAGAACGTGCTGCTCGCGACGACGAAGGCGGACAACGCCTTCCGGATGCTGCAGGCCGTCCGCAACCGCGTCATGGAGGCGTACGACGAACTGAAGCAGATGCGGACGTAGTTCTCGGACGCTGTCAACTGATGATTCAAGCGGGAGCGCGCGCCGCGCCGACGTAGGGGCGTGCAGGTTCGGCGCGGCTTCGCGCAGGGCGTGCGCCGGCGCACGGATTGCGCCGCACAGGGTCGGAGGCCCGCCAGATGGACGCCCTTCGTCGCACACTCGCGACGATCCAGAAGCAGCTCGGCGCGCTCTCGGGCGCCCACAAGGTGATCGTCGCCTGCTCGGTCGTCATCGTCCTGCTCACGCTGGGGCTGGTGCTGGTCCTGACGTCGTCGCCCTCGAGGGTCGACCTGCTCCCCGGCGCCACGCCCGAAGACCAGGAGCGCGCCAAGGGCCACCTCGACGCGCTGGGCATCGAGTCTCGGTGGAACGCGTCGGGGCGCCTGGAGGTCTCGGCGAAGGACGCGGCCCGGGCGAGCTCGAGCCTGGCCCGCGCGAACCTTCTTCCCAACGACAAGGCGCTGTACTTCGAGTCGCTGCTCGCCAGCCAGAGCTGGATGAACTCGCGCCAGGTGAACGAGCAGAACTTCCGGATCGCGCTCGAGAACGAACTCGCCCGGATGATCGCCGACCTCAACACGGTGGACTCGGCACGCGTGCGTCTGGACATCCCCGAGGTGCGCGGGCTGGGCGTGGGCGTGCGCACGCCCACCGCGTCGGTCAGCGCCCGCAGCGATGACGGGCGTGCGCTCTCGCAGGGCGTGGTCGACGCCATCGCGCACCTTGTGCAGGGCAGCGTTGCGGGCCTGACGGTGCAGCACGTGACCGTGGTGGATGCGGGCACCGGGCAGCGCCGCAGCGTGACGTCCGACAGCGACGCGTCGCCCACGCTCGCGATGGAGCACGCCGCCAAGGTCGAGGCCCAGGCCCGGGCCAAGATGCAGGAACTGCTGGCGTACATCCCGGGCGTGGTCGTCGCGGTGACGGCGTCGGTGGACGTGACGCGCAGCACCGCGCAGGTGCAGTCGTACCTGCCCAGCGGGAAGGGGTCGGTGGCGATCGAGAAGAAGACCAGCGAAGTCACCACCTCGACCACCGAGGCGTCGTCGGGCGGGGCGGTGCCGGGCGTGCAGGCGAACCAGACGGCCGATATCACGCGCGCTGGGGCGTCGGGCGCGGGCGGCATCGAGTCGGAATCATCGGAGTCGACGAGCGAGAGCGAGGTGCGGGTGGGAAGCCGCACCGAGACGATCGTGGACCCGCGCGGACAGTCGACGTCGGTCGCGGTGTCGGTGAACGTGCCGACCGGGTACGTGGCGCGGCTGATCAAGGACGCGGCGGGGGCCGGCGCGCCGCCGGGCGGGGCTGGTGCGACGGCGCCGGCCGAGCCGGATGCGCAGGCGCTGCGGACGTACTTCGACACCGAGGTGCGTCCCTCGATCGTGGCGGTGCTGCAGCCGCATCTGCGGGCGATGGTGGCGCAGTCGAACTCGACGATGCCGCCGGCCGATCTACGCAAGATGATCGATGAATCCATCAGCGTGTCGCTGGTGCCCGGGGAGATTCCCGCGGGGCCGGCGACCCAGGCCGCCGGCATGCTGTCCTCGCTGGGCGCGGGCGGGCTGGGGGGCGGGCTGATCGAGAAGGTGGCGCTGGGCGCGCTGGCGCTGTTCGCGCTGGGGTTTATGGCGATGCTGGTGCGCAAGAGCGGGCGCAAGACGGAGACGCCGACGGCGGAGGAACTGGTGGGCATGCCCCCGGCGCTCGAATCGGCGGGCGACGTCATCGGCGAGGCGGAAGAGGGGGAGACGGCGCTGGCGGGCATCGAAGTGGACGAGCGCGAGATGGAGGCGGCCAAGCGTCTGGAGCAGGTGGGAGAGATGGTGGGCGCCGACCCGGCCGCGGCTGCCCGGATGGTCCGCCGGTGGATCAACATCGAGGACTAGCCCATGCCGCGCAAAGCCAACGAGAAGCTGCCGAGCAAGGCGTCGGAGCTGGAGGGGATGACGAAGGCGGCGATCCTGCTGCTGGCGGTGGGTCCCGAGAAGGCGGCGGCGGTGCTGAAGAGCCTGGAGCCGCGCGCGGTGGAAGAGGTGACGCGCGAGCTGGCGAGCCTGGGGCGGGTCCCGCGCGAGCTGCAGGACCAGGTGGTCGAAGAGTTCTACAGCATCTCGATCGCGTCGCAGTACATCAACGAGGGCAACCTCGAGTACGCCAAGCAGCTCCTGCGCTCGTCGCTGGACGCGAAGTCGGCGGACCGGATGCTCGGGCAGATCCAGACGCAGGTGCAGCGGACGCCCTTCTCGTTCCTCCAGCGTGCGGAATCCGAGAACCTGATGACGTTCATCCAGGACGAGCATCCGCAGACGATCGCGCTGATCGTGTGCCATCTCCCGCACCACAAGGCGGGGGAGATCGTGGGCGGGCTGCCGGTGCAGAAGCAGATCGAGGTGATCAAGCGCGTCGCGAACATGGAGCAGACGAACCCCGAGGTGATCCGCGAGGTGGAACGCGGGCTCGAGAGCCGCCTTTCGAGCATGCTCGTGCAGAGCATGGAGAAGGCCGGGGGCGTCGAGACCGTCGCGGAGATCCTGAACCTCACGGACCGCGCCACCGAGAAGGCGATCATGGAAGGGCTGGAGACCGAGGACCCCGACCTCGTCGAGCAGATCCGGCGCCTCATGTTCGTGTTCGAGGACGTGCTCAAGGTCAACGACAAGGGCATCCAGGCCGTGCTCAAGGAGGTCGACAACGGGGAACTCGCGTTGGCCCTCAAGACCGCGAGCGAGGAGCTCAAGGACAAGATCTTCAAGAACATGTCCGAGCGGGCCGCCTCGCTCATCAAGGAAGACATGCAGTACATGGGCCCGGTCAAGGTCAGCGAGGTCGAGACCGCCCAGCAGCGCATCGTCGACATCGTCCGGCGCCTGGAAGAGACCGGCGAACTCGTCATCGAAGGTCGCGGCGGGGACACCGAGCAGATGGTCTAGCCTGCGGGAAGGACTCCGGTCATGGGCGTGCTGCGAGCGGCGGAGGCGGAGCGTGCGGCGTCGGGCGCGATCGTGCTCGACCTGGGCGACCTCAAGCGCCAGGGCCAGGAGATCATTTCTCGCGCGCGGCGCGAGGCCGACCGAATCGTCGCCGACGCCCGGCGCGAGCGCGAGCAGCTTGTCTCGTCGGCCGCCTCGGAGGGGCGCGAGCAGGGCCTGCGCGACGGGCGCGAGCAGGGCCTGCGCGAGGGGCGCGAGGCGGGGCGGGCCGAGGCGCGAGCCGCCCACGAGGCCGCCCTGCGCGACGTGGAACGCCGGTGGCGCGAGGCGCTCGAGTCCTTCTCGCAGCGCCGGGATCAGCTCCTGCTCGAGGCGAAGACCGACGTGCTGCGCGTCGCGGTCCGCCTGGGCGAGAAGGTCACGCGGCGCACCATCGCCGCCCACCCGGAGGCGTGCGTGACGCAGGTCGGCGAGACGCTCGCGATGATCGCGCGTCCCACCCGCGTGCTCGTGCTGGTGCACCCGGAGGACGAGCCCCTGGTGCGGGCGGCGTTCCCCGCCCTCACGCGCACGCTGGGCGAGTCGGCGCACGCCGAGCTGCGCGCCGACGACAGCGTCGGGCGCGGCGGGTGCATCGTCCGCACCGCCGGCGGGGGCGCCATCGACGCGACCATCGACACGCAGCTCGACCGCCTGGGGGCGGCGTTGCTCGGGGAGGACGCCCCGTGAGGCTGCTCGACGATGCGCTGGCGGCGATCGATCGGGCCGACGCGCCGCGCGTCATCGGACGCGTCGGGGCGCTCCGCGGGCTCACGGTGCTGGTCGACGACCTGCCGCTGCCGGCGGGGGCGCTCGTGTCGTTCTCGTCCGGGCGGGGCGTGCGGCGCGACGAGCGTGGCGACGCGCTGCGGGGCGAGGTCGTGGGGTTCACGCGCGAGCACGCCGTCGTGATGCTGCTGGGCCAGGCGGGCGGGCTCAGCCCGGGCGACGCGGTGGTGGGGGAGGAGAGCAGCCCGACCGCGCTGGCGGGCCCGCGCTTGCTGGGTCGATGCGTCGACGGGCTCGGGCGGCCGATCGACGGCGCGGGCCCGGTGCGCGAGCGCACGCACGTGCCCCTCAGCCCCGAGCCCATCCCCGCGCTGCGGCGCCGGCGGATTACGGCCCAGTTGCTCACGGGCGTGCGGGCCATCGACCTCATGACCCCGCTGGGGCGGGGCCAGCGCCTGGGCATCTTCGCCGGGCCGGGCGTGGGCAAGAGCACCCTGCTGGGCATGATCGCTCGGCGCACGTCGGCCGACGTCAACGTGATCGCGCTCATCGGCGAACGCGGACGCGAGGTACGCGACTTCGTCGAGCACGCGCTCGGGCCCGAGGGCCTGGCGCGTTCGGTCGTCGTCGTCGCCACGGGCGATGAGTCGCCCGTGATGCGCCTGCGGGCGGCCCGACTCGCGTGCTCGGTCGCCGAGTTCTTCCGCGACGCGGGGCGCGACGTCCTGCTCATGATGGACTCGGTCACCCGCTTCGCCCACGCGCAGCGACAGGTGGGCCTCGCCAACGGCGAACCCCCCGCGACCAAGGGCTACACCCCCAGCGTGTTCGCGCAGCTCGGGCTGCTGCTCGAGCGCGCCGGCGCGGTCGAATCACCGGGCGCGCCCGGCGCGGGCGGCTCTGTCACCGGGCTCTACACGATCCTCGTGGAGGGCGACGACATGACCGAGCCCGTCGCCGACGCCTCGCGCGGCATCCTCGACGGGCACGTCGTGCTCTCGCGCCGCCTCGCCCAGCGGGCGCACTTCCCCGCCATCGACGTGCTCGATTCCGTCAGCCGCGTCGCGGACGACATCATCACGCCCGCGCACGCCGACGCCCGGCGCGAGGTGGTGCGCCTGCTGGCGGCCCAGCGCGAGGTCGAGGACCTGGTGCAGATCGGGGCCTACACGCGGGGCACGAACCCGGGCACCGACATCGCGCTCGACCTGCACCCGCGGATCATCGCGCTGCTGCGCCAGGGGCGCGACGAGCCCGCGCCATTCGAGAAGTTCCGGGACGAACTGCAGCGCATCGCCGCCGAGGCGCTCGCCCCCCGCGGCGCACGACCGGCCTCCCGCGCCGCCGCACCCACGGGGGCACGCTAACGCATGGCACGTTTCATCTTCGAGCTCGAGGCGGTGCTGGCCCAGCGACGGGCGCAGGAGCGCGAGCGCCAACTGGCGGTCGCGGCGCTGGAGCGGGAGCGCACCCGACTGGAGGGCGTGATCCGCGGGTGCAAGGACTCGATCACGTCGACGCGCGACGACCTTCGCGCGATGCTGCGTCCGGGCGCGTCGATGCTCGACGCCGCTCGCGTGCGCCTCGCGGCGCGTGCCGAACTGGGCGAGGCGGCCCGGGCCCAGCGTGCCGTCATCGAACTCGCGGGCGTGCACCGTCGTCTGGAGGTGTCGCGTCGCGCGCTGCTCGAGGCGGCGGTGCGGCGCAAGGCGGTCGAACTGCTGCGCGAGCGTCGGTACGAGGCGTGGCGGAGCGAGCAGCACCGCCGAGAGGACGCGGCGCTGGATGAGATGGGCGTGATGCGGGCCGCCCGGGCCGAGGAGCCGGCATGAAGACGCTGTGGAACATCCTGTCGATCGTGGCGGTGGCGAACATGCTGGCGCTCGCGGGCGTGGTCGGGTGGCTGCGCATGAACGACCGGCTCAACGCCGATCGTGGTCGGGTGATCCGAGAGCTGCTGTCGAAGACGCTCACCGAGGAGGCCGCCGAGGCCGAGGCCGCCAAGCTGGCCGAGGAAAAGGCCCGCGCCGAGGAAGAGGCGCAGGAGAAGGCCGCGCGCGCGCCGCTGACGGCGGCGCAGAAGCTCGCGGCCCGCGGCGAGTCCACCGAGCTCGACGCCCAGCGGGCCGAGCGGGTGCGGCGCGAGATCACCGACCTGCGCTCGCAACTGGCGCGCGACCTTGCCGAGATCGAGCGTCAGCGCGCCGATCTGCAGCGTCGCGAGCAGGAGTTCACGTCGCTGGTCGAGGCGGGGCGTCGCCAGCTCGAAGACGAGCAGTTCCAGAAGACGCTCGGGGTGCTCTCGGCGCTGAAGCCCGCCCAGGCCGTCTCGATGCTCCGCACGATGCTCGATCCGCCGCCCACCGCGCCGGGCGCACCGCCCGAGCCCGTCAGCCCGGCGGCGATGGGCACCGTGGTGTCGTACCTCGACGCCATGGACGATCGCACCCGCTCGCGCGTTCTGGGCGAGTGGGCCAAGGGCGACCCGTCGTTGGCAACGCAGTTGCTAGAGCGTCTTCGCACGCGGGCGGCGTTCGCCCCCGTGCAGACGCCCTGATGACCGCGATCCCCACCGAACTCCGCCCGACCCCCGACCCGCTCCGCCCCGACACGCCCGCGCAGGCTGCCGGCGTGCGGGGCTCGTCGTTCGCCTCGCTGCTCGACGCCGTCGGCGCGATCGACCGCGCGCCCGAGCGCTCCGCGGCCACGCCGCGCAGCGTCGGCGCGTCGGTGCAGCCGATGCTGCGCGACCGATCGCGCAAGGAACTGCAGGCCGCCCACGACATCGCCGAGTCACGCGACACACTCGGCGTTGCGTCGATCGTGCCGCCGGACGACACCACCACCCGTGCCGAAGAGCGCCTGCGATCACCGGGTCAGCCGGGGGCGCACGACGATGCTGTGGACGATCAGGACGACCCCGCGCGCGCCGAGGCGCCGCGCGACCGAAGTACCCCGCGCCCCGCAGGCGACGCTCGTCCGGCGCGCGCCGACGCCGACGGCCCGCGCGCGAGTGACGCGCCGCAGACCTCCGACACTCCGACGCGGGCGGCCTCGCTCGCCCCGCCCAGCGGTCAGCGGGCGCCCGCGCCCCACGGGCCACCCCCTTCCGACGCCGGTGGGCGAGTGGGCGCGACGGACGCGGTGCGAGCGGCCGCGCCCCGCGCGGATGGGCCCGCGCTCAAGATGCTCGCGGTGCGCGCGGTGGGGGCGACCGGACCCGCACGCCCGGGCGCGGGCGTCGCGCTCGGCACGCGCGAGGGCCCGACGCAGACCACGCGCGCGGGCGCTCGTGCGCCGGCGGCGGGCCCGCCCAGAGCGCAGCTTCCCGAGGCGCTCCCGCAGGTCGTGCGCGGGCTGGCGCTGGCGCTGCGCCAGGGCGGGGGCACGGTCTCGATGAAACTCAACCCGGAGCACCTGGGCTCGGTCTCGGTGCGGCTGCATGTCGACGCGGGCGAGGTGCGCGCGCGCATCGAGACCACGGACGAATCGGCACGGCAGTTGCTGGCTGCTTCCGCGGAGGATCTGCGGGCCGCGCTGGAGGCGCGGGGGCTGCGCGTGGAACGCATCGACATTGGTTCGGCGGAGGATCGCCCACCGGACGGATGGGGCGCATCGGGGGACGCGGGTCGAGAGCGGGGTTCGCGGCAGGACGCCGCACCCGGGGGGAGCGGCCCGCACCCGAGCACCGACGCCCCGCTGGTCGATCTCGCGCTCCCGCCCGGCGCGAGCGTGCGGGTCGACGAGTTCGGGCGCCTCCGGCTGGAGGCGGTCGCCTGAGGGACGGTCGCGGGAAGACGTTCGCCACGAGTGAACGCGCAGAGGAGCACGCATGGCAGTCGATCCGATCACCGGCAGCGCCGCCTCGACAACCTCGCAGGCCAGCGCCTTCAGCAGCCTCACGTCCGAGGAGTTCGCGAAGATCATCTTCGCGGAACTGGGCAAGCAGGACCCGCTGGCGCCCCAGGACACCGGCGCGCTCATCGACCAGATCGCCGGCATCCGCTCGATCCAGTCGAACATGGACCTGACGTCGAACCTCGAGAAGCTCGTCGGGCAGAACGAGTTCGCCAGCGCCTCGTCGCTCATCGGGCGCTACGTCCGCGGGCTCTCGACAGACCTCGAGCAGGTCGCGGGCACGGTGGAGCGTGTCGGGCGCACGCGCGACGGCACGCTCCTGACGCTCAACGACGGGTCGCGCCTGCTCATCTCGAGCGTCGAGAGCGTCTCGGACGTTCCGCCCGAGGACGAAGCCGCGGGAGGCGCGTCGTGACGGTCGATCCGCTCGGGCTCCTGGCGCGCACGGGCGGCGGGGCGGCGCGCGCGTCGGCCGACGTGCCCCGCCTCATCGAAGGCGAGTCCTTCGGGGCACTGCTCGAGAAGGCGCGCGCGGGCGAGGTCAGCAGCAGCGTGCCGGTGCGTGTTGCGCGCGAGGCGAAGGTCACGCTCGACACCGCCCAGCTCTCGCGCCTGTCGTACGCCGCCGACCGCGCGGAGAGCGAGGGCGTGGCGCGGGCGGTCGTGCTGATCGACGGGATGGCGCTCACCATGGACGTTCCCACGCGCACGGTCACCGGCGCGCTCGACACGAACTCGACGCGCGTGCGGACGGGCTTCGACGCGGTGGTGACCGTCGGCACGCGTGGCGAGACCACGCTGACGCGCGAGGCGCTGCTGGACCGGCTGTCGCCCGTCCGGCGCCCGGGCGAGGACGCCTAAAGGCGAGCGCGTCCGCGCGACCGCGCGGACGACCTCTTTCGCGCGGCACGGACGCCGCGATCTGCACGAGGGGCACGGAGGCCCGTTCCCGACTTCTCCCGGCGGACGATCCGCCGCGAAAGGACGCACCATGCCCTCCACCACCGCGCTCTTCACCGCCATGAGCGGGCTCAACGCGTACTCGCGGAACATCGACGTCATCGGCAACAACGTCGCGAACATCGGCACCACCGCGTTCAAGTCGTCGCGACTCAACTTCTCCAGCATGTTCGCGCGGACGCTGAGCGGGGGCACGCTTCCCGGCGACGCCACGGGCGGGACGAACCCCTTCCAGATCGGGCTGGGCGTGTCGACCGCCGGCACGCAGCGGACGATGACCGGCGGCGCCCTCTCGCCCACCGGCGACCAGCGCGACCTCGCCATCGACGGCAAGGGCTGGTTCATCGTCGACCGCGCGGGCGAGCAGCTCTACACCCGGGCGGGTTCCTTCCGCACCAACGCCCTGGGCGAACTCACCACCCTCGGGGGCGAGCGGCTGCTGGGCTACGGCGTGGACGAGAACTTCAACCTCGTCACGGGCGCGCTCGGCACCGTCTCCATCCCCTTGGGGTCCATGACGATCGCCGAGTCCACCTCGGAGGTGCGGTTCTCGGGCAATCTCGACGCCGACGCCGCCGTCGCCGCCCAGGGCGCCCGCGTCACAATCGGGGGCTCGTCCACCGCGGGGCTGCGCGCCCTCGCCACCGCCGCGCCCGCGCCGACGCTGCCCAACGTCCTCGAGTCGGCGACGCGGCTGCTCGACGTCGAGGACCCGGCCAGTGCCGGAGCGCCCCTCTTCTCGCTCGGGCAGTTCATCGAGCTGCGCGGCGCTGAGAAGGGCGGGCGCACCGTGCCCCCCGCCTCGCTCGCCATCACCGCGACGACCACCATCGACGATCTCAGCACGTTCCTCGCGCAGGCCCTGGGCCTCAACACCACTACCGGCGCGAACCCCGACGGATTCACGCCCGGCGTCACCATCGACCCGCTCACCGGCGTCATCACCGCCGTGGGCAACACCGGCACGGCGAACGATCTCACCATCGACAGCTCGGACCTGCGCCTGCTGGACAGCGCCGGGACGCTCCTGCGCCAGCCGTTCGTCACGGGAAAGGCCGCGGAGGCCGACGGCGAGAGCGTCCGCACGACCTACGTCGTGTACGACTCGCTCGGCGCGCCCGTGGAGGTCGACACGACCCTGGTGCTCGAGAGCCGTGGCAACGCCGGGACGACCTGGCGCTACTACGTCGAGTCCGCCGACGCGACGGGCGTGCCGATCCAGGTCGCGACAGGCACGCTGTCGTTCGACACGCAGGGCCAGGCCGTCAGCACGCTGCCCGTTACCGTGGGCATCGACCGGTCGGGCACCGGCGCCGCCTCGCCCCTCGCGGTCAATCTGTACTTCTCGACGCCCGAGGGCGGGCTGACGGCCCTCGCCGACGATCGCTCGCAGTTCGCGGCGACCTACCGCGACGGTGCGCCGCTCGGCACGCTCACCGCGTTCTCGATCGGGACCAACGGCGTGGTGTCGGGCATCTTCACCAACGACCTCGTCCGCACGCTCGGGCAGGTCGTCGTCGCGACGTTCACGAACGACGAGGGGCTGCTCGACACCGGCAACGGGCTGTTCAAGAGCGCCGCGAACTCCGGGACGGCGGTGGTCGCGCAGCCGGGCACGCTCGGCACGGGCCAGATCATCGCCGGCGCGCTCGAGCAGTCCAACGTCGACCTGGGCGAGGAGTTCATCCGCCTGGTGCTGTCTTCCACCGGGTACTCGGCGAGCTCGCGCGTCATCCGGACGACCGACGAGCTGATGCAGCAGTTGCTGGTGCTGGGGCGATAATCCGGGCTTCGCCTCAAGCCGCGGTCCACGCCGCTCGATTCCCGGTGTGTCCGGACCGCGCCTCGCGTCCGGCCCGGGGGCTTCCCATGCGCGACGCGATCATCGTGTTCCTGCTTCTGGGTGGTTCGGCGGGCATCGCCGGCGTCGCCCTCGGGGCAGCGCACCTCCTCCGCGCCGACCGGCTGCTCGCCGCGCTGCGTCTGCACGACGGGCTCTCGTCGCTGGCGGGCATCGCGGCGCTGATCGGGGCGTTCGCGCTGCTGACGGCGGACATTCCCTCGTCGCCGTTCGTCGCGGCTCTCCTGCTGTGTGCCGGGTGTGTCGGGTTCGCCGTCCGTCCGAGCGCGCAGGCCGCCCCCGAGCGTGCGGCCGACGTCGCGGCCGACAAGGACCAGGCCCGGGCGGCGTGAGGAGTCGGGACGGACGCACCTTCACCCCGCACGCCCGAGAACGTTCCAACCCGCACGCCCCGCACCCGCGGAGGCCTTCGCCCGCCACGGGCCTGCAGTCACTCCCTGCGACGTTCGACATTCACGAGCGCGGCCCGCGCGCGTGGAGGTGAGCGATGTCCAATGCACCCGATGCCAAGCAGCCCGCGCCGGCGGAACCCGCCCCGGCAGAGCCCGCGAAGAAGAAGCCGCCGATCAAGCTCCTGGGCGCGGTCGGTGCCGTCATGGTGATCGAGGGTCTGGCGGTGTTCATGGTGGCGAAGATGACCTCGCCCCAGCCGGTCGCCGCGGAGACGACGCTGCACGAGGAAGACCACGCCGACGGCGAGGCCGCCGTAGAAGTCTCGCTGCTCGAAGACCGCTTCCAGAACATGCAGACCGGGCGCGTCTGGGTGTGGGACGCCCAGATCGTGCTGAAGGTGCGCGCGAAGAACCAGAGCGTGGTGGAGGCGGCGCTCGAATCCCGTGCCGCCGAACTCCAGGAGGGCGTGGCGCTCATCTTCCGGCGCGCCCAGCACAGCCACCTGAAGGAGCCGGGGCTCGAGACGCTGAACCGGCAGTTGACGGCGTACCTCAACGGCGTCCTGGGCCAGGACGCGGAAGGCAAGCCCCGCCTCGAGCGCGTCATGATTCCCCGGTGCAAGGGCTTCCCGGCCGACTGACCCGCAGAGAGTGCGCGTCGGGCGCGGGATCGGCCGGCGTTTATCGGACGCGCCGCGCAGCACCCGCCGAATCTCTCTCGCCCGGCTGACGTGTCGGCCGATAGCGGTCTGCCGGAAGACCCGCGGCCAGGACGGCCCGCGCCGGCAGAGGAGGCCAGGATGGCCGCGGACACCCCGGGCGCCGACGACGCGCGCCCGCTCGACGAGATGGCCGCCAAGGCGCTGGAGACGGCGAAGGAGGCCGCCGACGCGGCGAACGCCGCGACCGCCGGCGGGCCCGCACCGCTCGAACTCCCCAAGTTCACGCCCGTCGCCGATCCCGCCGCCGCTCGGGCGATGGACCTGCTCGCCGACGTCAACCTCCACGTGAAGATCGAGTTGGGGCGCACGCGCATGCTCCTCGAGGACGTGCTGCGCCTGGGCGAGGGCGCGGTCGTCGAGCTCGACAAGCTCGCCGGCGACCCCGTCGACGTGTATGTCAATGACCGCCTCGTCGCCCGGGGCGAGGTGCTCGTGCTGAACGACAACTTCTGCGTCCGCGTGAACGAGATCGTCATCGCGGCCGAGCAGACCCCCGCGAAGAGTGCCTAGCGACGCCCGTCGCACGCGTCGGAGACGCGTGCGTTCCTTCAGGCAGGATGCCGACACGATGACCCCTTTCACACGAGCCTGCGCCGCCGCGATGATCGCCAGCATGGCGGCGTGCGCCCGCGCGGACGTCGAGACCACGCCGCTCGGGCTGCCGCGCGTCACCGTCGCGCCCGATGCGGCGGGCGCCGAGACGCCCCCCGCGTCCGGCGCGTCGTGGGTGCGTGTGGCGCTCGCGTGCGGGACGGTCGTCGGGCTTATCTGCCTGGCGGGCTGGGGCGTGCGCCGCGTGGCGGCCCGGGGCGGGCTCGTCGGGGCGCTGGGCCCGGGCGGGAAGTCGCCTTCGGGCGTGCTCGAGGTGCTGGGGCGGTACCCCGTTGCGCGCTCGTGCACACTCGTGCTGCTGAAGCTCGATTCGCGCGTCCTGCTGCTGTCGCACACCGCCGGGCGCTCGGGCGCGGGGATGCAGACGCTCTGCGAGATCGCCGACCCCGAGCAGGTCGCGTCCATCCTGCTCAAGACGAGGGACGACGAGGGCAGCACGCTCGCCAGGAAGTTCCAGGAAGTCCTGACGCGCGAGCACGGCACGTTCGATCGTGCGGCGGGCCAGGCGTCCCGCCCCGCGCAGCCGCTCGCGCCCGCGCGACAGGCCGCCGCCGCTCCCGCGCGGGCGAGCGCCGCCCCCGTCCGTCCCGCGAAGGCGGACGCCATCAAGGCGCGCCTCGACGCCCTCCGCGCGCGCCCCAAGATCGAGGTGCGCGCGTGAGCACCATGTGGGCGAGGCTGGCGTTGCTGCTCGCGTTCGCGCTCGCGCCCGCGGCGTTCGGGCAGCGGACCATCGGCCCGATGCCCGACGAGCCCCTCGTGCCCGTCGTGAGCCCGCCCGCCACCCTCCCGGCGCCGCTCCCGGCGACCGAACTGGGCGATCCGACCAATCCGCTGGCGATCCTCGCGGGGGCGGCCGAGGCGCTGCCGGGCGCGCGAGCATCGGGGTCGAACTCGCCCTCGGGCGAGGGGCGTTCGGGGCTGTCGACCGCGGTCAACATCCTCGTCGTCCTCACGGTCGTCACGCTGGCGCCGTCCATCGTGCTCATGTGCACGTGCTTCCTGCGCATCCTCGTGGTGCTGGGGCTGCTGAAGCAGGCGATGGGTGCGGCGTCGGTCCCGCCGCCGCAGGTGTTGACGGCGCTGGCGCTGTTCATGACGCTGCTGGTGATGTCGCCGACGATCGACCGCGTGAACACCGAGGCGATCGCGCCCTATCGCGCGGGCGAGATCGGCTCGTACGACGAGCTCTGGGAGAAGGCGCGCCAGCCGGTGCGCGACTTCATGTTCGACCAGATCGACGCCAGCGGGAACTGGTCGAGCCTGTACATGGTGATGGAATCGCGCGGGCTGGACGTCTCGAAGCCCGAGACCCTCACCCGCGCGGACGTCGAGACCACCGTGCTCGTGCCGGCGTACGTGCTGAGCGAGCTCAAGGTCGCCTTCCTGATGGGCTTCAAGGTGTACCTGCCGTTCCTGGTGATCGACATGGTCATCAGCACGATGCTGATCTCGATGAGCATGATGATGCTCCCGCCGGTGCTCATCAGCCTGCCGTTCAAGCTGCTGCTGTTCGTGCTGGTCGACGGCTGGACGCTCGTGACGGGCGGGCTGATGCGCAGCTTCGTCACGAGCCAGCCCGGCACGCACGCGCTGCTCGATCCCGCGTTCGCGGTGTGGGTCACCTAGCGGGGACGCTCCGCGCGCCGACCGCACCGCACCGCCCCCGGAGGAACCGTTCGCATGCCCGACGACGCCGCACTCGAGATGGTCCGCGAAGCACTGGTCATCACGCTCAAGATCGCCGGCCCGATCCTGCTGGCGGGCCTGGTGGTGGGGTTTGTCATCAGCCTCGTGCAGTCGATCACCTCGATCCAGGACCAGACGCTGGCGTTCGTCCCGAAGATCGTCGTGATGATCGTCGCGGCGGCGGTGCTCATCCCGTGGGTGGCGCAGCGTCTGTCCGAGTACGCCGCCGACCTGTTCGCGCTCGTCTAGGCCTTTCCCCCCCCGCGCGCCGCGCCGGAACCCGCCCGATGACCCCGGATCAGGCAGCCAGCTCGCTCGTCGCGCACGCGATCCCCTTCACGCTCGTGCTGTTCCGCATGGCGGGTGTCTTTATCATGGCGCCCATCCTCAGCAGCACGATGATCCCGCTCCGCGCCCGCGCGCTGCTGGCGACGACGATGGCGGGCGCGGCGTACGCGAACGTGGCCCCGCACGTGCAGGCCCCCGCCGACGTGGACCTGCTGGGCCTGGCGCCGCTCATCGTTTCCGAGGCGCTCATCGGGCTCACGGTGGGGGCGATCGCCTCCACGCCTCTGCTGTGCCTGGAACTCTCCGGGGTCATGATGGGGCAGAGCATCGGCTTCGGGCTCGCGCGCGTCTACAACCCCGACACCGACATCGACACCGACCTGCTCGCCCAGTTGCTCCTCATGATCGCGGTGGGGGTGTTCGTCGCGGCGGGGGGGCTCGAGGCGCTGTTCGGCGCGGTCGCTCGCAGCTTCGAACGCGTGCCCATCGGCGGCATGCGCGCCTCGCAGGCGCCGCTCGACGTCCTGCTCGGAGCGCTCCAGTCGGGCTTTGACCTGGGGCTGCGCGTCGCGATGCCCGTCGTCGGCACGACGCTGCTGCTCATCGCCGTGCTGGGCGTGATCGGCAAGACCATGCCGCAGATCAACATCATGACCGTCGGCTTTGCGATCAAGATCCTCGCGGGGCTGGCGATCCTGGCGCTGGCGACGACCGCGATCCACGAAGCCGCCCGCGACGCGATCGCGGACTCGATCGACGCCGCGGTCCTGTGGCTGCGCCGGGCGGGGGGTGCGTAGCGATGGCGGAGGAACTGGGCGAAAAGACGGAAGCCCCGACGTCGCGGCGCCTGGCGGAGGCGCGCGAGCACGGGCAGGTGGCCAAGAGCCAGGACTTGGTCGCGGCGATCGACCTCATCGCGGGGACGATCCTCATCGTGCTCATCGGCGCGTTCGTCGCGTCGTCGATGGCTGAGATCATGCGGCGTTCGCTCGACGAGGCCGACGCGGGGCTGGACATCGGCGCGCTGTACCAGCTCCTTACCGACGGGGCGATCCGCGGGGCGACCGCCGTCGCGCCGGTGCTGGGCGTCGCGTTCGTGGTGGGGGCACTGGCGCACCTGGCGCAGGTCGGGCTCGTGTTCTCCTCCAGGGCGCTGCAGCCCAAGCTCGACCGGCTGGACCCGATCGCCGGGTTCGGGCGGGTCTTCGGAAAGCGCAACCTGGGCAAGGCCATCATCAACACGCTGAAGCTGCTGCTCGTGGCGGGCGCTTCGTGGCTGGTGCTGCGGGGCCTGGTGGGAGAGGTCGTGGGCCTGCCGCGCCTCGGGCTGGGCGGCGCGCTGGGCGTGCTGGGCGACGCGATCCTCTCGCTGGTCATCGTGCTGCTCACGGTGCTGCTGGTGCTCGGGCTGATCGACTACTTCTACCAGCGCTGGCAGCACATGCAGGACCTCAAGATGACCAAGGACGCCGTCAAGGACGAGCGCCGGAGCATGGAGGGCGACCCCAAGGTGAAGGCGGCCCGGTTCCGCATGGCGCGCGAGATCGCCCTGCAGCGCATCAACCAGGCCGTGCCCAACGCCGAGGTCGTCGTCACGAACCCGACGCACTTCGCCGTCGCGCTGCGCTACGACGAAGACACGATGCGCGCCCCGCGCGTGGTGGCGAAGGGCGCCGACTATCTCGCGATGCGGATCCGCCAGGTGGCCGGGCTGCACCGCGTGCCGATCGTCGAGCGCCCCCCGCTCGCGCGGGCGCTCTACGCCGGATGCGAGGTCGGGCAGGAAGTGCCCCCGGAGCTGTACCAGGCCGTCGCCGAGGTGCTCGCGTTCGTGTATCGCCTCGAGCAGGAGGCGGCGTAGCAGCCCGGGAGTGTTGGGAAGCGTTGGGCGGGTTTGGTGTAGAGGAGCAAGCGGGTGGCCAAGGGCGGAGGACAGCGAAAGGCGGCACCGAACGGCGCGCCCACGCCGCGCCCGGCGCCGCCCGCCGCCCCGGCCGCACGCCCCGCGCCGGCGACGCCGACGGTCCTGCCCGAGTGGATGCGGCGGATCCACGGCGCGCGCGGGTACGTCGTGCCCGTGGCGTTCATCCTGATGATGGGGGTGCTGCTTGTCCCGCTGCCGCCCGTGGTGATGGACGTGCTGATCTGCCTGAACATCAGCCTGTCCGTGATCATCCTGCTCACCACCATCTACATGGATCACCCGCTGGACTTCAGCGTGTTCCCGTCGCTGCTGCTGGCGACGACGCTCTTCCGGCTCGTGCTCAACATCGCCAGCACGCGCCTGATCCTGACGGCCGACGCCTCGTCGCCCGAGCAGGCCGCCAGCGTCGCGGGGCACGTCATCATGGCCTTCGGGCAGTTCGTCGCGGGGAGTTCGCTGTTCGTGGGCATCGTCATCTTCCTGATCCTGGTGATCGTGCAGTTCGTCGTGATCACCAAGGGCGCGACGCGCATCAGCGAGGTCGCGGCCCGCTTCACCCTGGACGCGATGCCCGGCAAGCAGATGGCGATCGACGCGGACGTCAACGCCGGCGTGATCGACGAGGCCGAGGCCCGCGTGCGCCGGGACCGGATCTCGCAGGAGGCGGACTTCTTCGGCGCGATGGACGGCGCCAGCAAGTTCGTGCGGGGCGACGCGATCGCGGGCATCATCATCACCGCGATCAACATCGCCGGCGGGTTCGCGGTGGGCATCATCAGCCGCCGGTGGGACGCCGCCCAGACCGCCGAGACGTTCACCATCCTCACGATCGGTGACGGGCTCACGAGCCAGATCCCCGCCTTTGTCATCTCGATCGCCTCGGCGCTCATCGTCACGCGCTCGGGCAGCAAGGCGCAGCTCGGCGACGAGGTCGCGGACCAGGTCATCAGCCAGCCGCGCGGCCTGGTGATCACCGCCGCGTTCCTGGGGCTTCTGGCGCTCACCCCGCTCCCGACGGCCCCGCTCCTCGCGACCGCCGCGCTGCTGGGGGGCGTCGCCTGGGCCATGCGCCGGGCCGCCAAGCCCGCGTCCGCGAGCGCGGAAGCCGCCGCCGGGGCGGCCGCGGCACCCCCCGAGCCCCCGCCCGTCGAGCAACTGCTCAAGGTGGACGTGCTGGAGCTCGAGGTCGGCTACGGCCTGGTGCCGCTGGTGGACTCGACGCAGGGCGGGGACCTGCTCGACCGCATCACCGCCATCCGGCGCCAACTCGCGGTCGAGCTCGGGCTCGTGATGCCCCCCGTGCGCATCCGCGACAACATGCAGCTGGGCGCGAACGACTACCGCGTCCGCATCCGCGGCAACACCGTCGCGAAGGGGCACACCCGCCCCGGCAAGATGCTGGCCATGGACTCCGGGCTCGCCAGCGGGCACCTCGACGGCGAGAAGACCAAGGAGCCCGCGTTCGGGCTCGACGCCTTCTGGATCGACCCCGCCCTGCGCCCGCGCGCCGAGGCCATGAACTACACCGTCGTCGATCCCTCCAGCGTGCTCGGCACGCACCTTGCCGAGATCGTGCGCTCCCACGCCGACGAACTGCTCACCCGCGACGAGGTCGCCAACCTCCTCGAGCAGCTCAAGGGCGCGGCCCCGAAACTGGTGGAAGAGACCGTGCCGGGCGTCGTGAAGCCCGGCGACCTCCAGAAGATCCTGCAGAACCTGCTGCGCGAGCGCGTGCCGATCCGCGACCTCGAGACCATCCTCGAGACGCTCGCCGACTGGGGCGCCAAGACCAAGGACCTCGACGTGCTCACCGAGTACGTCCGCAACGCGCTGCGGCGCACCATCTGCCACCAGCACGCGCTCGCGGGCGCGCCCGGCGATACACCCAAGCTCGTCTGCGTGACGCTCGACCCGACGCTGGAAGACCAGATCAACGCGTGCATCGACCGCGGCGCGGGCGGGACGAGCGTCTCCATGCCCCCCCGCATGGCCGCCCGCATCGGCGAGCAGATCGCCCGCGCCCTCCGCCAGGCAACGGCCCAGGGGCACGCGCCCGTCGTGGTGTCCTCGCCGCAGGTCCGCGCGGTCGTCCGCCAACTGGTGGAGCCGACCATCCCGACGGTCACAGTGCTGGGGTTCAACGAGATCGTGCCGGGCGTCGACGTGGAGTCCGTGGCGCTCGTCATGCCCCCGTCGGAAGACGCGCGAAGCGTCGCGGCGGCGTGATGTCGCTCGCACGACGTGAAAAACTGCTATTCTCCCCATGCGAGGGGATCCCGCCGGAGCGCGGGCTCGGTCGCCAGGGACGGCGAGCATGAAGCTGAAGACCTTCACAGCAGGCACGATGGCGCAGGCGCTCGCCGATGTGAAGCGGGACATCGGCCCGCACGCGGTCATCATCCGCACGCGGGTCTACAAGGCCGGCGCTGTGCTCGGCGTCGGAGGCCGCCAGGTCGTCGAGATCATCGCTTCCGACGCCATGCCCCAGCCCAACGCGGCACCAGCGGCCGCACCGGCCACCGTTCGGGCCGCCGCACCGACCACCCTGCGCGGCCCCGCCACGCCAGCGCCCGTGGGCGTCATCGCGGCCGACGAGTTCATCCCCACCCGCTTCGCCGGCGGCGACGTGCGTCCGGCCCCGCCCCTCGCTCCGGCCCGACCCGTCCGCGTGGACGCACCGCCCCCGGCCGAGCCGGCCCGGGCGCCCTCGCCCCTGCCTCGCGAGGACCCCGACGACCTGCGATCGCTCCGCGATGATCTCGCGTCGATCAAGTCCATGGTCGGACGCGTGCTGGCGAAGGACGCGGGCGATTTCCCCGCGCTCGTGGGCCCGGGCGCCGATCTCGAAGCCCTGCTCATCGACGAAGGCTTGGGGCACGCGCTCGCGCGAGAGGTGCTCGAAGACGCCCGTCGCAGCGCCGGCGCGTCGGCCGCGGACGCGCGCGTGCTCCGGGCCGCCGTCCTCAAGCGGCTCGAAGCGCTCGTTCCCGCCGTGGGGCGCGCCACCCCGCCCGGACGACAGCCCGACGGGCGACCGCTCACCATCGGGCTCATCGGCCCCACGGGCGTGGGCAAGACCACGACGATCGCCAAACTCGCGGCGTGGTACAAGCTGCGTGGTGGGGCCCGCGTGGGGCTCATCACCTGCGACACCTACCGCATCGCCGCGGTCGAGCAGCTCCGCACCTACGCGTCCATCATCGCCATCCCGCTGCGCGTGGCGCTCGCGCCACGCGATGTCGCCGACGCCTGCGACGCTATGCGCGACTTGGACGTCATCATCCTGGACACCCCCGGCCGCAGCCAGCACGACGGCGACCGCCTCGACGAACTGCGCCGTTCGGTGCACGCGGCCCAGCCCCACGAGACGCACCTGGTGCTCTCGGCGGGCGCCAGCGAGCGGGTGCTCGAACGCGCGCGCGACGCGTTCGCCCCGCTGGGCGCCGACCGCCTGGTTGTCACGAAGGTGGACGAGGCGGTACAGTTCGCCCCGATCGCACGCCTGATCAGGGGTGCCAATCTACGCGTGAGCTACATCACGACGGGCCAGGAAGTTCCCGACCAGATCGAGCTTGCCTCGTCCGCGCGCATGGCGGCGATGATGCTCGACGGGCCGCGGGGCTTCGCGGGCGGGTCCATGTCCGGCGGGCGGTAGGGGTGGGCGACGCAAGTCGCAGGCGGGGGTGGGTTGGCATGACCGCGGGTGCAACATCAGAACATCGCGACCAGGCCTCGCGCTTGCGGGCCATGGTTTCGTCGCTGCAGGGGCCGGGGGTTCATCTTGTCACGTGGGCCGAGCGCACGGGACCGCGCGCCGGTGCTCTGGCGCCCGCGCCATCCCCGCCCGAGTCCCGTGCACGCCCCGTGCGCGAGGTTCGTATTCCGGTCGTTGCCATCACGTCCGGCAAGGGCGGCGTCGGCAAGACCACGCTCAGCGTCAATCTGTCAATTGCGCTCACCCGCCGCGGATGTCGCGTCAGCCTGGTCGACGCCGACCTGGGCCTGGCGAACGCCGACGTGCTGTGCGGCATGAGCCCGACCACCCGGGTCGACGCGCTCTGCGACCGCGAGCCGGGCGTCGCGCGCTCGATGGACCAGATCGCCGTGCCCGCCCCGGGGGGGTTCCGCCTGGTCCCCGGCTCGGTCGGCGTGGCGCGCATCGCCTCGCTGGGCGATGACGCCCGGCGGATCCTCCTCGACGGACTGGCCGATCTCGAGCGCGAGAGCGACGTCATCCTCATCGACACCGGCGCGGGCATCCACGACGCCGTCAGCACGTTCGTCCGGGCGGCCGACCTGGTGCTGGTGGTCGCGACGCCCGAACCGACGTCCATCGCGGACGCCTACGCCCTCATGAAGTGTGTGCGTGCGCAGTCGACCGAGCCCCCGGTGTTCGCGCTGGTGGTGAACGAGGTCACGGGCGACGCCGAGGCCCTGCACGTGCACCAGCGCCTCGCCGCCACCTGCAAGAAGTTCCTGGGCTTCCCCCTCCCGCTCGTGGGCATCGTGCGCCGCGACGACGCGGTGGAAGATGCTGTCCGCGCCCGGCGTCCGCTGTTGATTGGCACGCCGCGTGCGAGAGCAAGCCGCGATGTCGGCGATCTGGCGGGACGCGTCGCGCGGACGCTCAACCTCGAGTCGAAGGTTGTGCGACCCGCGGGACGGGGTTTGTTCGGAATGTTCCGCTCATAAAGACGGCATCCCTCGCGCGGCCCGTCTTCACGGGCTCGAAAACACGCGGGAATCACCTCAGGCGCGTCGTCGGGCGGCCGATGGACAGCGGTGAGGGGAGTGTTCGCGGCGTCGACGCCGCGAGGGAGTCTGCCGAGAGGTGCGGAGCGATCCGAGCATCACCAGCGCGATTCTCGCCCTCGCGGGCTTTGCTGTCGCTGTCGTCGCGGGGCTGAGCGCGGACATTCCCGCGACCACGGTTCTTGCGCGTGCACTGCTGGCGATGTTCGCCTGCTACGTCGTGGGCATGGGCGTGGGGAGCGTCCTCTCGCGCGTCGCGCGCGAGCACGTGGCGCAGTACCGCGCGAGCAATCCCATCCCCAGCGTGGGCGGCATGGCCGGCGCGAGCGGGCCCGAACCTGTTGTCGTCGTGGATGAAGCCCCGGAGTCGATCGGTGTGGAGAACGCGAAAAAGTCGTGAATCTGTGGGGTGGAGCCCTTGCAGACGCGACGCCGTGTGGTCATACTTCCGCCGTCGGCGTCAAGGATGACGCCCGACGAGCATCACGGGCGCGGCTCTTCGTGGGCGTGCCCGAGCGAGCGTGACGCCGCACGCGGCGTGCACGACGGAGTTCGCGGGGCCATTCGCGCCGCACTCCGGTAGGTCAAGGAGCGACCTGGTATGTCGAGCCTGAAGTCATCGCGCACGAGCCTTCGATCCGGTGGGCGCTACTCCGCCCGTCACGCCGAACCATCCGGAGCCTCGTCCCCGCTGGACACGATGTCGGTGAACGACATCTGGCTGCAGTACAAGGAACGCCCCGACGAGCCCACGAGGAACTACCTCGTGGAGAAGTACCTCCACCTCGTGCGCTACAACGCCGAGCGCCTGCACACGCGCCTGCCCGACGAGGTCGACATCGAGGACCTCATGTCGGCGGGCATTTTCGGGCTGATGGACGCGATCGACGCCTTCGACCTCGAGAAGAAGGTGAAGTTCGAGACATACTGCGCGTCGCGCGTCCGCGGCGCGATGCTCGACGAACTGCGCTCGATGGACTGGGTGCCCCGCCTGGTGCGCCACCGCTCGGGCAAGGTCGAGCAGGCCCGTCAGATGATCGAGAAGGCGACCGGCGAGCCCGCGACCGACGAACAGGTCGCCGCACGCCTCAACGTCTCGGGCGAGGAGTTCGACAAGCTCAAGCGCGATTCGTCGGCCGTCTCGACCCGCAGCCTCACGCAGCGCACCTTCCCCTCCGACGGCGGGCGCGAGGTCCGCGAGATCGACGTCATCCGCGACGAGACGCAGAGCAACCCGCTGATCGACGTGCAGCGCCGCGACCTGCGCGAGCTCATCACCAAGGGCCTGAGCCGCGCCGAACGCCTCATCGTGATCCTCTACTACTACGAGGGCATGACGATGAAGGAGATCGGCGCGACGCTTGACCTGTCGGAGAGCCGCGTGAGCCAGATGCACAGCAGCATCCTCGCGCGCCTCAAGGCGCAGATGCAGCACCGGATGCGCGAGCTCGAGCCCGTCGAATAGCGCACCCCCGGCTACGCTTCTCCCGATGATCCACCGCGCCGCCGTCGCGCTGGGCTCGAACCTCGGCGACAGGCGCGCCGCGCTCGAGGCGGCGCTCACGCTGCTCGCGTCGGCCGACCGCCTGCTCGCCACCTCCGCGTTCATCGAGACCGAGCCCGTTGGGGGCGTGGCGGAGGGGCGGTTCCTCAACGCGGCGTGCATCATCGAGACCGCCCGCACACCTCTCGCCCTGCTCGAGCGCCTGCTCGAGATCGAGCGATCGCTGGGGCGCGACCGCACGCGCGAGCAGCGGTGGGGTTCGCGCACGCTGGACCTCGACCTGCTCCTGTACGACGACGTCACAATGGACGAAGACGGCCTGACCCTGCCCCACCCGCGCCTGCACGAGCGCCTCTTCGTGCTCGAACCCCTGGCCGAGATCGCCCCGGACTGGATGGTCGGTCGATCGCGCACGGTGCGAGACCTCCGCGACGCGCTGCGCCGGGCGGAACCTCCCGCGTAGGATGGCGCGATGCGCCGCCTTCGAACGCTCGCCCTGCTGCTGGCTTGTCTCTTCCCCGCGATCTGCCGGGCGCAGCCGTCCGAGCCGGGCCCGGCCGAACTGCTTCGGAACATGATCCTGGCGCTGCGCGAAGCACCGCGCGCGCACGAGCTCGTCGTGCGCGCCTACACGCCCGAGGGGCGCGAGCGCGTGAGCCGCGTCGAACTCCTGACCGACCGTGGCGGCGACGCCCGCCCGCGCCGCGTCGTGCTGCGACTCGGGCGATCGCTGCACGTCGAGGCCTCGGGGGGCGTGCTGCGGGCCGTCTCTCCCAGAAACCCCGACGCGTACTTCGAGGCCCCGGTCGCCGACCCGCTCACGCCGGCGTCGATCGCGGCGGTGCTGCCCGACCTCCCGCTCCCGCTGATCGAGTGGGCCATCGGCGAAACCCCGGCGCCCGAAGCGCGGGGCGCCGAGCCATCCGGGGCCGACGCGCCCGTGGAGGTCGCGGTCCCGCCGCTGGGCATCGTGACGTTCGAGCGGGCGGCGCGTTCCGAACCACCCGGCACGATCACGTTGCACGGCCGCACGCCGGCGGGCCCGGTCGAACTGACGCTCGACGCGCAGACCGGCCGCCTGCGCCACGTCGTGGGCATGCTGCGAGAGCGGTCACTCGCGCTGGAGATCGGTGTACGCGAGACCTCGGCCGACGGGGCGTGGGGGATCACCATCGGATCGCGGACGCGTGTGGCGTCGCTGAGCGCCCTGCGTCCGGCGCCGGCCGAACTGTCTCCGGGCGCTAAGGCCGTCGGCCTGGGGTTGATGGCCTCCGACCTGACGCCCTGGGGTGTGGTCGATGCTCTGCACGCGCTGGGGGCCAACCCGGTCGAGGCGGGGGAGGGCCCGCTGCTGGCGGCGTTGGTGCTGTACAAGGTGGATGCGCCGGGGATGGAAGACGGTGCGCTCGCCGCGGTGACGGCCCTGCAGAACGTCAAGCGTTCGCTGGACAAGCGCCGCCTGGCCGGCGAGGCGCGCGTGCCCCGATTGCTCGTCCGCCCCGTGGGGGTGTTCGCGCTCGACCAGTTCCGCCCCGAGGAGGCGCGGCTGCTGGCGTCGCGGTGGGAGGGCATCGGCCTGGACGTCGCCTGGTCGAGCGCCGGGCAGGCGCTGCTCGACCGGTTCGAACGCGGGGCGCCCGGCGTGGTCGTGCTGATCGACGAGGAGCAGACCCTGCGGGGCGCGGCGTCGATCGGGCCCGGGGCGCTCGCCGCCGACGCCGCCGCGGACGAGGTCAAGGCCGCCATCGACGACATGACCCCCTCCCGCTAGCGGACGAGACCAGACCGGCGGATTCGCCGCAACCGATCGCCCCGCGGTGCGTTAGACTCCGATACGCATGACGCGCCGAGCCTTCACCCTCATTGAACTCCTGGTGGTTATCGCCATCATCGGGGTACTCATCAGCATCCTGCTTCCCTCGCTGGGCAAGGCCCGCGAGGCGGCGCGGCAGATCAAGGACGCCGCGAACATCCGCAGCCTTGTGCAGGGCATGGTCATCTGGGGCGGCAACCATGGCGACACCTATCCGCTTCCCAGCGAACTCGACCGGGGAAACCAGACCGTCGACCCCGGCCCATACCCCGCGGGTGTCAAGAACAACACGGGCAACATCTTCTCCGTCATGGTCTTCAACGGCTTCACGCCGGTCGATCTGCTCGTGAGCCCCGCCGAGATCAACCCCCGCATCGTCAAGGACACCCGGTACGAGTACTCCTTCCCCGGGCTGGCGGCCAACCCCGTCGCCGCGATGTGGGACCCCGGCTTTGCCGGCTACCCGGGCGAGATCGGCGCCACCGGCACCGGCGCGGGCGGGCGGCGCGACGGCGGCGTCAACGGCAACCTCAGCTACGCCCACACGCCCCCGTTCGGCGAGCGGGCCGGAACCTGGCGCTCCACGTTCGACTCGCGGCAGGCCGTGATGGCCAACCGGGGCCCGTCGTACGACGGCACGCCCGGCGCGTGGCGGCTGACGCCCGGGGCCTCCGGCGACACCAGCAACCGCCTGCGCATCTACGGGTCCAAGCACCTCTGGGAGGGCAACGTCGCCTTCAACGACGGGCGCGTCATGTTCTTCAGCACTCCCGACGCAGAGCAGTTGCCCGTCACGTACCGCTCGAACATCAACGGGCAGCGCACCCACTTCGACAACGTGTTCGTGAACGAAGACCCGGTGAACGGCCAGCCCGTGGGCGACCAGTTCATCGAGTTCGGCAACAACGCGTGCCTCAAGGTGTACGGCGACGTGTTCTACCTGCCGTCGAGCGGGGCGGCGATCACCCCGTACGTCGATTGACCGCGTCAGCGGCGCGGGCGCGAGGCGTAGTGCAGTTCCAGGTAGCGCGCGACGTAGTCGACGATCGACGCGGCCTCCGGGATGTCCGGGTTCGCCGTCGGGCCCATCGGCTCGAACCGCATCCCCTTGAACCGCGCGACGGCTTCCTCGACCGACAGCCCGAACTGCAGCGCCAGGCTGAAAGCGCGGCAGAAGGCCTGGCACATCCCGGAGATGGTCGAGCCTTCCTTCGCCATCTTGATGAAGATCTCGCCCGGGCGGCCGTCGGGGTAGAGCCCGATCGTGAGGTAGCCCTCGTGCCGCGCGATCGAGAACTTGTGCGTGAGCGACTGACGGGTAACGGGCAGCGCCTGGCGCGTCGCGACCATCGGTTCAGACTCCCCGGCGGGCTGGTCGGGAACGCTCGTCACGCGCGGACGGTAGCCCGGCCTTCCGCGCCTGTGCCGGGTCAATATCGGACAGCCCCACGCCCGCAGGTCCAATATCCGATGTGAAGGTGGGCGCGGGTGGTTCGGCGTGCGAACGGGCTACAGTAGAAATCCTGAGCCTCGGTGCACGCACATCCGGGGCGCTGGCCGATGGGAATGATCTACGTGGGCCGACAGACGACGAACGCACGCTCGATGGCCGCCTGGCCGCTCGGGGGGGTCACGCTCCTCCTGGTGGTCGCGTTCACGCTGCGCCCGGTCGACGTCTCGCCCACCCTGCGCACCACCGACGACACGCGCGTCGCCGCGCACGTGGGGCGGCTGGCGCCGGTGCACGTCCGTGCCCGTCCCGCCGCGCCCGGGCGGCGCGCGGAATCGCGTGGCCCCGAGCGGACCATCGCCCGCGCGCCTCGAACGGACGAAGGGCCGGTGTCGATCCCGGCCCGGGCCGAAGTTTCCGCGGGCATCCTGCGCCCGCGCCTCGAACTGCTCGACCTGCCGCCGCCGGCGCGCGTCGCCTGACGCCCGGGCCGCCCGTCGATCGGGCGGCCTGACCACCCTGATTTTCCGCACCGCACGCAGGTACGCGCGCCCCCGGGCCACAAGCCGCCCGCCGCGCGCCCGGTCCCGTCGCCCGATTCGGGCGGCCCAGCATCGCGAGCACCCACCATGGCAGAGCAAGGCATCCCGCTGATCGGTCCGCTCCTGAACCGGATCATCGGCACCCGCAACGATCGATTCGTCAAGAAGTACACGCAGCGCGTCGGCGAGATCAACGCGCTGGAGCAGAAGACCCGCGCGCTGACCGACGCGCAGATCCGCGCCAAACTGGAGGAGTTCCGCGGGCGGGTGGACAAGGGCGAGTCTCCCGACGCGGTGATGGCCGAGGCGTTCGCCGTCGCGCGGGAGGCGATGGACCGGGCCGTGGGCATCCGCAACATCTTCAACCCGCGCCACGCGTTCGATCCGTCGCGCCTGCCCGAGGCGCTCCGGGGCGTCTACGCCGAGACGCGGGCGAAGGCCGATGCGACCCCGCCGGCCCCACCGACGGGCGAGTGGCAGGGGTGCGCCGAGCCCGTGCCCGGGTGGATGCAGGTGGAGATCCCCGCGGCGTTGTACGAGGCGGTGCGTGAGCTCTACCCCGAGAGCCGCCCGCCGTTCCGCGCGCGCCCCTTCGACGTGCAGCTGATCGGCGGCATGGTGCTGTGCCAGGGCAAGATCGCCGAGATGAAGACGGGCGAGGGCAAGACGATCGTGGGCCCGCTGGCGTGCTACATGGCCGCGGTCGAGCGGATGAAGGTGCACGTCGTCACGGTGAACGACTATCTCGTGCAGCGCGACCGCGACTGGACGTTCCCGTTCTTCCACGCGCTGGGCATGACGGTGGGCGCGATCCACCCGCAGCACATGCAGGACGAGGGGATGAAGCGGGTGATGTACCGCTGCGACGTGGTGTACGGCACGACGAGCGAGTTCGGCTTCGACTACCTCCGCGACAACATGAAGCGCAGCGCCGACCAGCAGGTGCAGCGCCGGCGCGACTTCGCGATCGTGGACGAGGTGGACTCGATCCTGATCGACGAGGCCCGCACGCCCCTGATCATCTCCGGGCAGGCGCACGACGACCAGCCCCGCTACGACCTCGCGGATCGCCTGGCGCGCCACCTGGTGGACAAGCAGCGCGCCTGGAACGAGGCCGACGAGAAGGTCCAGAAGTGCATGATGCGCATCAAGGGGCTGGAGGGGGACATCCGCCAGTCGCGAGATCGCGCGCAGGTGCCCAAGATCCAGGAGCAGCTCGCGGCGGCGAAGGCCGACCTGCCCGCGCTCGAGAAGGAGCGCGCCCGCCATGTGCAGTACTACGAACTGAAGCTGGAGCGCAAGAGCGCGCAGCTCACGCACGACGGGATCAGCGAGGCGCAGCGGGCCGCGGGGATCGGCTCCTTCTACGTCGACGAGAACCTCGACCTCCCGCACCTGCTCGAGCAGTCGCTCCGCGCCCACACGGTGTACGAACGCGACCGCGACTACGTCGTCATGCCGGGCCAGGACCCGATGACCGGGCGCCCGACGCAGAACGTCGTGATCGTGGACGTGAACACCGGACGCCCGATGATCGGGCGTCAGTGGTCCGACGGGCTCCACCAGGCGGTGGAGTGCAAGGAGGCGGTGCCGATCAAGCAGGAGACGCAGACCGTCGCGACGGTGACGATCCAGAACTTCTTCAAGATGTACAAGCGACTCGCCGGCATGACGGGCACGGCGGACACCGAGGCCCAGGAGTTTCACGACATCTACAAGCTCGACGTCGTGGCCATCCCCACGAACAAGAAGGTCGTGCGTCGCGACTTCGACGACCTGGTTTACCTCTCGGCCAAGGACAAGTGGGGGGCGATCGTCGACGAGATCAAGTACTTCCACGACGCGGGGCGTCCCATCCTGGTGGGCACCACGAGCGTCGAGAAGAGCGAGATGCTCAGCCGCATGCTGACGCAGAAGCACGCGATCCACCACGAGGTGCTCAACGCCAAGCAGCACGAGCGCGAGGCGCACATCGTGGAGAACGCGGGCCAGCTCGGGGCCGTCATGATCGCGACGAACATGGCCGGTCGCGGCACGGACATCAAGCTCGGGCCGGTCTCCCGCGCCACGCTGCTCGACCACTACCTGCGGCGCGGCATCGCGCCGCGCACCGTCACCGCCGAGTCCGACGACGACCAGCTCCGCGAGGGCGTGTACCGCAAGATCGCGTCGAAGGAGCTCGACGTCCAGAAGCGCGACACCGAGACCATGCCCTTCGCCGAGCTCGAGCTCGCGCTGCTGCGCCACTGGGCCGCGAAGTACACGTGGCTCACGGAGAAGCAGATCGCCCAGGCCCCGCGCGAGGAGCTGCTCGACGCGCTCGACAGCACCGGGCGGTTCCTGCTGCACCGCATCCGCTGGTTCGGCTCCATCGAGGACATGGGCGGGCTGCACGTCATCGGCACCGAACGCCACGAGGCGCGGCGCATCGACAACCAGCTGCGGGGACGCTCGGGGCGCCAGGGCGACAACGGCTCCAGCCGCTTCTTCGTCTCGCTCGAAGACGACCTCATGAAGATGTTCGCGGGCGAGACGACCATGAAGATCCTCGCGCGCCTGGGCATGAAGGAGGGCGACGCCATCGAGCACCCCATGCTCAGCAAGAGCGTCGCCAACGCCCAGAAGAAGGTCGAAGAACGCAACTTCCACCACCGCAAGAACGTGCTCGAGTACGACGAGGTGATGGAGCACCAGCGCCAGGCGTTCTACGGCATGCGCCAGCGCGTGATCGAAGGACGCGACGTCCGCGGGCTGATCTTCGACTTCATCAAGTCCACCGTCGACAACGCCGTCGACGAGTACCTCGACCCCGACTTCCCCTTCGTCTCCGCCGCCGAGTTCGCGAAGGCGAAGCTCGAGTGCTCCATCACGCCCGAACGCCTGCGGGGCAAGGAGCTCGTGCAGATGGAGATGGCGATCGTCGACGAGGCCCTCTACGAGGCGCGCCAGTCCATCGCCCTCACGCTGGGCGAGTATCTGCCCGAGGAAGAGTCCGAGGCGCGCGTCGACTTCGACGCCCAGGGCCTGGTCCGCTGGGCCAGGAACCGCTTCGGGGTCGACATCAACCCCGACGATCTGCGCTCCGGCTCCGCCCGCGAGCGGGCCAGCGTGGAGAACCGCCTCGTCGCCGCGGCCGAACGCGTCATCCAGAGCGCCGACCTCTCCGGGCTCGCCGCCTTCGTCGTGCCGAACTTCGGCGCCCAGCGCCTGGCCGAGTGGGTCAAGGACAAGCTCGACTTCGACGTCACCGCCGACGAGATCGTCCGCACGCACAAGGTGGCGTCGGACACCGGTGTCTCCGTCACCGACATGCTCATGAAGCGCGTCGAGGAGATGTACCGCGCCCGCGAGGTCGAGTACCCCGTCGACTTCGCCATGCAGATGACGCAGATGCAGATGCGTCAGGACCCCGGCGCTGCGCTCGCGCACCTGGTCGCCTGGGCGAACCGGCGTTTCGGCGCATCCTTCACGCCCGAGGAAGTCCGACGCACGCCCCCGGCGCGCTTCCGCGAGGGGCTCCTCGAGCTCTCCCGCGCGTTCGTCGACCAGGGCAGGCTCGACAAGGCGATCGCCGAGGCCCAGGCGTGCGCGACCGACGAGGCGCTCGAGGCGCACCTGCGCGATCGGTACGCCGCGGCGATGCCCGACACGCTCCGCTACCTTAAGGGCGACGAACGCGTGAACGCGATCCGGGCGCGCGTCGAGAGCATCCTGCGGGCCGAACTGCTGCAGTTTGAGCGGGCCGTGCTGCTCGAGACGCTCGATACGTCGTGGAAGGACCACCTGTACGCGATGGACCAGCTCCGCGACACGATCAACTTCCGCGCGGTATCGCAGCAGGACCCGCGCATCGAGTTCAAGCGCGAGGGCTCGCAGTTGTTCCAGGGGATGATGGAGACCGTCCGCGCCCGCATCACCGAGTACATCTTCAAGGCCCGCCTCGAGATGCAGGCCCCGCCGCCGCCCGCCCGTCCCGCGCCCGTGGGCCCGGCGCCCCTCCCGCGGGCCGCCGTCGCCGCGCCGGCCATGGCCGGGGGCATCGTCGGTCCTGGATTCCCCATGGCCGCCCCCGCCCGACCGCCCGGCCAGCCGCCGGCCGGCCAGGGTGCGGGGCAGGGCGGCGGGCTGGCGTAACCTCCCCGCCGAGGCATCCGCCCCCGCCCCGCGTACGTAGAATGACCGGGGATGGGGGCGTCCCCGGCCTCTTCGCGCGCTCATTCCGACGCGCCACATCGGAGCTTGGTATGCCCTGCGCACGCCCACGTCCCCGTGCCTTCACCCTCATGGAACTGCTCGTCGTCATCGGCATCATCGCCGTGCTCGTCGCGCTCGTCGTCGTCGTCGGCTCCGCCGTCACCTCCAACGCCCGCTCGTCCCTCACGCGAGACGGCCTGCGCGTGCTCGACAGCACCCTCGCCTCCTACATCGCCGACAACGGCGACATCCCCATCGCCTACGTCCCCGACCCGCGCGTCACGCAGAACCCGGGGCAGTACCGCAACGTGCTCCTCCCCGTCGCCGACGCGCGCAACATGAGCGACAACGACACCGCCGCCTCGCCCCAGGGCAACCAGATGATCAACTCGGTGGGGCTCTTCATGACGCAGGTCAACCCCGCGGCCGACAGCCAGTCCGTCGTCAAGCTGCGCGGCTCGGTCAACGCCCAAAAGAACCTCTCGGCCCTGCCTTCCAAGCTCTCCGCCGTCTACGACGCCGACCGCAACCCCGACCGCCAGCCCGCGATCTCGACCGCCATCGACGCCTGGGGCCGCCCCATGCGGTACGTGCACCCGTCGTTCGACGGCCTGATGACGGACGACCCCACGAACACCTCGCCCGACCCCGCCGCCGCACGTGACGTCGACCTCGTCCTCGGTGCGCCGCGCCCGAACACGACCTGGGCCATCGCCCGCATCCGGCGCAACGCCCGCGACACTGCTCCCACGCCCACGCAGGCCCAGCAGTTCGCCGACAGCGACGGCGGCTCGTGCGTCGGCAACCGCCCGTACTTCTATTCCGCCGGGCCCGATGGTCGCGTCGGCGTGCAGGTGAGCGCGGGCGGCGAAGTCATCAACGACTTCAACGCCGACAACGTCTACACCACGCTCCCCAGCTTCCCCAGCAAGTTCTGACCGGTCCGGCGCGCCCCCGATCAGCCCCGCTCGAACACGGGCGGGATGCGCCGGGCGTTGCCGTACACTTTTTCCATGCGAGCAGTCGTCGTCACGAAGCGCGGCCAGCCCGTCGCGCCCAACATCGAGTTCCGCACCGACTGGCCTGATCCGGCCCCGCCCGCGCCGGGATGGGTGGGCCTGCGCACCCTCGCCAGCGCGTTCAACCAGATGGACCTGTGGGTCGGGCGGGGCGTGCCGGGGCTTGAACTCACCTACCCGCGCGTCTCCGGCTGCGACGCCTGCGCGATCGTCGAGTCGCTCGGCGAGGGCGTCGACAAGGCCTGGCTGGGCCGGCGCGTCATCGTGAACGCGGCCCTCCGCGTGCCCGACCGCCAGCACCCCGACGATCCGCCCGCCGCGGCCCTCGCCCCCAACTACGAACTCATCGGCGAGCACCACGACGGCATGCTCCGCGAACGCTTCTCCGCGCCCGTCGCGAACCTCGCCGACGTCGGCGACGCCGACCCCGTGCAGGCCGCGGCGTTCGGCCTGTGCGCCCTCACCGCGTGGTCCATGATCGTGACGAAGGGCGAGCTCAAACCCGGGCAGCGCGTGCTCATCACGGGCATCGGTGGGGGGGTCGCGACGAGCGCGCTGGCGATCGCGCGCCACATCGGCTGTCGCATCGCCGTCACCAGCCGCCATCAGTGGAAGCTCGACCGCGCAAAGGAACTCGGCGCCGATGTGGGCGTGCTCGACGCGGGGCAGGACTGGTCAAAGGACGTCCGCGCGTGGACCAACAAGCGGGGCGTCGACATGGCGGTCGATTCCTCGGGCAAGGCGACGCACCTGGCGTGCATCAAGTCGCTCGCGCGGGGCGGCGTGTACGTCACGCCCGGCTGCACCAGCGGGCCCGACGCCACCACCGATCTCGCCCGCATCTTCTGGAATCAACTCCGACTGCTCGGCTCGACCATGGGGACGAACGAGGAGTTCCGCGAGGTGGCGTCGCTCTTCCGGCGCGGGGCCCTCGCGCCGGCGGTGGACCTCGTGGTCCCCGCCTCCGACGCGCGCCGGGCCTACGAGCGGCTCGAGTCCGCGGACCAGTTCGGCAAAGTCGTCGTCACGTGGTAGCCAGAGCGGCGCAGCAACAGCCCGGAACGCGGTGCCCCGCACCGCGCGTCCGCGCCGATGGCCGGTGCTCTTGGCTCAGGCCTTCGCGGATTCGGCAGCGGCGGCCTTGGTCGAGGCCTTGAGATCGCGCGCCGCCGCGTCCTGCCCGGGGATCGGCACGCCGTCCGTCGCGTTGTGCTTGATCCCGCGGCGCTGATCGCGCAGGCGGCGCGACTTGCCCAGCCGGTCACGCAGGTAGTAGAGCTTCGCACGCCGCGCGTCCGCCCGGCGCACGATCTCGACCTTCGCGACCAGCGGGGAGTTCAGCGGGAAGATGCGCTCCACGCCCACGCTGTCGACGATCTTGCGCACGACGGCCATCTCGTTGATGCCCCGCCCGTGGCGCGAGAGGCACACGCCCTGGAACATCTGGGCGCGCTCCTTGTCGCCCTCCACGATGCGGAAGTAGACGTTGATGGTGTCGCCGGGCAGGAAGTTCGGCAGCCCGGACTTCAGTTGCGACTTGTTGATCTCTTCGATGATGAGCGACGTCATGGCAGGCCCTCGAAAATGCCGCGGAACGCGGGAGGGGATGGTAGGCGGGGAACCCGCGCCGGTCGCGTGCCTCGCGCCCGCTACGCGCCCGGGGGGAGCAGATCGGGCCGCCGCGACCGCGTGCGGGCCACGCGCTGCTCCCGCCGCCACGCCGCGATCTTCCCGTGGTCGCCGCTCAGCAGCACGTCCGGCACCACGCGCCCGTTCCACTCGCGCGGCTTGGTGTAGTGCGGGCAGTCGAGCAGACGCGTCGGCTCGCCCGCGCTGGGGCCGGGTGAACAAACCCCGAAACTGTCCTCGCCCGCGGAGTCCTCATCGCCGAGCACCCCCGGCAGCAGGCGCACCACCGCGTCGATGAGCACCATCGCCGCCAGTTCGCCCCCGGAGAGCACGTAGTCGCCCAGGCTGAGTTCCAGCGGCTCGAGGGCGTCGATCACGCGCTCGTCGAGCCCCTCGTAATGCCCCGCGATGACGAGCAGGCGCGGCAGGGTGCTCAGTTCTTCGACCAGCGACTGATCGAGCCGGCGCCCCTGGGGCGTGGTGAGAATCCGGCGCGCCGGGCGCGGGTCCATCGCCTCGGCCGCGTGCACCGCGTCCCACACGGGCTGGCACATCATGACCATGCCCGGCCCGCCGCCGAACGGGCGGTCGTCGGTCTTGCGGTGCTTGTTGTCCGCGTAGGCGCGGATATCGGTCGCGACGATCGAGACCTTGCCGGCGCGCACCGCCCGCCCGGGAATGCTGACGCCCAGCGCCGCGGGGGGCTCGACGCCGAACATCTCGGGGAACGTGGTGAGAACGTCGATGCGCATGAGGCCCGCCGCACGGGCCGACGCGGGTTACGCCTGCGCCGGCGGGATCAGGCCTTCTTCTCGTCCTTCTTCTCGCCCTCGGCCGCGGCCTTGGCGATGTTCTTCTCGACCATCCGCCGGTCGAACGCGCGGTCGTTCTCCCACGCCTGCACGTCCACCAGTCCGCGCTTCGCGAACATGTCGCGCACGGTGTCGGTGGGCTGGGCGCCCTTGGAGATCCAGTACTTCACGCGCTCTTCGTTCAGGGTGACCTGCTTGGCCGGGTCCTTCTCGACGGGGTCGTACGTGCCGAGGAGTTCGATCAGCGGGCCGTTGCGCCGCGTGCGCTGATCCATCGCGCCGATGCGGTAAAACGGACGGTTCCGGCGACCCAGACGCTGCATGCGGATACGGACCATTGATCTACTCCCGACGCCGGCCATGCCGGCAAGTACAACCCCGTCGCGCAACCCTTGCCCGGACACCCGGGGACGGCCTCCGTGAGGCCGAATGGCGATGGGCCGAGATGGTAGGCGAGGCCGGGAGAGGCGGCCAACTCGTCCACCCGCAAGGGGCCGCGAGACGGGGGACGGAAGAATCGAGTAGGGTAACGGGGTCTCGGGTAACTCCTGTCGAGTGCAGTCGGCGGCGGAGCGAGCCGTCATGGAGGCGTTCAACGAGGGGAAGCCGCCGTCGGTCGCGCAGATCAAGGAGCTGCTGGCGCACCGGCATGGCTCCCACCCCGACGACTTCCGGGCGGGGTTCCTGGGCGACGCGGAACTCGACGGGCACCACGTCGTGCCGCTGAAGGAACTCAAGGAGATGATCGCGCGGAAGCGATACGAGGCGGAGTTTTCATCGTTGACGCCGGCTCAACGGGCCGACGTCAACGCCGAGTTCGAACGCATCAAGGACCTGATGCCCGGCTTCCCGATGGACAAGGCCCTCCACAGGGAGTATCACAGTATTCTAAGGGGGCTGATCAAGTCGGGTGACCCGCCGACAGATGTCGATGCATACGCAAACAAGGTGCGGGAATCATTACAAGAGCTGCAGCGACGCCATCCCGGCGATGGCAGCTTTGATTACACAACGTTGGCCCGCGAAGCAGATCGTTGGCTGCGAATGTCTAATATTGAATTGTTGCCGCCGCTATGAGAATATATGTTCGATTTGAAGGCATTAACGACAAGGATCATCCTGCAGATGTAGTGCGGTCGATTATAAGTCTCGCCCCCGAAGGCGATGTTGTTCGAGGGATGTTTCGTATGAGCATCCTAGAATCAGACCCACGCGCCAGACAGATTGTGGAAATCCTTAGAGCGGCCGGCATCGTGCCAAGGAAGTTTGGCGAGAGCCGGCGTGACTACTCGAACTTCTATTCTCTATCCCGATATCGCGAGTACGAGGACTCGGACTTCGAAGGGCTGGAGCTGCTGCAGGTGTGGCCGGAGACGGTGGCGGATTCGGAGTACGCCGGATCAACTCATTACGTCCGGCGTGCGCGGCTTCAGAAAGGAGTACAGTTCGCGAGAAGTCTGCATGGCGATATTATCATGGTCCCCGAACGCATCCGGCTGGCCCTCCAGTCAGCCGAGTTTCGCGGGCTCGACGTTGCTCCGCTCCGGGTCATGAAAAACACGCCGAATCCGGACGACGATCCGACTCGGGAAGCCGATACATCCAAGATCGGGGGGCCTTGGTGGACGATCGAACCGCTGATCACGCTGCCGCCGGTCTCGCCCTACCTCTCCAAAGTAAGGGGGAAGGACGGAGGGCCGGGCCCCCGCGACGCGAAGTGGCTCGTCATCCGCGAGCCGGGCTTCGACGACGTGGAGTTTCATTTCCTGCGGAGCGAACTTCGTCAGGTGCCCGAGTTTGACTTCGCCCGCACATACGAGGGTTGGCCGAGTGGGGGGATCGTAGTGTCGAAGCGCTTCTACGACTTCTGCAAGGAACACAACCTCAAGTGCGGCTTCAAACCGGTGCGGATCGACGAGGAGTGAGCAATCCGGCTGCCCTCATCGCGGGCCGATGGCGATGAAGTGGAACCTGCCGTTCACGAAGTCCGAGTCGTCGGCCCGGCGCAGGAACACACGCGCCGCGGACGGGCTGACCGTATTTAAGAACGCGGTGGGGCGCACCGAGCCCTGGGCGATGTCGCCGGTGGCCGTGACGGTCGGGTTGTCCGCGAACGGGGTCGAGAAGGTGATGAGATACCCGCCCGTGAAGTCGTTGAGGACGGAGAACCCGAGCCCCTCCAGCACGGCGCCGTTGGACGCGACCGTGCCGCGAATGATCCGGAGGTTCTCCACGCCCCCGGGCGCGAAGAACTCCGAGCTGAAGCCCAGCTTGACGTTGCCGCGGACGTCGAGCTTGGACGTCGGGGTGGTCGTCCCAAGACCCAGGCTGCCCGAGATCGCCGCGTTCCCGCGCACGTCGAGCAGGGCGACCGGATTGGTCGTGCCGATGCCGACGTTGCCGTTGCCGCTGCCGAGCGAGACGAGCGAGAATCCGGCGGCGGGGTCGATGTTGAGCTGCGTGTAGTTCACGAAATCGCCGTTACGAGAGCTCTGCACCCGCAGCCGGCTGTTCACGGGCTTTGTCCCGTGCTGCTCGATGAATCCGCCGTTGTCGTCCACGCCGTTGTACGCGAAGAGCGAGCCCGCGCCGCCCCATTGGATAAACCCGTTGACGTGCAGCGGGGCCTGGGGAACAAGCGTCCCGATCCCCACGCGTCCGACGTTGTCCACGACGACCGCCTGGGCCGGGTCGCCGTCCGGGGCGGCCAGCATCAGCGCGGCGCTCGCCGCCGCGGCACGCGGCACCGCCGTGAGGGGCTGGCGCGGCGTCAGCGTCGTAAAGCCCGACGGGTTCGCGCACGACAGCCCGGAGTCCGCACGCACGGCGATCTCCAGGAATCGGGGCGAGGTGTTCGCGTACTGCTGCGCAAAGTCGATCACGACCGTGAAACGCCCATCCACCACGTTGACGTTGTCGGCGCACGCCGACGCCGAGTTCGCGCCCTCCTGCGCGTCGTCGTACAGGCGGAACTGCATGTCGTACACGCCGTTGGCGGGCTGTCCGGCGCTCTTTAGTTCACCCTGATACGTGAACGCGAGGCTCTGGGCGAGCGCACCCGCGCAGACCGCAAGCGACGCGAACGCGGCGAAGATTCTCATGATCGGCCCCTCCGGCGCGGGTCCGGGTGTGTGCCCGTCCCGCGCGGGCGCAGCATACCGCCGCGCTCGGCGTTGTCACTCGGTTTCCCGGGCGTCAGACGCCGGGGCCGTGCGCATTCCATCGGGGCCGGGCGGGGGCGCGGGTTCGGGGCGGCTCTCGGCCGCGCTCGTCGGGCGGATCCCGAAGCATCGCCCCGATGGGCTCGCCCCACCCGATGTCGCCCCCGGAGGGCGGGCCGCCGACGGGCGTCGCCGACCACAGCACCGCGTGGGCCGGGCCAAATCGTTCGGCCGCCCACCGGACGGCGAAGCGATCGACATCGGGATTGCCGGTCCAGGCGAGCAGCCACCCCGCGTCGGGCGGCGCGCCGACGTCGTCCATCCAGCGTGCGTCGGTGGCGTCGCCCTCGATGGCGTTGACGCCCGCGAGCGCCGCTGAGGCGACGCGCGAGTCGTTGGTGTCGATGACGCGCGTCGCCACGTCGTGCGCCGCGAGCCGCTTGGCGAGCGCGATGCTGAGCGAATGCCCGCCCACGAGGATCAGCGCCCGCCCCTCGCCGGCCTGCACGCGCAGCAGGCGCACCAGGAGCGGCGAGATCGTGCTCGCGAGCAGCACGGTGCCGGCGATCACCGTGAACATGATGAGTTCGAGACGTTCCGCGTCGGAGGGCGGCGCGTCGCCCTCCGGCGCCGGGGTGCCGCCCCGCAGTTCCGCCGCCGCGACCGCCGCCACCGAGAGCGCGACGATCCCGCGCGGCGCGAACGTGCCGGCGAAGATGCGCTCGCGCAGCGTGAGCACGGACCCGATGGTGGAGAGGAACACGCACGCCGGGCGCACGACGAACACCAGCAGCAGCACGAAGGCGCCGTCGCGCCACGACAGCGACCCCAGGCGCGCCACGTCGAACCGCGACGCCAGCAGCACGAACAGCGTGCCCACCAGGATCACCGCCAGCAGTTCCTTGAACGCGCGCAGTTCCGTGGCGCCCAGCACGCGCGCGCGGGCCATCATCACCCCGCAGATCGTCACCGCCACCAGCCCCGCCTCGGCGGTCACCGCCTCGCCCACGCCCACGCAGGTCATGCACACGCCGATCGCCAGCAGGTTCAGCGACTGCGGGTCGGGGCGGCCCGCGCGGTCCGCCGCACGCAGCAGCGCGTACCCCAGCATCCCCATCACCAGACCCACCCCCGCCCCGCCCACCAGGGGCACCGCGAAACGCCGCAGCGCCTCGCCCGCGAGGCTCGCGTCCGGCCCCAGCACCTCCGACAGGCGCAGCACCTCGAGCGTCGCGATCGTGGCGATCACCCCGATCGGATCGATCAGCACCGCCTCCGCCGCCAGCACCGTGTGCAGGCGCGGCGAGACGTGCAGCAGTCGCAGCAGCGGCTGCACGACCGTCGGGCCGGTCACGATCACCGTGGCGCCCAGCAGGATCGAGATCCGCCAGGGCAGCCCGAGCACCACGTGCGCACCCACCGCCGCGCCCACCCATGTCACGACCGCCCCGACCGTCAGGAGCCCCCACACCGCGCGCGGCGCACGCGAGAGTTCCACGCGGTTCAGGTGCAGCGCGCCCTCGAAGATCAGCAGCCCGATCGCGACCGTGATGATCGCCTTCAGCACCGGCCCCAGCGATTCGGCGTTCACCACCCCCGCCCCCGACACGCCCAGCAGCAGCCCCGCGCCCAGCAGCGGGAGCAGCGCGGGAAGCCGCAGCCGCTTGCACCCGACGGTGATCAGCGCGCTGACCCCGAGCGAGAGAGCCAGAGATTGTGCGGCGGGGTCGATCATGCGGCGGAGCGGCGGGAATGGCCCCGCCGGGACTTGAACCCGGACTCTCGTCGCCGAGAAGCGGATTTTAAGTCCGCTGCGTCTGCCGTTCCGCCACGGGGCCCGCGTCAGTCTACGGGCGGCACGGGCGCGGGCTGCTCGGGGTCGTCCAGCCCGGCCTCGCGCCGAAACCGGTCGAGTCTCTCCGGCGTCCACCGCCACTCCGGGTTCTCACGCTCGATGCGCTGCAGTTCGTCGAGGATCGCGCGCGCCTCGCGTCGCGCCTGTTCGGTGTCGCCGGAATCGCGCAGCGCCTCGAACAGGCACGAGCGCGCGAAGTGCCGCTGGAGTTGGTACGTGAAGTTCCCGGGCTCGCCGCTCGCCAACACCTCTGATTCCTCGACGGCCACGCGCGCGATCGGCAACGCCTCGTCCGCCCGCCCCAGACGCGTGAGCATCACCGCCAACTGACCCCGCGCGCTCGCCACGCCGTACCGATGGATCGAGTTCGCCGGGTGCGCGGCGGCCAGCGACACGGACAGGTCCAGCCGCTGGCGCACCAGTTCCTCGGCGCGCGCCTCGTCGCCCATCAGATAGGCCAGTTCGCTCAGCCGCGCATACGAGTACGAGACGTCGTCGAGCACGCCGGGATGGGCCGGGCTGAGCTCGAGCGCCCGCTGCTGGATCCCCAGCGCCGCCTCGTAGCGGGTGCGCACCTCGAGCCGCGCCTGCTCCCGCGTGCGGAACCGCTCCGCCGGGTCGCGCGTGTTCGCCATGTTGTGCACGCTGTCGCCGATGCGGACGACGGCCGTCGCGTGCCGGCGGAGCACGTCGATGTCGGACGGGCGCTCCTCCGCCACCCTGCGGAGCAGCCGCTCCGCCTCGACCCAGTGCGCGTGCGCATGCGAGTAACGCGAGTCGGTTTCCTCGAGATCGCCGATCACCCCCGTGACCGCCGCGAGCGCGAGGCGCGTGCGATCATCGCCCTTGCCCGAGGCTTCGAGGCGCTGCAGGGGTTCGAGCAGCGTGCGCGCGATCTGTCGTCGCGTGTCGCGGGCGCCGCTGAGGTTCCCCAGCAGTCCCAGAACGCCCGAGTTCACCTTCTCCAGCGTGTCCGCGAGTTCTTCTCGGCGCTGCGTGGCCTCGCGCCGTGAGGCCAGCGCCCACGCCGTGAGCCCCAGGCCCAGCGAGGCGACCGCGATCCCCACGGAAAGCCGGCGCCAGTGACGCCGGCACGTCCGGGCCGCACGCTCGAACGCCGACGGCGCACGTGCGCTCACCGTCTCGCCCCGCAGCACCCGGCGCAGATCCGCCGCGAAGCTCTCCATCGTTTCGTACCGGCGCGAGCGGTCAGCGGCGGTGGCGCAGCGGCACACCCCGGTGAGGTCGCGCCCGGAGGTCCCCGTCGGCTCGCGCAGTTCCGCCAGCGTCACGCGACCGATCTGCGACATCGCCTCGAGCACCGACGCCCGCACGTCGCGCCAGGGGAGCTGCCCCGCCAGCAGTTCGTACAGGATCAGTCCCAGCGCGTAGATGTCCGTCCGCGTGTCGGGGACGTCCTCTCCGCGCAACTGCTCCGGGCTCATGTACACGAGCGTGCCGGGCACGCCCCCGCCCTCGGCCGTGGCGCGCCCCGCATCGGTGACCAGGCGCGCCGAGCCGAAGTCCACGATCTTCACCATCGTCCGCCCGTCGCGCTCGAAGGCCAGGATGTTCTCCGGCTTCACGTCCCGGTGGATCACGCCGCGCTGGTGCGCGTGATGCAGCGCCTCGCACGCGCCGACGATGATCTCGACCCGCTCACGCCACCCCAGCCGTCGCTCCTCGGCATAGGTCGTCACCGGAACGCCCGGCACGTACTCCACCACCGTGAACGGACGCGCGTCGGGCGTCACACCGGCGTCGAGCACCTTCGCGATCGCCGGATGGTCGAGCGCGGCCATCGCACGCCGCTCCCCCTCCACGCGGAACAGTTCGCGCGGCGTGGGGTGCGGGCGGTGCAGCACCTTCACCGCCACGTCGCGCTCGATCGGCGCGCGCTGGCGGGCCCGGTAGACCACCCCCAGCCCGCCGACCCCGCGCACCTCCACCAGTTCGTACGGGCCCAGGTGGTCTCCGACGTGCACGCGTCGGGCCGCCGGCGTCGACGGGGGCTCCGGCGGCTCGAGAAACCCTTCCTGCTCGGCGCGCAACGCGTCGCGCAGCAGCGACGCGGCGTCGTCGCGCAACTGCACATCGTCTCCGGCGAGTGATTCGAGCAGCCCGTCGCGCGCGTGCGCGGGCGCCTCAATCGCCCGTGCCACGATGCTCCGAACCTGCTGAAACCTGCCGACGTCCATCGCGTGTCTCGCTCAGTCGCTGCCGCAGCCACGCCCGCGCCACAGCGAAGTCCGATCGAACCGTGCGCGACGAGACTCCCAGCACCGTCGCGATCGCCTCGACCTCCATCCCCAAGTAGAAGCGCATCTCCACGATCCGGGCGGAGCGGGGATCCGCCTCGGCCAGTTCGCTGAGCGCGGCCTCCAGGTCGTCCCACACGTCCTCGCGCCCGTTCTCGGACGCGGGTACTTCGCCCGCGTCATCCAGGCGATGCACCGCGCCGGCCCGACGGCGCGCCCGCCGACGCCGCGCGTGGTCGATCAGGGCTCGGCGCATGACCGTCGTCGCCCAGGTGTAGAACTCCGCCTCGCTGGCGAAGCCGGTCCGCCCGGACTTCAGCAGGCGCACCCACAACTCGCCCACCAAGGCCGTGGGCTGGAGGGTGTGCCCGAGCGGCTCGCTGCGAAAGAGCGCGGCTGCGAGGCGGCGCAGTTCCTGCGCCACATCCGGCGATCGGAGCTCGGACCAAGGTGAAACACCGGAATTTTCCCGCGCCTCCTGCATGTGCCCGCCATAGTACCGGGAATTGTGCGAAAAGTTCCTTCCGGTCTTGGCAACGTGCTGCGCTTTGTAGGTCGGGAAGGTCGTCCGGAGGGGAAACTCGGGGGACGCTTCGCCGTGCGCGTCGGGCGGTTCTCCTCCCGCGTCCGTGCGCCGTGCGGGTGTCCTCCGCTCTGAGGTGTGGGGTACCGCCGGTCCCGGTGCGCGCCGATCGTGGGGGTCGGCGCCGCCAGGGCCGGCGGTATCCATTTAGATGCGTGGCGCCTCGCGCGCACGCGCCGCCGTGAACCAGAACACCCCGGCGGCCCGCCCGGACAAAAACACGGCCCCCGCCCGAGTTCGAGCGGGGACCGCTGCGGAAAGGCCGCTCGCAAGAGAGCGGCCTTGGAGGGGGGCGTTGGGCATTACGGGCACTGTCCGCCGCCGACGACGTCGACCAGCGCGCTGACGTCGTTCTGGTCGACGTTGCCGTCACGGTTGAAGTCGAGGTCGAAGCCGGCCGGGTTGGGCCCGCCGCCGATGGCGGTCACAAGGGCGAGGATGTCGTCCTGATCGACGTTGCCGTCCTGGTTGAAGTCAGGATCGCAGATGGGCGCGACCGTGCCGCGAACGTTGTCGGCGAGGTAGATGGTGCCCAGACCCTGCGTGCCGAACTCGTTGTCGGTGCCGATGCCGAGGTTGGGGCTGCCGGCCTCGATGCCGGTGTACTTGTCGTTCCAGAGCCCGTTCTCGGGGCCGGCGGGCCCGCCGGCGACCGCCGCGAAGTCGACGAAGCGGAGGTTCTGGAGGTCGACCTGCGTGAGGCCGAGGCTGACGTAGTCGATGGCGATCTCGACGACGGTGGGGTCGGCGGGGCTGACGCGTTGCCACATGACGAGCTGGCCGGCGCCGCCGTTGAAGATCCCGTCGCTGAGGATGACCTGTGCGTCGTAGCCGTTCATCCCGAACTCCTCGAGCGGGTTCTGGACCTTGGTGACGTTGACGCCCGAGGGGCCCGGCTGCCCGTGGATGGGCCCGCCGCGCCCGCCGACGTCGAGGTCGGTGTCCTTCCATCCCTCGGTCTTGGCGTTGGTGAAGACGGTGCTGGGGGTGCCGGCGAAGCCGGGCTCGTCGGCCATGAAGTACCACGAGTTGCGCCCGTCGGCGTCGGTGCCGATGCGGAGCAGGTACTTCGCCTTCAGGCCCTCGATGGAGTTGACGCCGTCCTTCGTGCGCTTCTCGAGCCCGACCAGATCGATGGACGCGTACAGGTAGTTGGCGTCCCAGCCGAGGCGGGCCCGCTCGACGTCGACGTACGAGTGGTACTCCTCGCTCGCGTAGTTCGCCCCGACGAGCTGGAACGCCTGCGCGATCGGACGCTCGTAGATGTCGTTCTGGTACCGGTCGGCGCCGGGGTCGATCGTGTAGTACCGGAACCCGCCGGCGATGAACGCGTTGTCGCCGGTGGTTGCATCGGTGTACGTGAACGAGTACGTGGGGGTCGCGGGCTGGGCGGCGGCGAGACCGGCCGTCAGACCAAGGGCGAGCGCCGACATGCGGAGGGGTGCACGAAACATCTCTGATTCTCCAGTGCCGCACGACTCGTGGTCCGGGTCCGATCGGCGGAGGCGACGGTGCCTCGGCCTTCCGGGGGCCTGCGAGTTGTGCGGCACGGACGGAGCGACGGCCCGCTCCGATCCTCACGCGCGAATCAGAGAAAAATCGCGACACGATGAGAGCGACCTTGCGGCGCGCTGCTCACGCGCGCGCGCGATTTTTTTTCGGTTCGTGCATCCGGTTCGCCCGCGCCGTCGAGCGGGCAGCGATCAGCGCCGGCGGACGCCGCGACGCACGCCCGCGCCGCGCGCGGTGCGCGCGCACGCGGCGCAGCGCCCGAAGAGCAGCACCTCGTGCCCTTCCAGCTCGAACCCCGGGGGCGTGTGGTCGTCGAAGTGCCCGCAGCAGCCCTCGACCTCGTACACCTTGCCGCACGAACGGCAGTGAAAGTGATGGTGGTGGTGCTTGCCCGCGAGCTCGTACCGGGGCGGCCCGCCGGGGATGTCGACCTGCGCGATCTGCCCGGATTCCGCCAGCAGCTTCAGCGTGCGGTACACCGTCGCCAGCCCGAGCGTGTCGATCTCGGACTGCGCGTGCGCGAGGATCTCGCGCGGCGAGAGGGGCACGCCGGCCTTGGCGATGACGGCCTGGATGACGCGTCGCTGGCGGGTGTCGCGCTCGGTGCGTGCCATGCGATTCAGCCGGCGGGCGTCGGCGCGGGGTCGGCCGGCGGAGCGTCCACGGTCGGGTCCGGCTCGCCGCCCTCGATCTCGCCCTTGGGGCGAAGATCGCGGTACGCCAGGCGCGCCTTGACCGCCTCGAGCGAGAACGCGTTGGAGATCTGCGCCGTCGCCGCGGTCGCCTCTTGCGCGAGCAGGCGGCGCAGCCCGCTCTCGGAGACCGAGCGCAGGCTCTCCTGCGTCAGGGGCACCGGGTAGGTCACCTGGATGACGCCGACGCTCAGCGACTTGGGCAGCGGGATGACGAACGTGCGGGCGCTGACATTCGAGGCGTCGGGCGCCACGGTGAAGCCCAGGCGCTTCACGCCGTCCATGATCGCGTCGCGCACCTCGGGAATGTCGAGCGACGCCGCGTCGCGCGAACCCCCGACGATGCGGCGCGAGATCTGCAGGTTCGAGATCGGCGCGATGCCGGGGGTGGCGGGCAGCGGGCCATCGGCGGGCCTGGCGAAGAGCTCGCCCACCGCCGCCAGCCCGGCGGAGGTCGCGAGTTCGCGGTAGGTGGGGGCCTCGGACACGAGCTTGTCGTACGCCCACTTGCGGCGCACGTCGCGCTCGACCTCGGCGCGGACTTCGTCGATGGAATCCGGGGGCGAGGGGAGGCGCGCCTCGAGCACGTGCAGGTAGAAGCGATCGCCGTCGGGCGCGGTGAGATGCTGGTCGAAGGGGAACCCGGCCTGCAGGCCCAGGGCCGCGGCGGGGCTCAGTTCGTGCGTGGCGCCCAAGAGCTGCTCGAACGTCACGCGCCGGGTGGGGCTGGCGAGCACCGCCTCGCCGATCCCCGGGAGCAGGCGCGCGTCGCGGACGAGCGTCCACTGCGCGATGCGGGCGGTGACGGTGGGCGTGGGAACCTGCACGCCCGTGAGCTCGGACACGGTCTTGGCGACGTCGGCCGCCAGGGCGGTGAGCGTCGGCCCGCGCGAGGCCCAGTCGGCGGGCAGCACCTTGTAGAAGTTGTTGGTGGGCAGCCCGCGCGCGGCGTTCTTGAGGCGCGACTTGTAGATCGAGTCGAACTGGTTGACGATCTCGTCGACCTTCGCGTTGCGCAGCGCCGTCTCGACGTTCGCGCGTTCGGCGTCGTACTCGCCGGGGAACGAGCCCCGGTTCTTCTGGTAGTGCCGGCTCACCTCGACGGGGTCGAGCGTCACCGCGGCGCCCACCGCGTTGCGCGAGAGCTCCAGCCACTCGAGCTTCACGCGGGGGGGCTGCACGTACCCGAACCCGTGCTCGCCCTCGCCGGGGTTGACCGCCTTGTACCGCTCGTACTGGGCCTGCACCTGCTCGGGCGTGGGCGCGGGCGTCTCGTTCGAGATGCGCTCCGCGGGGATGATCACGGCGTCGGCGAGCGTGCCGCTGAACATGTCGAACGCGTCGGCCCGCAACTGGCGGTCGGAGAGGCGGGCGGCGTTGCTGTAGGCATCGATCAGACGGATGATGCCCCGCAGCTTCGCCAGCGTGAGGTCGAACTGGTCTTCGGAGAGGCGCGCGTTGGAGACGAGCTGCGCACGCGCCGCTTCGAAGCGCCCCTGGACGTTCTCCACCTGGCTGCGGAAGAACGTCGGATTCGAGAAGACGAAGTTCGCGAAGCCCGGCATCCGGGAGTCCTGAAGCCGCACCTCGGCGGCGGCCTCGGTCTCGGCGAGCTGTCCCAGCCACCCGGGGTCGGCGCCGTCGCCCTCCTCGCCCACGAGCCCGGCGCGTTCCGCTTCCATCACCAGCAGTTGCCAGTGCAGGCCGGATTCGATGCCCAGGTCGAAGCCCACCGTGCCGGGCGCGAAGTCGCGCATGAGTTCGTAGTCGCGGGCCGCCTGGTCCGAGTCGAGCGCGTAGATCACCTGCCCGCCGGCCTCGGCGAGCTTGGTCTTGCGCGGGTCGGGCTTGAAGAGATCGGCGGTCCCGGAAAACAGGAACGTCGTGATGAGCAGCACGCCGAAGCCGGCGAGCAGCCACTTGCGGTTCTTGCGGAAAACCTTGACCATCCGCGCGGGGCCTCACGACTGGGGCCCGCCTCGGGGCCCGGATATGAAACACGGGCGACCGGACGCGCCGTCCGATCGCCCGAGACAAGCGTACGCACCGCTCGGCGGGGCGCCCGGCGAGCGCCCGCCGCGGCGATTCAGCGGTAGAACTCGATGATCAGGTTCGTGTTGACGTCGAAGGGGATCTGGTCGGTCGTCGGGATGGCGACGATGCGCACCGTGAGCTCCGACGGGTTGAGGTCGATCCACCCGGGCACCTCGAAGCCCGCGAGCGACTCCATCGCCTCGCGCGCCAGCTTCTGCGCCCTGGGCTTGAGCGTCAGCACGTCGCCCACGCCGACGAGCGCGCTCGGGCGGTCGGTCTTGCGACCGTTCAGCAGCACGTGCCCGTGGGCGACCATCTGCCGTGCGGCCCAGATGGTGCGCGCCAGCCCGGCGCGACGGATGACGTTGTCGAGGCGGCGCTCGAGCAGCTGCAGGAGCATGTCGCCGGAGTTGCCGGGCATGCTCGAGGCGTTCTCGAAGACGCGCCGGAACTGCTTCTCGAGCACGCCGTAGTGGAACTTGAGCTTCTGCTTCTCGTTCAGGCGCACGCCGTAGTCGCGCAGACGCCGCCCCCGGAAGCCGTGCATGCCGGGGAACACGAGCTGGCGCTTGGACGTGTGCTTGGGGTTGTCGGCGATGGGCACGCCGACACGACGGGACAACTTGACCTTGGGACCGGTGTACCGGGCCATGCGGGAAACCTCCGTCTCCGTGCCGACGCCCGACATGCCCGCAACCGGGCGTGAAGCGTCAACGCGGGTGTCCGCGAGTGTGCGGACGATCTGCGCCGGGTGGCCGAGACTTCGGGCCGGCTGGTGAGATCCGGGCATTTCGATGCCAGGGAGGGAATGAAAGGGGGTCGGCGGGCGAAGGTCAAGGCGAACGCGGGGCGGTGCCGGCCCGTGCTGCGCGAGGGCGTCGTCCGAATGATCGGGTGCTGTTCGTCGCGACGCCCTAGCATCGCCCGATGACCCGCGTCGTGCACCTGCCGCAGTTCTCCGCATCGTACGAACGGCCAAAGGAAAAATGCGCGGTCTTTGGCGTCTGGGGGCACGACGACGGCGCCCGCCTCGCCTACCTGGGCCTGTACGCCCAGCAGCACCGGGGGCAGGAGTCCAGCGGCATCGCCGTGAGCGACGGGCGCGTGCTGGGAGCCTTCACCGGCATGGGCCTGGTGCCCGAGGTCTTCGACGCCGACACGCTCGCCCGCATCGAGCGCCTCGGGCGGCGGGGCGCGATCGGGCACAACCGCTACTCCACCGCCGGGGGCTCGCTCTCGTGCAACGCCCAGCCCCTGCTGGAGCGGTACGTGGGCGGGCAGGTGGCCATCGCGCACAACGGGAATCTCATCAACGCCGACGCCCTGCGGGCGCGCTTCGAGCGCGCGGGGCACCTGTTCCACACGACCAGCGACACCGAGGTCATCGTGCACCTGCTGGCTTCGCCCGCGCAGCAGCAGGCCCCGGACCCGCTCGCCGCCACGCTGCGGCACCTGCAGGGCGCGTTCAGCCTGGTGTTCCTGTTCCCGGACCGCATCGAAGCGGCGCGCGATCCCTGGGGCTGGAGGCCGCTGAGCATCGGGCGCCTGGAGAGCGGGCAGTACGTCGTGGCGAGCGAGACGGTGGCGCTCGACGTGCTGGCGGCGACGTTCGTGCGCGACGTCGAGCCCGGGGAGATCGTGACGCTGTCGGACCGGGGGCTGGAGCGCCGCCGGTTCGCGGACGTCGCGTCGCGTCCGGCGCTGTGCGCGTTCGAGCACGTGTACTTCGCGCACCCCGCGAGCCGCGTCTTCGGGCAGAACGTCGAACTGGCGCGTGAGCGCATGGGCGAGACGCTCGCGAAGGAAGCCCCGCCCCCGCAGGGCGTGGACTTCGTGGTGCCCATGCCCGACAGCGGGCGGAGCGCGGCGTTGGGGTTCGCCCGTGCCGCGGGAACGCCCTACCGCGAGGCGATCGTGCCGAACCGCTACGTGGGGCGGACGTTCATCAAGCCGACGCAGACCGAGCGGAACGCGGCGGTGCGCCTCAAGCTCAACATCATCGACGAACTCGTACGCGGCAAGCGCCTGGTCATCGTCGACGATTCCATCGTCCGCGGCACGACGACCAAGGTGAAGATGGACCAGCTCCGGGCGGCGGGGGCCGAGGAGATCCATCTGCGCATCAGTTGCCCGCCGATCCGCAACCCGTGCTACTTCGGCGTCGACTTCGCCGAGCGCAGCCAGCTCATCGCGAACGGTCGGACCGAAGAGGACATCCGCCGGTACCTCGGCGTCGACAGCCTGCACTACCTCTCGCTCCCGGGGCTGCTCTCGTGCATGCGCGAGAAGCCCGAGCACTACTGCACCGCCTGCTGGAGCGGCGATTACCGACTCGACCCGGATCATCCGGAGGGCGAATGGGAGATCGAGCCGGCCCAGATGAAGATCTTCGGAAGTGCGTGACGGGGGCGGCGCGTGTCGGGGGTGCGCATGGCGGGCGGAGTGCGGAGAGTGCGCTTTCGCGGGTACGGCAGGTATGACGTGGACGATGATCGCGGGGTACCCCAGAGGATGCTGCCGCGAACACTCCGCCCGCACCAGCCAGCGCGCGGGTGGCTTTGGCGCGAGAGTACCGCGCGGGATCGGGCGGTGGCGCTCGCGATGTCGGTGGTGTTTGGCGCGTGGATCGCTTTCTTTGTTGTCCGCATGAACGTCGACGTTGGCCCTGAGCTCAACCGGGCGTTCATCGTGGCGACGTACTCGGTCATCGTGCTGCTCGGGTGGGTGTACCCGATGTTCGGGCAGCTCCATGCCCGGGCGCTCGTCAACGCCTGCATCGCGGCCCGCGCCTGCCCGTCGTGCCGGTACGAGTTCGGCGAGCTTCCCGCGCGCGACGACGGCTGCGTGACATGCCCGGAGTGCGGGGCCGGCTGGCGTGTTCCCGGTGCTCCCGCCGATCGCGGGCAATGATCGGGCATGCCCGACGACCGACCAACGCTCGCGCTCGCGCACTCCGCCGACCCGGACGACGTGTTCATGTGGTGGCCGCTGACGGGGATCGTCGGTGTTGAGGGGGGTGTCGGCGTGAATGGAGGCGCCGGCGACGGGGTGGGCCCCGCGATCGACACCGGGCGGTTTGTCTATCGCAGCGTGCCGGGCGACATCGCCGCGTTCAATCGCCTGGCTTCCGGCCCCGCCCCGCACGACATCACCGCGCTCTCGGTGCGGGCCTACGCCGACGTCGCCGATCGCTACGTGCTCACGTCGTGCGGCGCGTCGTTCGGCCTCGGGTACGGGCCCAAGGTCGTCGCGCGCGTCGGCGGCCCGGGTGCGCACGATCTCCATCGACCCGACGTCCGCATCGCCATCCCCGGGCGCGAGACCTCCGCGTTCCTCACCCTCGCGCTGTGCCTGGGGCTGCGGGGCGACGCGGGCCCGCGGGGGGCATCGCCCGCGCACCCGCGCTTCGTCGAGACGCCCTTCGACGCGATCATCCCCGCGGTGGTGGAGGGGCGGGTCGACGCCGGTCTGGTGATCCACGAAGGGCAGGTGCTCTTCGAGCGCGCCGGGCTGCGACAGGCGATCGACCTGGGGCAGTGGTGGGGCGAGACGCGCGGCCTGCCGCTGCCGCTGGGCGTGAACGCGGTGAAGCGCGACCTCGACGCGCGCTTCGGCCCCGGCACGATCGCGCACGTCGCCGAGCGCCTCCGCGCGTCGCTGGCGCACGCGCTGGCCCATCGCGACGAATCGCTCCGCGCCTGCGTGCCCTTCGCGCGGGTGAACGCGCTGCGCAGCGGAATTCCGGAGCCTGACCTCGCCACCATTGATCGGTACGTCGCGATGTACGTCAATCGATACACGCAGGACATGGCGGGCGAGGGGCGGGCCGCGATCGCGAGGCTGCTCGCCGAGGGCGCCGACGCCGGCCTCTGCCCGCGCACGAACCCCATCGATGTCGTCTAGCAGCCCCGCGCGCCGCCCGCCAACACCCAGCCCCCGGCCCCCTTCCGAGCGCCTACTTCCTGCTGCCTTTCCCGAATGCCGAATGCCGAGTGCCTTCTTCCTGCTGCCTTCCCATTCCTGAGGTCTTCCCTTCCCCTCCTCCCGCCTACCTTCCCCCATGGAACTGGTGCGTGTCCCAACCGGCATCGGCGTGCGGGCGCCCGAGGGCGTCACGCCCATCCCCGCGATCCTCGGCATCGGCATGAACTACGCCGCCCATGCGATGGAGCAGGGCAAGGGCGTGCCCGAGCGTCCGGTGGTGTTCACCAAGAACCTCGCTGCTGGCGCGCTCTCGGGCGATGAGATCCGCGTGCCCAAGGTGTGCCAGGAGCGCCCGCAGGTGGACTTCGAGGGCGAACTGGGCGTGGTCATCGGGCGCCGGCGCGACGGGCGCCCGGTGCGCGACGTCCCCGCCGACGAGGCCCTCGCGTGCGTGTGGGGCTACGTCGTCGCGAACGACGTGTCGGCCCGCTGGTGGCAGAAGGAAGGCTCGGGCGGGCAGTTCTGGCGTGGCAAGTCGTTCGACACCTTCTGCCCCGTCGGCCCGCGCGTGGTGCCGGCGGCGGAGGTTGGCGATCCGCAGGCCCTGCGCCTCGTGACGAAGGTCAACGGCGCCGTCATGCAGGACACCCGCACGTCGGACATGATCTTCGACGTCGCGCGTCTCGTCAGCGACCTCTCGCGCGGGATCACGCTGCTGGCGGGAACGCTCATCCTGACGGGCACGCCCAGCGGCGTGGGCATGGCCCGCATGCCGCCGGTGTTCCTGAAGGACGGCGACGAGGTCGAGATCGAGATCGAGCGAGTGGGGGCGATCCGCAACCGCGTGCGGTTCGAGTAGGAACGCGCGATGGCGAAGAAGGCGCAGGCCCCGAACAACACACCGACGATCGAGAATCGGCGGGCGCGGTTCGAGTACCACATCGGCGAGACGCTGGAGGTGGGAATGCTGCTGCGCGGCAGCGAGGTCAAGAGCGTGCGCGACGGGAAGGTGTCGCTCGCCGAGGGGTTCGTGATGGCGCGCACCGACCCCCTGCACCTGGAACTGCTGAACGTCGAGATCGGCGAGTACTCGCCCGCCGCGGCGCTCGGGCACCGCCCGAAGCGGTCGCGCACGCTGCTGGCGCACAAGCGCGAGATCGTGAAGCTGGCCAAGGCGCTGGAGACCAAGGGCGCGACGATCGTGCCGCTGCGGCTGTACTTCAAGAACGGGTACGCGAAGCTGCTCATCGCGGTGGCGAAGGGCAAGACGGCGCACGACAAGCGCGAGGCCATCGGCAAGCGCGAGGCCGACCGCGACATCCAGCGGGCGATGAGCCGCCGGCGCTGAGGCGCGGGCCTCGGGTACCATGCCCGCCATGCGAGGCGGGACACCACACCGCAAATGGCGAGGCGCCCCGGCGCGCCGGGTCGGCGCGTCAGGACGGGTGGGTGTGCCGTCCGCCGCGGGGGCGTTCGCGAGCGCCGGATCATCGGCGGACGCCGGTGCCCGCGCGTCGATCGTGTGGTGGTGCGTGCTCGTCGCCATCGGCGGTCTCGTGCCGTTCTTGCCCGCGATCTCCGGCGGGTTCTCCGACTTCGACGACGTCGGGTTCCTGCTCGAAGTCGACGCCTGGCGCGGGCTGGGCGCGGACAACCTCGCGTGGATGTTCGGCACGGCCCACCTCGGGCACTACCAGCCGCTGACGTACCTCTCGTACGCGATCGAGCACTCGCTCTTCGGGCTCGACGCGCGCGTGTTCCACGCGACGAACATCGCGCTGCACGCGCTCAACGCGGTGCTCGTCTTTCTCCTGGCGCGGCGTCTGCTCGTGCTGGCACGCGTGACGCCCCACGACGGGGCCTACGCCGAGGCGCCCTCAACGTCGAAAGGTGCGGACCAGCACAATCCGGCAATGTTGATCGGCGCCGCCGCGGGGGCGCTTCTGTGGGCCGTCCACCCCTTGCGCGTCGAGAGCGTCGCGTGGATCACGGAGCGGCGCGACGTGCTCAGCGCGGCGTTGCTGTTCGCCGGAACACTCGCGTATCTGCGCAGCGCGGAGCACCCCGAACCTGCCCCCGCGTCGGCCAGGTGGTACTGGCTGTCCGTCGCGTTGGTCGCGCTGTCGCTGCTCGCGAAGGCCTGGGGCATCACGTTTGTCGCGGTGGCCATCCTCCTGGACATCTACCCGCTGCGCCGGCTGTCGTGGCGAGCGGCCGTCACGTCGCGTCGTGCCGCCGCCGCGCGCGTGCTCGCGCAGAAGATCCCCTTCGCGGTCCTCGCGCTCGTGTTCGCGGGTATCGCCTCCTGGGCCCAGCGCACCGCCGGGCCCGGCACCGTCAAGTCGCTGGGCGAGTGGGGCGTCGCGGAGCGTGCCGCCCAGAGCGCGTACGGCCTGGTCTTCTACCTCTGGAAGACACTCTGGCCGGCGGACCTGAGCGCGCTCTACGAACTTCCAATCCGGATCGTGTGGACCGACGCTCGATGGGCGAGCGCCGCTGTGATCGTGACGCTTCTGGGCGCCGGCGCCATCGCGTTGCGACGACGCGTTCCCGGCGTGGCGTGCGCACTGGCGGCATACGCCATCGTCGTGTCGCCGGTCCTGGGGGTGATGCAGAGCGGCATCCAACTCGTCGCCGATCGTTACTCGTACCTGGCGATCGTGCCCGTCATGATCCTGCTCGGCGCGGGCGTTGCGTGGGTGTGGAGGGAAGGGCCGGCCCGCTGGCCGCACGCCCGGCGCGCGGCGACGGCCTTCGGCGGCGTCGTGCTGCTCGTCCTCGGCGCCCTCTCTTGGCAGCGCAGCGGCTTGTGGGGGTCGACGCTCGCGCTCTGGGAAGACGCCGTGGCCAACGGGCACGACGGCTTCGTGACGCGCAACTTTCTCGGCACGCAACTGGAGAAGGCCAAGCGTCCGCGCGAGGCCATCGAGCAGTATCGGCGCAGCCTGGCCTTCAACGACCGCTATGCCGACAGTTGGCTCGGCCTGGGGACGTCGCACCGCGCGCTGGGCGAGTTCGCGGAGGCGGAGGCCGCCTTCCGTCGGGCCGCCGATTTTGCGCCCGATCCCACCCGCGCGCACCTGGCGTTGGGCACGCTGTACATGACCGACCTCGGGCGGCCCGCCGACGCGATCGCGGCGCTCCGGGCCGGCGCCGAATGGGCCAGAGCCCACGGAAACCCGTCCGCGAGCGGGGCGATCTTCATCACGCTCGCCGCGGCGTACGGCATGACGGGCGACGAGGCTGCGGCGGTGCCGTGGCTGCGCGAGGCTGCGCGGTGGCCCGACACGCGGGCGGCGGCGAACGAGTTACTTCGCGATCTGGGGCAACCGCTTTAGTGGCGTGGGGATACGGCGCGAACGCACGACCGCACGCCTCGACTTCGCGGATCCGCGGCGGAACCGGTTTGATCGCTGTGCGTCCGACCGCGTGGGGCGTGCTCGGGTCCGTCGCGTGGCGACGGCGGTGCCGCCCAAACCATGTGAACTCGGAGACTCGTGATGCGCCAGAACCAGGGGTGGTCGTCGGTGTGGATCGTGCCGGTGTGCGTGGTGGGGCTGCTGGGCGCGGGCGGCGCCGGGCCGCTGCCTGAAGGGCAGGCGCCGGTGCGCGAACTGCTGTCGCAAAGCACGTGGTCGGTGTCGATCAACGGGCAGCGGATCCTGGTAGACGCCGCGGCGTGGCGCGACTTCATGCCCCCGACGGGCGAATCCAGGAGCCCGTGCTTTCTCAACATCACGCTGCGCCCGCAGGAGGGCGAGACGCTGCCCGCGGGGCTGTCGGTGCGGTCGGTCGTGATGCGCCAGGGCCGGTTCACCTGGCGGCCGACGATGGTGCGCGTCGACGCTCTCTCGATCGGCGGGGGCGCGCAGGTCTTTTACGCCGGGGGCGGCCCGCCCTTCTTCACGGGCACGACGGCGAGCCTGCGATTCGAGGTGGCGACGCCCCGGGCGAGCGCCCGGGCCGAGGTGCCCGTGCGCGTCGGCGCGACGTACTAGCGTCCGCGCACGCTACCCGGCCCCGTGGGCCCGCTGCGCCCGCAGCGCGAGGATGTCGACGCGCAACTGCTCGACCCGGCGCTCCGCGCCGTCGGTGTGCCCCAGGGCCGCGTGGTGCTTGGAGATCGCCAGGCGCGTGAGCGTGCGGAAGAGACGGCGCGCGAGCGGGCCCTGCCGCCGGGCGTGGAAGTTGCCGCGGAGCGAGCACGCGGCGCGGCATTCCTCGTCGGAGAGCGTGCCGCGCGCCACTTCGTCGGGCAGATACTGGCGTAGCCACCGGCGCTGGCGCAGCAGCGCCCACGCGATGACGAGCGCCATCGCGACCCACTCGACCCAGTGGATCAGCAGCGCGATCACCCACCCCGCGGTGCTGAAGTACGTGACGAGCCCGTTGTGCGTCGCGTGCAGCACCATCGCGAGGAGCAGCCCCGCGACCGGGGCGGCGAGCGTGGTGAACGGATCGCGCGAGAGACGCGCGAACGCCAGCCCGATGCCGAAGCACGCGGTGAAGATCGGGTGCAGCCACCCGGCGAGCACCACGCGCGCGAAGAACGTGCCGAGCATCAGGCCGGTTCCCTGTTCGAGATACGCGTGCACGTAGAGATAGAGCACGTTCTCGGTGGCGGCGAAGCCCAGGGCCGTGATGCCCGCGTACACCACCCCGTCGAGCACGGTGTCGAACTCGTGGCGGAAGCGCAGGAAGACCCCGAGCACCGCGGCGCCCTTCACGAGTTCCTCGAGCACCGGCGCGCTCAGCACGCTGCCGAGCTCGGCGGCGAGTTTCTCGTCGCCCGTGAACGCGTACACCGTGAGGCCGAAGGCCGTGTTGCCGATGAACGCGCCGCCCGCGGCGATGATCGCGCCCCAGAGGAAGCAGCCGATGACCAGCCGCAGGGGCTCCTTCTCGAACCGGTCGATGGAATACAGAAGCAGCGCGTACAACAGCGCGGGCACGAAGCTCAGCAGCAGCGCGAGAATGAACATCCCCATCCGGACCGGCAGCATACCAGACTTCGGTGGCGACACGCGCGGGGCGCGGTCAGAATCCCAGGCGCGTCAGCGTTTCGTCGAGATGGGCGTCGTACCGGCCCGGAAACAACGCGACGTGCACGAGCACCGGGTACAGCAGGTACACGTCGCGCCGCGAATCCCAAAACCCCGCGTCGATCGGGCGCCGCGCGCCGTACTCCCGGAAGAACTCTTGCCCGAACGTGCCGAACATCGTGATGAACGCCAGTTCGACCTCCGGGTCGGCGTAGTACGGCGCCGGATCGATGAACGCCGCGACGCGGCCGGCGCGGCACAGGACGTTCCCGCCCCAGACATCCCCGTGGACCAGGCCCGGACGCGGCGTATCGGGGATGAACTCGCCGAGTCGCCCGACCAGCCGCTCCAGGCGCGCGCGGGGACTTGAGAGCAGCGACCCGCGCCGGGCGGCCAGGTCGGCCATCGTGCGCAGGCGGCGCGTGCCGTAGAACTCGACCCAACCCCGGCCGGGCGTGTTGTCCTGCGGGAGGGGGCCGATCGTGTTGGCTTCATGCAGGCCGTACGTGCCGTCCGGGCTCGTGTGGTCGTGCAGCGCGGCGAGCAGTTCTGCGGCGTGGCGCTCGACGCCCGCGCCGGAGGACCCGCCGGTGTCGACGGCGTCCATGACGAGCGCGTCGTGCGTCGCCCGGTGCACGCGGGGCGTCGGGAGGCCGGCGGCGCGGAGCAGATCGAGCATGCGAGCCTCGACGCGCAGGTCGAGCTCGCCGGGTGAGAGTTTGACGACGCGATCCTCGCCGGACGCGAGCGTGACGCGGAGCACCTCGCCCCCGACGCCGCGCGAGAGCGTGCGGCGGGCGATCGGGGGCGGATCGAACAGATCTCGAACGCAGGCCTGGAGCGACTCGCGCACGCCGGAGCGTAGCGACCGAGCCGTACGGGCCCGGGCCGGTCGGGTGTCATGGTCTAGCGCAGGCTTCACGGAGAACGCGCGTGGGCGCGGTATCCTGACGCCACCCGGGAGGTGTGACATGCGCAGTCGCGTAGTCGAGGCGTTCGCGGCGTTGGTGGTGGTGCTGACGGTCTGTCTGACGGGCGGAGCGGCCCGGGCGCAGTGCGTGGATTGGGCGGCGATCGGCACGCCGCAGAACGGGATCAACGGGCGCGTGAACGCGGTGGTGGTGTTCGACGACGGCAACGGGCCGGACGTGTACATCGGGGGCCAGTTCAGCGGCGTCGGCGCGGTGCCGGCGTTCAACATCGTGCGCTGGGACGGAGCGACGTTCTCGACGCTCGGCACGGGGGTTGACAGCGAGGTGTTCGCGCTGGCGGTGTACGACGACGGCACGGGCCCGGCGTTGTACGCGGGCGGGCGGTTCAACATCGCCGGCGGGCAGCCCGCGAACAAGCTCGCCAAGTGGAACGGCACCGCGTGGTCGGCGGTGGGCACGGGATTCAGTGGGGCGGAGGTGCGGGCCTTGCAGCCGTTCGCCGGCGCGCTGTACATCGGCGGGCAGTTCAACATCTCTCTGCCCGGCGCTTCGGCGCTCAACCTGGCGGCGTGGACGCCGGGCGGCTGGGTCCGCCCGGGCGGGCAGTACAACCTGAGCGGCGGGCGCGTCAACGCCCTCACGCTGCACCCGGTCAACGGCGTGACGTCGCTGTTCATCGGCGGGCAGTCGCTCTTCGCCAACGGCCCCGGGCCGAGCATCGCCGGCGCCGTCATCCGCTACGACGGGTTCCAATACGCCTCCGTGGGCGCGGAGGTGTCCAGCGGCGAGGTGTTCTCGCTCGCGTCGGGCATGCTCGGCGGGCAGCCGGCGCTCTTCGCGGGCGGCAACCTCTTCGTCATCGGCGGGCAGCAGGTGCAGAACCTCGCGGTGTGGACGAACACCCAGTGGGGCGCGCCCATCGGCGGCACGAGCGGCCGCGTGTGGTCGCTCGCGTGGTCGAACGGGCGGCTCATCGCGGGGGGCGAGTTCCAGTGGGCCGGGTCGTCGCAGAATCAGAACACGCAGGCCGTGGCGCAGTACGACGCGGCGCTGGGGTGGCTGCCGATCTCGTCGCGCACGCCGCCCCTGTTCATCGGCGCACGCGTGCTCGTGGTGGCGCACCTCACCGACGCGCTCGGGCCCGGGCTGTTCATCGGGGGCGAGTTCAATCGCTGCGCGGGAGTCGATGCGCGGAACATCGTGCGGAGCACGCCCGGCGTCGGGCCGATGATCTCGGGGCTCTCCCAGGGTGTTGCGAGCGTCAGCCCGGGCGGGTCGTTCACGCGGACGGCGTTCGTGTCGGGCACGCCGCCGGTTTCGCTCCGCTGGCACCGCAACGGGCAGCCGGTGTTCGACAGCGCCCGCATCTCGGGCGCGACGACGCCGTCGCTGCAGGTGACCGACGCGCAGCCCGGAGACACGGGCGTGTACACGCTGGTCGCGAGCAGCCCCTGCGGGCTCACCACCAGCGCGGCGACGGGGATCTTCGTTCCGGAGCCGAGCGAGTGCAATCCTGACTTCAACGGCGACGGCAACGTCGATCAGGACGACGTCGCGGCGCTGACGCAGACGGTGGCCGGGTCGCCGTGCCCGCAATAGCGCGGGGAGGACGCGGCGCGAGGTGACATCCCGACGCGGCGCGCCTAGCATGACGCGTCCTGTCCTGGCCCGGCCCTGTCGGTCGAGTCCTCTCAGGCTCCCGACGCTTTCTCACTCGCCCGAGTTTGAGCACCGGTTACAAGAGTCCATTCGGGCGAAGTTGGAAAGTCTCAGATGAAGAAGCTGTACGTCGGGAATCTCTCGTTCAACACCACCGAGTCCGAGCTGCGCGAGATGTTCTCGCAGTACGGCGAGGTCTCCTCGGCCTCGCTGGTCATGGACCGTGACACCGGCCGCCCCCGCGGGTTCGGGTTCGTCGAGTTCGTCAATGACGAGCACGCGCAGGCGGCGATCGCCGGCCTGAACGGCCAGAACGTCGGCGGGCGCGACCTCACCGTCAACGAGGCCAAGCCCCGTGAAGGCGGCGGCGGCGGCGGTCGTGGCGGGTTCGGCGGCAGCCGCGGCGGTGGCGGCGGCGGCGGGCGCGGTGGCTACGGCGGCGGTGGTGGTGGCGGCGGCGGCCGCGGCGGGTGGTAAACCCCCCTGTCACGCCCGTGCGTCCGGCCTGATCGGCTCCGCCGCTCCGACTGACGCCCGCCTTCCCATCCCGGAAGAACCGTGATACGAAATCGCTCTCGAGCAGGCCGGCAACCGCCGGCCTGTTTCATTTCTGCGTGAGACTTCTCGCCGAGCCTCCTCCGCCCGCGCGGTCGGTATCGTGTGCGCGATGCGGGGGCGAACCAGCGCGGACAGCACCACACCCGACGCGCGCACGCGCGTGCGCGCCGGCGCTACGACCAACACCCTCGCCGTCGCGGCGGTCGGCGCCATCGTGCTGGCCGGCCTGCTGGTGCGCCTCCCGCGCCTCACCCAGAGCCTGTGGTTCGACGAGGTCTTTCGCACGCGGGTCGTGCTCACGCCCGAGCGCATCGGGGCCCTCCTCTGGCACGACGTGCACAACCCGCTCTACAACGCCGTCATGTACGCATGGGTGCACCTGTTCGGTGATCGCGAGTGGGTCATCCGTCTGCCGGGCGTGCTCGCCGGGGCGGCGCTGGTGCTCGTCGTCTTCGCGTGGGTGCGCGAGCGGTGGGGGCGGTCCGCGGCCCGATGGGCGGCGGCGTGGCTGTGGCTCACGCCCGCGCACGTGTGGTACTCGTGCGAGGCGAAGAACAACATCGTGACCGCGCTGCTCGCGACGCTGGGCCTGTGGACGCTGGACCGCGCGTGCGTCGGGCGCACCGGGGGCAGGGTGGCGCTGGCGGCGATCGCCGGCGCGCTCGCGATCTGGACCGATTTTCAGTCGCTGCTGGTGCTGCCGTTCGCGTGGATCGCGTGGACGCTGTGGGGGCAGGGGCGTGCGCCCGAGCGGCGGGCGTGGGTGGTGCCCGTGGTGTGCGCCGTGGGGACGGTGCTGCTCGCGTCGCCGCTGCTCGTGCACAAGGCGGCCCACGCGTCAGAACTGCAGCGAGACTACCTGCGCTACTTCAGCGTGCCCGAGGCGATGCGCCTGCTGCTGGTGTACTTCCCGACGGGCAACGCGCTCGTGCCGACGGGGCAGCGGGCGTGGCCTCTGGTCGCGCTGCTCATGGCCCCGGTCGTGCTGCCCTCGCTTGTCGCGGGGGTGCGCGCGGTCGCGCGGGATTCGTCGGGGCGGGTAGTGCTGGTCGCGTTGGCCGCCCCGATGTGCGTGATGGTCGTGGCGAGCGAGATCCTGGTCGCGCGGGGCTCGGCGGCGCGGGTGTACCAGGAGCGGAACCTGCTGGTGATGCTGCCGCTGCTGGCGGCGGTGCTGGGCGTGGGCGCGATCGGCGCCGGGCGGTGGCGAGCGTTCTCGAGGTGGGGGCTGCCGATCGTGGCGCTGGTGTCGAGCGTGGGGCTGGTGACGTGGAGCGCCGGGCGTGACACGCTGATGTACCCGAACCCCGACTGGCGCGGGGCGTGCGCGTACATCGGCGGGGTTGAGGCCGGGCTGGGCGACGCATCGGAACGCGACGAGCGGGACGGCGTCGGGCGCGGGGTGCTGGTCGTCTCGCGCACGCCGATGCTGCCGGTGGAGTACTACCTGCCCCGGGCGCGCCGTGCGGAGATAGGGCGCGACGAGCCGCCCGCGCGGGCGATCCGGGCGGCCATGGAGACCGCGAACACGCTCGAGGCCTGGCTGATCGTCAACCCCAACTGGCACGGGATCGGCGCGGACGAACTCGCCGAAGTCGAGCGAGAGTTTCGCGTCGTCCAGCGGCGTGACTTCCGGCGCCTGCGCGTGCTGCGACTGCGAGCGCTCGACGAGTAGCGAGCCCGACCGATGCCGTTGCGGAACGGTGCGACGATTCAACCGCACGCAAACCCCGTGAAACTGCGTGATATACTCGCCGCTCGAGTCCGGGCCGGACTTCTGCCCGGGTCACGGGGGGTGTGCGAATGACCGACAGCGCGGGGTCGAGCGGTCCGCCGGAAGGGCGGGGGGCCGACGGGTCGGCGGGCGGGGGGTCTTCCGGGGAGTTGCAACTGGACTTTGAGCACACCGTGCGCGACGGCGACGGTGTGGAGAGCATCGCGTTCGCGCACGGCTTCTTCCCCGACACCATCTGGGAGTGGGCGGAGAACGAGGCGCTCCGAACCCTCCGCGGGGATATGAACATCCTGGCCGCGGGCGACATCGTCCGCGTGCCCAAGCGCCGGGAGAAGCTCGAAGACGTCGCGACCGAGCAGAAGCACCGGTTCCGCCGACGCGGCGTGCCGGAGATTCTCTCGGTGATCTTGCTCGACCACAAGGGCAACCCGTTCGCGAATAAGCCCTATCGGATCGTGATCGACGGCAAGAGCCGCGACGGCACGACGGACGCGGCCGGGACGGTGACCGAGTCGATCCCGCCGGGCGCGAGGATGGCGAAGATCATCGTGGACGAGCTCGGGCGATCGTACGAGTTCGCGCTCGGCGGCATCGACCCCATCACCCTGGCCCGAGGCGTCAGCCAGCGCCTGCATGCGCTGGGGTATGCCATCGAGGACGGCGAGACCGACCTGCGCAGCAGCAGCGCCGCGGCCGCCATCTCGAGTTTCCAGCAGGACGAGTTGCTCGATCCTACCGGCACCATGAACGACGCGACCCGCGACGCGCTCAAGGCGCGCTTCGGCTCCTGATCGGCCCCTCCGCAACAAGGACCCACCATGGCGGTAGATCTGGAAATCAAGGGGCCGCGCACCTACGACGTCAAGGAAGCCTTCGACGCGGTCGCCGCGACGATCGATCGGTTTCTCGAGTACGACGCCAATCGCCAGCGGCTCAAGATGGCCGCCGTCCAACCCGCCCAGCCCCCGGCCCGTGCGTCGGCCGGCGCGTCGAGGCGGTCGAACAAGGTCGCCCCCGCGCCCGAGAGCGACGGCGGGAACGACGCCGCCGCCGAGGCATTCGACCCCAAGTCGCTGATCGGCGCGTGCGTGCACGACATCCGGGCGCGCGCCTACCGCGACCACGCGAACATCAAGCTCGCGCACCTCTTTGCCAAGAACGGCGTGACGAGCGAGACGATCGCCCAGTTTGTGACGGGCGAGGTCGCCGAACTGCTGGACCTGCCCACGCTGGAAGACCTCGGCCCGCTGGTCTCGCTCAACATCAAGTCCAACCTGTCGATGCAGATCTCGTTCAACGGCAAGCAGTGGGGGGAGAAGGCCCGGGAGCAGACAGACCTCAAGAGCAAGCTCGACGCGTACGCCAGCGCCAAGCAGGAGCAGGCCTCGGGCGCCGCTTCCGAGTTCGCCGAAGGCGAGGGCGAGCCGGAAGAACTCGCCAGCGCGCGCGAGGCGGCGGACACGGCACGCGGGACGGCCGGTGCGGTGGCGTCGGCGGCCGGCGCGATCGCCGACCCGAGCATCCCCACGACCATCGAGGAATGGGAGGCGACCGCGGACGCGGCCCTGGGCGAGCCCGACGAAGAAGAGGAGGAGGCCGCCGCTGCGCAGGAACCCCCGCCCGACGAGGACGAGGACGCCCGCGCGGAACGGGAGGTGGCCGAGCAGTTGCCCAACCTGCTGGCGGCGATCGGCGAGGAGCTGCCCAAGGTGCAGCGCCACATGGCCCGGGCCAGGTTCTTTCACGAGCGGCTCGTCCGCGTGTTCCCGTACCGCGAGGAGCGGGCGCCCGACGAGGAGTTCCTGAACTGCGCCCACGCGTGGGACGTGCTGTACGAGCTCTACAGCATGCTGCACCATGTGGACAAGGCGCGCTACTACCTCGCCAGCACGATCGTGTTCCTCCAGCAGTCCGCCAAGATCGCGGAAGGGTGGCTGACGGAATGGGACGAGGGCGAGTTCTGGCGCCTCGACAACGTGAGCGAGTTCTTCGAGCACGGCTCGCACCTGTCGTGCCGCAAGGTCTGCTACGGCGACAAAGGCCGCGTCGCCGCGCAGCTCTCGCAGGCGAAGGCCATGGGCATGGTCACGCCATCCCTCGCCGAGCGGATCCGCGCGCCCGGCGGCTACACGGCGATGGTGGACGAGACCAGCCAAGTCGTGACGGCCATCGAGTCTCCCGCGAGCGCCGCGCGTCACGGCGCGCTGCCCGGCACGGGCAAGGGCACGCCCAAGCGTCGCCTGTCGGACTGGCGCACCAAGACCCTCGCCTTCGACGACGACCAGGGCAAGAAGTCCGACAAGGAGGCCACCGATCTTCTCTCCACGGCGCAGTCGCTGATCGCCGCGGAGTTCGAGCTGAACGAGGCCCAGCAGGCGCTGTACGACCTGTCGCAGAACGAGCTCGTGCAGGACGCGCTGAGCGCGCGGGAATCCGGCGGGAAGAAGGACGAAGCCGAGGCGGCGCTGAAGCGTCGGTGGAAGGAGCGCCTGCAGGAGGGCCTCGCGACCGACGCCGAGAGCGAGTTCGCGCCGCTGCTCTCCACGCAGGAGCGCGCCGCCATGGCGGCGTGCGACGAGGCCCTGGCCAGGGCCGAGGTCGAGGCAAGCCCCATGCTCGACCGGTTCGAGCGGTTCGTCTCCGGGATGCTGGACGACAGCAAGGTCACGATCAAGGCCGTCGCGGACGAGGGCGCCGCCGCCGACGCGCCGGCGAGCCGCGTCAACAACTACGCGGGCGCGGTGGCGTGGTCGCGAGGCGACGACGACGCGTTCTTCGAGGGGAGTGATCCGGGCGAGCTCCGGCTGGCCCGGATGCTGCTGCACGTCTACGGCAACATCGAGAACCGCCCGCTCGCGGAGCGCGCGTGGACGAAGTTCAAGTCCAACACCGCCAAGATCGACAAGCAGAAGCTCGCGATCAACCTGGCCTTCTACGCCGTCAGCCTCGTGATCACCGTCACCACCGGCGGCGCGGGGCTCGCGGTGGTGCTGCCCGCGCGGCTGGCGCTCGCGGCGGGCAAGAAGGCGACCCACTACGCGCTGGACGCGAAGGGCAAGCAGCGTGACGAGGCCAAGCTCAGCGATTCGCTGAAGGCCGCGCGATCCAAGGCCCCGGCGGCGGCTGGCGCGGCCGGACAGCTCGCCCTCGATGTCGAGCCCGACGCCATCGCCGAGTTCGGCGAGAAGGTCGTCGCGCACTTCCTGAGCGCCCAGAAGAACATGACGCGACTCAAGGACCAGCGAGTGAAGATCAAGGCCCGGCACGAGACGTACATCGACTGGTTCAACACCAAGGCGCAGATCGACAGCGCGCAGGGCGACGCGAAGTTCCCGCTGCGAAAGCAGTGGCGGGCCAAGACGCTCGGCTTCCTGCAGAGCGAGCAGAGCGCGATCGGCGACGAGCTGTTCGCCCTCCGCAACGACGACGCGCTGCTCCGCGAGCGTCAGAAGGAGACCGAGGGCGCACGCGAGTCGCTGTGCCGACGCATCGAAGCCCTGCAGGAGTCGATCCGCCACGATCCCAACTGCCAGTTCGACTTCGACGCCGCGGAGTACCTGGACGTGAGCCCGGACTTCACGAGCTGCGACGAGGCCGCGGCGTACACGTGGGGCGCGGTGAAGTTCGAGACGCACTACCAGAAGTTCGCGCACTACAGCACGTACCTGCTCGCGTACACGCAGGCCACGCTGCGCGAGCTGTGCGAGATGGAGGTGTACCTGCGCAAGCGCTGGGGCAACGCCGAGCACCCCGGCGACATCGGCAAATCGCTGCGGACCTGGATCACCGAGCAGAACTGCGCCAAGCACGTCTCCGACCCGTCCGCGGATTCGGCCGGCGCTGCCCCGCGCTGCGCCACCGTCGTCCCCACCGAGCGCACGCCGCTGCTGCGCGGCAAGGGCTCCGCCGGCGCCAAGCAGGCCGTGCGCGACGCCCAACGCGTGGTCATCTGCTACGGGCCGAAGGACACAGACACCTCGCCCGAGGCGTGGGCCCCGCGATACGCCTCCAGCCTCGAGAACGCCCAGGACACCGGCGAGAAGACCTGGAAGTCGGTCGAGGAGACCCGCGCCGAACTCGCGAAGAAGTACGACGATCTCAAGAAGGCCCGTGACAAGGCCGCCGCGAACTACGCGGCCTGCAAGGACGCGCTCAGCACCGTCCGGCGTGTCGCCGACTTGACGTCGTGCCGGTCCTTGTTCTCCTAGGTCGCGCACGCCAGGGCGCGAGTGCCCGTCACGAATACTGCCGCCTCGCCTCGCCCGCGCGGAAACGTCGCGCGTGCGCTCGCGGAACGCCGCGTGTGCTCAGCACGCGCTGCTTCGGGCCGCCGGGTCGAGCACGGGGACTGGTCATTCTCGTGCGGGCTTGACGGCGAGCTCCGCGCGCCGGTCGGCGATCTCGGCGACGATGCCGGAGACGAAGGCCTCGAGCGGCATCGCGCCCAGGTCCTTCTCGACGCCCCGCATGCGGACGGACACGCTGGTGGATTCGGCGTCGCGCGGGCCGACGATGAGCATGTACGGGATCTTCTCGTCGGCCGCGACCTTGACCTTGCCCTGGATGCGGTCCGAGCCCAGGTCGGTGGTGACGCGGACTTCCCGCTCGCGGAGCGAGCGGGCCACCCGGGCGGCGTACTCGTTGGTCTTCTCGGAGATGGGCAGCACGCGGACCTGCTCGGGCGCGAGCCAGGTGGGGAACGCGCCGGCGAAGTGCTCGATGAGCACGCCGCAGAATCGCTCCATGCTGCCGAACGGCGCGCGGTGGATGACCACGGGGCGGTGGGGCTTGTTGTCGGGGCCGATGTAGGAGAGGTCGAACCGGTTGCCCATCTGGTAATCGACCTGGACGGTGCCGAGCTGCCACTCGCGGCCGATGACGTCCTTGACGACGAAGTCGATCTTGGGCCCGTAGAACGCGGCCTCGCCGGGCTCCTTGCTGAACGCGACGCCCAGGGACTGGGCGGCGGCGATACAGGCGGCCTCGGCCTTGTCCCAGCTCTCGCCCGAGCCCGTGTACTTGCTGCTGTCGGGGTCGCGCAGGCCCACGCGCACGCGGTAGTCCTTCATGCCCAGCGTGGCGAAGATCGTCTTGACGAGGGAAAGACAGCCCTGGATCTCGCCGGGGATCTGCTGCTCGGTGCAGAAGAGATGCGCATCGTCCTGGGTGAAGCCCCGCACGCGGGTCATGCCGTTGAGTTCGCCCGACTGCTCCCAGCGGTAGACGGTGCCGAACTCGGCGAGGCGGACGGGCATGTCGCGGTACGAGTGGGGCGAACTGCCGAAGATCTTGGCGTGGTGCGGGCAGTTCATGGGGCGGAGCATGAAGCCCTCGATGAGCTGCTCGTCGGCCATGACGCGTTCGGGGGCGATGGTCTGTGCGCCGGTGCGCTCGTTGATGCCGGCGGCGAGGCGCGCCGACACGCCCTCGACGCGGTGCATCATGTCGGCGCAGGTGCAGCCTTCCTTCATGAGCTGTTCGAGGGTCTGACGCTCGACGATCGGCGCGAACTGGCTGTCCTTGTAGTAGGGGAAGTGTCCGGAGGTCTTGTAGAGTTCGAGGCGCCCGATGTGCGGGGTGAAGACCTCGGTGTAGCCCTGCTTCTTGAGCTCGCTGCCGATGAACGTCTGGAGTTCCTTGCGGACCACCGAGCCGCGAGGGGTCCAGAGGATGAGGCCCTGGCCCACGTCCTCGTCGATGTGGAACAGCCGGAGCGCCTTGCCGATGACGCGGTGGTCACGCTTGGCGGCCTCTTCGCGCTGCCGCAGGTACGCGTCGAGATCGGCCTGCGTGGGGAACGCCGTGCCGTACACCCGGGTGAGGCGGTCGGAGTTCTCGTCGCCGTGCCAGTACGACGACGCGAGCGAGAGCACGCACGCGGCGCCGATGCGGCCGGTGCTGGGGACGTGCGGCCCGCGGCAGAGGTCTTCCCAGTTCTTGCCCGGTTCGCCGGTGCAGTAGAACGACAGCCGCCCATCCGCGCGGTAGGGCGTGCGCGAGCTGTCCCACACCGACGTGATCATCTTGACGCCCGGCGCGTCGGCCTCGAGCCCCGCGGCCATGGCCCGGGCGGCGTTGTCGAACTTGTACTTGTTGCCCTCTTCCACGAGCTTGGTGAACGCGGGGACGGCCTCCATCTCGTACCGGCGGAAGGGGCGGTCTTCCTTGATGATCTCGGCGATGCGCTGGTTGATCTCGGCGAAGCGATCGCTGGAGAGCTTCTTGCCGTCGGGCACGAACATGTCGTAGAAAAAGCCGGTGTCGGTGGGCGGCCCGTAGGCGAGCTGCACGTCGGTGCCCATGATGTCCTGGATCGCCTCGGCCATGACGTGAGCCGCAGAGTGGCGCATGAGGAAGAGCGCGTCGGCGCTGGCCGGTTGGCCCGGCTTGGGCGCGGTGATGATCGCGACTGTCGCGTCACGGTCGATCATGGCGCTCAGGTCCTGCGTCTGCGGGCCCTGCCCGTAGTCGACCTTGACGGCGAGGGCGGCCTTGGCGAGGCCGGCGCCGATCGACTGCGCGACCTCGAGACCGGTGACGGGCGATGCGAAGGACTTGGTCTTGCCGTCGGGCAGGGTGATGGTGGGCATGGGGGAGATCCCAAATGGTCAAAGGGCAAAGGGTCAAAGGGCAAGGGGGAAGGCAACGGGGCAGACGGGGGGAAGACGGAACGAAAAACGCCCGGTTGTTGGGCCGGGCGTCGAGTGCGAGGGATCGATGGCCGCGGCGGGGGCTAGGTGGTGGTCGTCGTGCTGGTCGTTCGAGTCGCGGTCATGGCGGAGAGGATAGTCAGGGGCGGGGTGTGGTGCACGGCGAGCGCCCGCCGCGGCGTGGGCACGAAGGAACGCGAACAGCGTGCCTCGTCGCGGCTCCAGGATTCCCAGAAAACTACGACGAGGGCGATTGACAGACATATCGGAGCCCGATATATTTGTCGCATGCTCTGGAAAGACGGCCAACGAGACGCTTCGCAGATGGTGGTTCTCTCGGTGCTGGCCGACGGGCCCAGCTACGGCTACCTGATCACTAAGACCGTCGCGGCGCGGTCGGACGGCAAGGTGCGGCTGACGCCGGGCGTGCTGTATCCGCTTCTCAAGGGGCTCGAGAACGAGGGGCTCGTCACGACGCACTGGGAAGAAGTGAAGTCGGACCGCGCCGAGCCGGGCGAGGACGGGCGCAAGCGCAAGTGGTACAGCCTGTCGGCCAAGGGCCGCCAGCGCCTGGAGCAGCACATCTCCGCGCACCGCTCGTACCTCGAGATCATGGAGTCGTTCATCGGACGGCTCGGCGGACGACTGGGACGCCCGGGCGACGGCACGGGCGGCGAGTCGGAGGCGTCGGCATGAGCGCCGCGGCGAAATCGAGCACCGCCTCGACGCCGGGCGCGCTGGCGCCGTCGGACGCGGGCCGGGAAGAGGTCGCGGGGCGCATCGGCGCGGAGCGCACGGCGGACGCGTCGATGTCGGCATGGCTCGACATGGTGGCGCGGCTGCTGGACGTGCCGGCGGGGGAGCGTGCGGCGATCCGCAGCGAGTTGCACGATCACATGCGCGAGCGGGTGCGTGACCTGCTCGTGAGCGGGGAGAGCGACGCGGGAGCGGTAAGCCGCGCAATCGCGGAACTGGGCGATGCGGCGGAGCTGGCGGGGCGGTACCGCGCGGTTGGACGGCGCACACGAAGGAGGCTGGCGATGAACATCCTGGCGATGGGCGTGGTCGGGGCGGCGGTGGCGGGCGGGCTGGTGGCGGGGCTGTCGGGGCGCGGGCCGCAGGGCGCGGTGAGCGTCACGATGTTCGAGGGGGACGCGCGGGCGAACGTGGCGGACCTGCCCGACGTGCGCGTCACGACGGACAGCGAAATGTCGTGGAGCGAGTTTCTCGAGCACGTGTCGAAGCAGTCGAAGCTGCCGGCATCGATGCAGTGGCACCGGATCGGGCAGCACGTGAACAACGTCGAAGTGGCGCACGACCAGTGGGTCGGCGTGGAGCTGAAGGACGTTCCGTTGACGCAGGCGCTGGACGTGATGTCGGCGACGCTGGGGCTGTCAGGGGCGTCGAGCCTGGCGGCGCGCGTGCGGGACGGCCGTTTGGTGATCTCGACGGCGATGTACTTCGACGAGCTCGAGGCGACGCTGGCGACGTACGACCTGACACGCGTGCTGGAAGGTGCGGCGGCCCAGGGCGACGCGACGATCGACGAGCCGGCTGAGGTGATCGAGCGGGTTCGCAAGATCGTGCAGGCGCTGGTGGAGCCGGACAACTGGGTGGACAACGGCGGCTCGGTGGCGCGGATGGAGGGGTTCGGGCCGAAGCTGTTCATCAGCGCGCCCCCGCGCATGCACCAGCGGATCGAGTTCATCCTCAAGGAACTGGCGACGATCGGGGTGGCGGCGCAGACCCCGGCGAACGTCGGGGACCGGTTCGAGCTGGTTGGGGAGGGGAACTGGCTGCGAGTGGAGTTGGCGGCGGCGGACTCGGGCAAGATGGCCGGGTTCATCCGGTCGGTCTCGGAGCAGGCGGGGCTCGACGCCCGCGTGCGGACGGACGGGGCGCGGGTGGAGTACACCCCGCCCAGCGGCCTCTTGAACACGCTGGTGACGCTGCTGGACCAGCCCATGCCCGCGTCGCTGGAGAGGCCCGAGGCGAGCACGGTGGAGTTCCGTCCCAAGAACCTGTCGCCGGTACAGATGCGCGACCTGCTGGGCGAGGCGATGAACGTGTCGCCCCGGCTGAAGCAGTGCGCGGTGGGCCGGGTGATGGAGGTGAACGACGGGGTGCTGCGGGTGACGTCGACGCCGGAGCAGGCGGCGGAGATCCTGCAGATCGCGTCGATCATCGACGAGGGCGCGTCGCGACCGGCCCGCTAGCAGGGTTGACGCGGCCGGGAGAATCCGTCACCATGGCTCGGCGGCGGGGTGTCGGGGCTGCTCGTCGTGATTCCGCCCCCGCTTCCGGCTCGCATCCGCGCGGTGACGCTTGCTCTGCCCCTTCTGCGCCAAAGACGACGACAAGGTCATCGATTCGCGCTCGAGCGAGGGTGGGCGGGTCATCCGTCGGCGCCGCGAGTGCGTCGCGTGCCACAAGCGCTTCACGACCTACGAGCGCGTCGAGCAGACCCACCGGCTGATGGTCGTGAAACGCGACGGGACGCACCAGCCGTTCAACCGCGACAACATCCTGCGGGGCGTGCAGTCGGCGTGCGGGAAGCGGCCCATCCCCGAGGAACGGAAGATCGCGCTGGTCGACGAGATCGAGGACGAGCTGCACAAGGAGTTCGACCGCGAGGTGCCCAGCAGCACGATCGGCGAGCGCGTGATGGCGAAACTCCGCGACGTCGACGAGGTGGCGTGGGTGCGGTTCGCGAGCGAGTACTACCAGTTCAAGAGCGTGCGCGAACTCAAGGAGCAGTTGAACCTGCTCGACGGGCGGGTCCGCGACGTGAAGGACCAGCAGCGTCTGTTCTAGCCGGGCGTTGGCCTGCGGGACATTCGGCTCGCGTCGGCGGTCCCTGTCTGTGGGCGATCGGCCGGCGGGTGGACGTTGGGCGGCTTCGTGCCAACGCTTCAGGCTTGAGCACGCTGCCCCCGAACCCGGATCGCCGCCCCGTCCCGCGGGCGCCGCTGATGCACCCGCGCCGCGTGCGGGGCGGGGTAAAGCTGCCGGGCGGCGTGCTCGAGGGGCCGGTGTTGTGGGCCGGCCAGCGATGGATGCGCGTCATCGAGAGTGTCGCGCCCGGCACGGCGATGGTCGAAGGGCTCGAGTACGCCAAAGAAGGGCAGACCAAGCGGCTGACGATCTCGCCCGGGAAGATCGAGGGGCTGGTGCAGGGACGCTCGGACCGCCCGTACGTCACGCAGATTTCCATGAGCGTGCTACCCGAGGCGTCGTGGGAGCGCGTGGTGCGACTGATGGGCGAGGGCGCGATCTACGCCGCCAAACTGCTCGCGGGCGAACTGCCCACGAACATCGAGGACGCGCTGGGCCCGCTGGACCTGCGCCTCTTCCCGGTTGAACCGAAGGAGTTGACGGCGTCGTGCACGTGCGACGTGCATCGGGCGGCGGTGCACGACGGGCAGCCCGAGGGCGCGACCTCGGACGCGCGCTGGTGCAAGCACGCGTGCTGCGTGGGGTACCTGGTGGCGCAACGCCTGGCGGTGGAGCCCTACCTCATGTTCGCGCTGCGCGGGCTTGACGGCGCGGAGCTGCTCGAACGGCTTCGCGAGCAGCGGACGATGGCGAGCGCGGGGGAGCGGGCGCCGGTGTACGCCCAGCACGTCCCGGCGATCTCCGAAACGCCCGGCGAGCCCCTGGAGACGGTCATCGATACGTTCTGGGACGCACCGGCGTCGCTGCGCGAGATCGAGATCCCGATGGGGCCGCCGCCGGTGAGCCACCCGCTGCTGCGTCGGCTGGGACCCAGCCCGCTGCAGGGCACATTCCCGATGGTCGGGCTGCTGGCCAGTTGCTACGACCTGTTCAGCGAGCAGGCGATCCGTCGTGCGGCCGGAGAGGGGAACGCGCCCGGGGGTGAAACGCCGGATGGTTGACTCGCCGGGGCTGCTCACTACGATGGCGGGTTCGTTGGAACCGTGCGTGACGGAGGCGGGCGGCGGGCAGAGCCGCTCGACGAGGCACGTACAGGGGCCTTCCCATCGCGGCTGATGGAAGGTCCAGTTCCGGCCGGCGTCCCCGCAGCGGGGCCGGCACCCACTGCCGCGGCCTCCGTGTTCGCCCGGGCTCCGGGCGGCGGCGGACCGCGTGGTCCACCGCGTTGGCCGGTCGGGTCTTCGACCGGCAGTTGGAGGTACGCGAAGGCGTGCGATCACGACGTGTCGGAGGTCTCGGCGTCCCCGGACTCAGGGCGGCGCGAGACGGTTCGGCCTCGTGTCTTTGGCCGATGGTGTAACGGTAGCACAGCAGATTTTGGTTCTGTTTGTCCTGGTTCGAATCCAGGTCGGCCAGTTTCCGTTGTCTGCTGAGCCCGCCCGCCCGGCGCACGCCGACGCTCACGTCGCATGGCATCCGGTCCCGGACAACTCGACGCGATCATCCTCGGCGCCGGCAAGGGCACGCGGATGAAGTCGGACCTGCCCAAGGTCGTGTTCCCGGTGGGCGGGCGCGCGATGGTGTGCGCCGTGGTGAACGCATGCCGCGAGGCGGGCGTGGGACGCATCATCGTCGTGGTGGGGCACAAGCAGGAACTGGTGCGCGCGGCGCTGGACGGGTACGGCGTGGAGTTCGCGGAGCAGCGCGAGCAGCTCGGGACGGGGCACGCGGTGCTGTCCGCGCGGGGCGTGTACGCCGGGGCGGGCGGGGACAAGACGCCCGAGCGGCGCGACGTGCCGGCGGGCCGGGCGGTGCTGGTGCTGTGCGGCGACGGGCCGCTGATCCGCGCGGCGACGATCCGCACGCTGGTGGCGCGCCATGCGGAGACGGGCGCGGCGGCGACGCTGGCGACGGCGGTGCTCGACGACCCGACGAACTACGGACGGATCATCCGCGACGAGGGCGGGCGGTTCATGGCGATCGTGGAACACAAGAACTGCACCCCCGCGCAGCGCGAGGTGCGCGAGGTGAACCCGAGCTACTACTGCTTCGAATCGGCGGCGTTGTTCGGCGCGCTCGAGCGCGTGGAACGCAACGCGCTGACGGGCGAGTACTACCTGACGGACGTGCCGGGGCTGCTGCGGTCGGAGGGCGGGCGGGTCGAGGTGGTGGCGTCGGTGCCGCCCGAGGACGTGCTGAGCATCAACACGCCCGAGGAACTGGCGCGCGTGGACGCGATCTACCGGGCGCGGGCGACGTCGGCGCAAGCGGGGCGAGCATGAGAGATCCCAACGGCGACTTGCGGGTGTTTGCCGGTCGGTCGGTGGTGAAGCTCACCGCCGAGGTGTGCCGGTTCCTGGACTGCGAGCCGGGGCAGTCGCGGATGCAGACGTTCCCCGACGGCGAGGTGATCGTCAAGATCGACGAGGACGTGCGCGGGCGCGACGTGTACGTGGTGGTCTCGACCTGTGAGCCGGTGAACGACAACCTGATGGAACTGCTGATCTGCATCGACTGCCTGCGCCGGGCGAGCGCGGGGCGGATCACGGTGGTGCTGCCGTACTTCGGGTACGCGCGCCAGGACCGCAAGGACGAGGGTCGGGTGCCGATCACGGCGAAGCTGGTGGCGAACCTGATCACGGCGGCGGGCACGGACCGCGTGCTGGCGCTGGACCTGCACGCGGCGCAGATCCAGGGGTTCTTCGACCTGCCGGTGGATCATCTGTCGGCGACGCCCGTGTTCGTGGACTACTTCAAGGACCTGCAGCGCCGGGGCGAGCTGCCCGACCTGTGCCTGGTGAGCCCGGACGTGGGCAACGTGAAGGTGGCCGAGAGCATGGCGAACCTGCTCGGGGGCGAACTGGCGATCATCAACAAGCGGCGCCTGAGCGGGTCGACGGTCACCACGGGCAACCTCATCGGCGACGTGCGCGGGCGCACGGTGCTGATGTTCGACGACATCATCTCGACGGGCGGGACGGTGTGCGAGGCGGCGAAACTGGTGATGGACAAGGGGGCGCGCGAGGTCATCGCGGCCGCGACGCACCCCGTGCTGGTCGGGCCGGCGGTCGAGCGTCTGCTCGCCAGCCCGATCTCACGCGTGGTGGTGTGCAACACGATCCCGCTGACGGACCGGGTCGCGCCGCTGCGGGCCAAGCTGGTCGAGCTCTCGGTGGGCCCGCTGCTGGGGCACGCGATCCACCGGATCCATCACAACGAGAGCGTGAGCGCGCTCTTCAAGAACACGGCGGGGACGAAGCGGTAGGCAGCGCAACGCACCGGGTGCCGGGAATCGGCACTCGGCAACAGGCATTCGGCATTCGGGATGAAGCACCCGGGATTTGTGAAAGGGACGAGCCATGCACGAGAAGTCACCACTGATCAGTGTCAAGAAGCGTGAGAAGCTGGGCACGCGGTACTGCGAGCGGATCCGCAAGGCGGGCGGGCTGCCGGCGATCGTGTACGGGCACGGCGAGCAGCCGGTGCCCGTGTACCTCTCGGAAGCGCGGGACACGGTCCGCAAGATCCACTCGGGCGACAAGGTCTTCCGCATGACGCTCGAGGGCGGGTTCCAGGAGCAGGTCGTGCTGCTGAAGGACCTGCAGTTCGACCACATGGGCACGACGATCGTGCACGCGGACTTCGCGCGGGTGGACCTGAACGAACGCGTGAAGGCGAAGGTGCCGGTGCACCTGGTCGGCGAGGCCAAGGGCCTCAAGCAGGTCGGGGCGATCCTGATGCACCCGACGTCGGAGCTCGAGATCGAGTGCCGCGTCGTGGACCTCCCGGACTACATCGAGATCCGCGTCGACGAACTCGACGTCGGGGAGCTCATCTCGGCGGCGGACGTGAAGCTCCCGACCCAGGAGATGCGCCTCGTGACGGACTCGCACGCGATCGTCGCGCAGATCGTGGTGCAGCTCGAGGAGAAGGTGGGCGAGGAAGCGGCGGCCGCGGGCGGCGCGGCGGAGCCGGAGGTCATCACCGCCAAGAAGCCCGCCGAGGGCGAGGACGCGGCCAAGGCGGGTGCGAAGCCCGCGGCCGGCGGCGCGAAGCCCGCGGCGGCCGGGGCCAAGCCCGCGGCGGGTGCGAAGCCCGCGGCGGCCGGCGCGAAGCCCGCGGCGGGTGGTGGCGACAAGAAGAAGTAAGCGCAGCGGCGCGTCGCACGCCAGGGGAGCACGCAGGTCCGGGAGCCATGAAGCTGATCGTCGGATTGGGCAATCCAGGCGCGGAGTACACCTCGACCCGGCACAACGTCGGGTTCATGGTGGTGGACCGGCTGTCGTCGAAGCACGGCGCGGGGGCGACGCCCCGCGCCCGCTTCAAGGCGGCCACCACGGAGGTCGTGATCGCCGGCGAGAAGTGCCTGCTGCTCAAGCCGACGACCTACATGAACCTCTCCGGGCAGTGCGTGGGAGAGGCCATCGCCTTCTACAAAGCCGACGTCGGCGCCGACCTGCTGGTCGTCGTCGACGACCTCTACCTGCCCACCGGCGCGGTGCGGCTTCGCCCGGGCGGCGGCACGGGCGGGCACAACGGGCTCACGGACATCCAGCGAGCGCTCGGGACGGAGGCGTACGCGCGCCTGCGGATCGGGGTGGGCATGCTGCCGGGAGGCGGCAAGCCCGCGCACATGGACCAGGCGGACTATGTGCTGTCGCGGTTCAGCGCGGAGGAACACGCCGCGCTGGAGGGCGGGCTGGCCAAGGCTGTGCAAGGGGCCGAGGCGTGGGCGTCGCGCGGGCTGGCGCAGGCGATGAACAGCGTGAACGCGCCGGAGCCGAAGCCCGGCGAGGGGAAGAAGCAGACGGGCGGGGAATGAGTTGGACAGTGAAGAACGACGCGCCCGGCAGCGGGCGCCCGGCGAGAAAGGACCGAGCATGTCGAAGAAGCGAGTGTACAACTACGAGGCGATGTTCCTGCTCAGCCAGGCGGTGGCGGCGGACCTGAACGGGGCGATCGAGCACATCCGGGAGATCATCGCGCGCGGGCACGGCGAGATCCTCGCGATGCGCAAGTGGGACGACCGTCGCCTGGCGTACGAGATCGAGGGGCAGAAGCGCGGGTACTACGTGCTCGTGTTCTTCAAGGCGCCCGGGGTCGACATCGCGCACGTCGAGCGGGACTGCAACCTGTCGGAGAAGATCCTCCGCACGATGATCCTGCGCTGCGACCACATGACCGAGGAGACGATCCGCGCCCAGGACGCGACCAAGGAACTGGAGATCGAGGCGAAGATGCGTGCCGAGCGCCCGGCCATGGTGGTGCAGGCGCCCGCGCCGGCGCCCGCGCCCGCCGCCCCGGAAGAGGAAGTCGCCCCGCAGGCCTGATCGGCGCCCGCGGTCGCGATGGGTGTGTCGGTTCGGGGCGCGCGGCGGGCGTGCCGGTTGGGGTATGATCGGGTCGGTGAGGGCCGTTCGGCTCGCGCCGCTGGAGGCCGCACATGGCGAGTTACAACAAGGTGCTGCTGATGGGCAACCTGACGCGCGACATCGAACTGAAGTCGGTGGGCGGGGGCACGTCGGTGGCGAAGATCGGCCTGGCGGTGAACCGGCACTACACGACCCAATCCGGCGAGAAGCGCGAGGAGACCACGTTCGTCGACTGCGAGGCGTGGGGGCGTACGGCGGAGACGATGGCGAAGTACCTGTCGAAGGGGCGCCCGGTCTTCATCGAGGGGCGCCTGAAGCTGGACACGTGGCAGGACAAGGAGTCGGGCCAGAACCGCTCCAAGATGAGCGTCGTCGTGGACAGCTTCCAGTTCATCGATTCGCGTCAGGGCGGCGGTGGTGGCGGCGGCGGCGGCGGCGGTGGTGCGGACGGGGAAGTGGAAGGGCGTCCGTCGTCGTGGTCGAGCAAGCCCAGCGCGGGCCGCGCCTCATCGCCGGCGGGGAACGAGCCGCCGGCCGACGACATTCCGTTCTGAGCCCGGCGACGTCAGTGCATGGATCCCGCGCGGGGCGGTAGACTCCGCGCCGCACGAGACGGGGGATCCGCGATGATCGAATCGTCGGTGTGGCTGGCGGTGCTGATGGCGCTGGTAGTCGTCGGCATCTCGATGGTGCTGCGGAGCGTGGCGGTCCCGCTCGAGGTCCGTCGCGAGCCGACGTGCGGCGGGTGCGGGTACGCGCTGCGCAACCCCGTGTGGACATGCCCGGAATGCGGTGCGCGGCTGATGAGCGTGGGGGTGATCACCCCGCGGATGGCGATCGCGTTCCGTGGGTCGACGGCGATGCTCGTCGTCGGGTGGACGATGGTCTGCGCGGGCGTGGGCGGGCCGATTTCATTGTGGGTGGCGAACCAGGCGCGGATTGCGGCCGCGCCCCGGCCGGCCCCGCCGCCGGCGTGGGAATGGGACTGGATCCACCGCTACGCGTTCGTTCCGGGGCCGGCGTATCGGGACGGGGCGGACGGCACGGCGACGCGGCGGGAGAAGTCCTATGAGTTTCGGCTGGAGATCAACACGAACGACGACGCGTTCAACAAGCCGAAGGTGGGGATCGGACGCCTGACGCTGGTGAACGACGGGGTCGAGAAGGGCACGCTCGAGCTGTCGTACCCGCCAGCGGCCGGCGTGCTGAAGGACACATCCGGCGCGGTGGTGGAAGAGTTTCCCGCGATCGAGCGATCGATCGGGCGTCGGCTGTTCGAAGCGGCGGGCATCGACCTGTCAGACCCGGACGACGCGAAGGCCGCGGCGGATGTGGGGCTGGCGCTCCAGGTCATGTTCACCGTGCAGCCGCGCTCGCTGTCGACGGTGTTCGTGGGGCGCGAGCACAGCCAGAAGATCGTGGTCGAGCGAGGGGAGGACAGCCAGTTCCAGGTCTCGGTGCCGCGGCCCGGGGTGAAGCCGCCTCTGACACTGACGCCCTCGGCGCTGCCGGTGCAGGCGACGCCGGCGCTCATCTACCCGGCGGTAAACCTGTGGGGGATGTACGGCCCGGGCGCGGGGTTCGGGCTGCTGTACGTGATCGGGCTGGTGGTGCTGCTGTGGCGGCGCCGGCGGCTGCTGGCGTCGGGCGTGCGGCCGGCGGACGAACGCCCTGCGGCGGCCTAGACTCTGGGCTTGCGATTGGGGTCGGCGGCCCGGGGCGCGTGCACCGGGCGGGGCGGCTCCTAACTTCTGACGCGCGCCGCGCGGGGAGGACAGTTGTGCCCAAGAACATGAAGTTGTTGCTGATCGAGAACGTCGATTCCCTGGGAATCGTCGGGGACGTGGTCTCGGTGCGGACGGGCTACGCCCGCAACTTCCTGCTGCCCCGCGCCCTCGCGACCGAGCCGAGCGAGGAACTGGTGCAGACGCTCGCGGCCAAGCGTGCCGAGGCGGAGCGTCAGGTCGCGCAGCAGCGCGCCCAGCGCGAAGAGACGACCGCGAAGCTCGAGGGTGTCGAGCTCGAACTCGTCCGGTCGTGCAACGACCAGGGCATCCTGTACGGCGCGATCACCCAGCAGGACGTGGCGACGGAACTGACGACGCGCGGGTACTTAGTGAAGCCGCGCGACGTGCGACTGCCGGGCGCGATCAAGCGGGTCGACAAGTACGAGCTGCACATCAAGCTGGACACCGATCTCGACGCGATCGTCAAGCTGGTGGTGAAGCCCGACCGCGAGCTGCCCAAGGACGCGGCCCCTGCGGAGGAAAAGGGCGGCGAGCGCCCGGAACGCGAGGAGCGCGAGCGCCGCGGCAGCCGCGAGGAGCGCGAGGACAAGCGCGAGAAGGCGATGCGCCGGCGCGCGGACGCCATCGAGCAGGCGATTCAGTCGGACAAGGCCCGCGTCGTCGGCTGGGCGAAGAAGGACGCCCCCGCGGAGGGCGCCGCACCGGAGGGAGCGCCCGCTCCCGCGGCCGCCCCGGAATCCAAGAGCGCCGACGCCAAGGGCGACAAGCCCAAGGGCAAGGGCAAGGACGCGGGCGAGAAGAAGAGCAAGAAGTAACGCGAACGCGAGATCGCACCACGAACGCCGGGCGCCGTCGCCCGGCGTTTTTCATTGAGGAGTGCGGGCGCGTGCCGCGGACGCGGCGGCTAGCGGTTCGCGCCGGGTTTCCACAGGACGTCGCCCGCGCCGGAGTCGTTCGCGACGCGCCCGAGCACGAACAGCAGGTCGCTCAGACGGTTGAGGTACTTGACGGCCTCGGGGTTGACGGCGCCGGGTTCGCGGGCGGCGAGCGCGACAGCCAGCCGCTCGGCACGCCGGACGACGGTGCGCGCCACGTGCAGGTGCGAGGCGAGCGCCGAGCCCCCGGGCAGCACGAAGCTCGTGAGCGGGGCGAGGGTGTCGTTGAAGCGGTCGATGGTGGTCTCGAGGCGGGCGACCTGCGTCGGGATGATGCGCAGGCGCGAGCCCGCGGGCTCTTCGCCCGCCACGGGCGTGGCGAGATCGGCGCCCAGGTCGAACAGGTCGTGCTGGATGGCGCGGAGGATCGACGCGATGTCCGCCGCGGCGGGCGCGGCGCCGGGCGAGGTGGCGGCGTGGTCGGCCTCTCGCACTGCGAGGCCGATGCACGCGTTGGCTTCGTCGACGCTGCCGTAGGTGTCGACGCGGAGGTCGTCCTTGCGGACGCGCTGCCCGGTCGCCAGGCCCGTCGTGCCGTCGTCGCCGGTGCGGGTGTAGATCTTGGTGAGCTTGACCATGGGGGTGCTCCCTGAGAGGACTGCGCCGGTGAGGGCGACGGAAAGCCCCGCTTCCGACCCCGCGTGCGAAGGGCTGTCGGGAGAGCGGGGGGCACGCGGGGACAGGCACGGTATCCTGCCGCCATGCCGAGCGCGACGGATCGCATGACGGCGGGCCCGCTGGTTCGCGGGCTGACGAAGCTCTGGACCGGGCAGGGCGTGGAGGTTCTCCCGAACGAGGACCTGGTCACGCGCGTGCTGCGGGCGCGCGGGCTGACCGACCCGGACGCGCGCGCCCGGTTCCTCGAGCCCAGCCTGCGCCATCTCCACGATCCCTCGGGCATTCCCGACATGGACCGCGCGGCGGCTCGCGTGCTGCACGCGGCTCGGACGGGCGAGCCCATCGTCCTCTACGGCGACTACGACGTCGACGGCGTCACGTCGGTCGCCATCCTCCACCACGTGCTGCGGCTGCTCGAGCCCGGAGCGGTGATCTCGTCGTACGTGCCCCACCGGCTCGAAGAAGGGTACGGGCTCAACGCGCAGGCGATCCGCGATCTCGCGGCGCGCGGGGCGAAGGTCATCGTGTCGGTGGATTGCGGCGTGACGGCGGTCGAACCGGCGCGGGTGGCGCGCGACGCGGGCGTCGACCTCATCATCACCGATCATCACAACCCGCCCGCGACGATGGGCGAACTGCCCGACGCGTACGCCGTCGTGCACCCGCGACGACCAGACTCCGTGTACCCCTTCGGCGACCTGTGCGGCGCGGGCGTCGCGTTCAAGCTTGCGTGGCGCCTGGCGACGATGCACTGCGGCGGGGAGCGCGTCCCGCCGCCGGTGCGCGAGTTGCTGCTGGAGTTACTGGCGCTGGCGGCCCTGGGCGTGATCGCGGACGTGGTGCCGCTGCGCGACGAGAACCGGGTGATCGCGCGGTTCGGGCTGGCGCGGATCAAGCACTCGGGCCTGGGCGGGCTGCGCGCGCTGGTCGAGGCGTCGGGCTTGTCGGGCGAGAACGTGCGCGAGGACGACGTGGGCTTCACGCTGGCGCCGAGGCTGAACGCGTGCGGACGCATGGGGCACGCGCGCGAGGCGGTGGAACTGCTGACGGTCGCCGAGGGCGACCGCGCGCGGGAGATCGCGGAGGGATTGACCCGCCTCAACAACGAGCGCCGGGCGACCGAGCGCGAGATCTTCCGGCGCGCGTGCGAGCTGGCCGAACAGGGCGGGATGACGGGGAGCGAGCGGCGGGCGATCGTGCTCGCCGACCCCGCGTGGCACGCGGGGGTGGTGGGGATCGTGTGCTCGCGGCTCGTCGAACGCTACCACCGCCCGGCGATCCTGCTCTGCGAGGCCGACGGGGCCTGCCACGGCTCGGGGCGGAGCATCGACGGGTTCTCGCTGCACGCGGCGCTGGCCGAGTGCGCGGCCCACCTGACGGGGTATGGCGGGCACGACATGGCGGCCGGGATGCGCCTGTCGAGGGCAAACCTCGACGCGTTCGCCGAGGCGTTCGTGGGCGTGGCGAACCGGCAGATCGACGCGGCGCATCTGGTGGCGCGCGGGAACTTCGATACCGACGCCGGGCTGCACGAGTTCTCGCTCGACACGGCACGCCGCCTGGGGTTGCTCGGGCCGTTCGGGCGCGAGAACCCGCCGGTGCGCCTGCGGGTGCGGGGTGTGCGTGTGGCGACGCTGCCCGAGACCTTCGGGCCTCAGAACAAGCACCTGTCGCTGCGCGTGACGCCCGACGCGGGCGGCGCGCCGGTGCGGCTGGTGGGGTGGAACTGGGGTGCACGGGCGAAGGACATCCCGCGCGGGAGCCTGCTCGACGTCTTCGTGACGCCCCGGATCAACGAGTTCAACGGGCGGCGCAGCGTCGAGTGCGACCTGCACGACCTATTGCACGCTGGCGCGTGAACGAGAAAGAACCCCGGGGCGCGCCCCCTCGGCGCGGCCTCCGGGGCTGCGAGTGCCCTTCCGCTGCGTACGTCGGTCAGTCGGCGTTGGGGATGCCCGCGAGCAGGCGCGTCGCGGCGGAGTCGTTGGGACGCAGCGCCAGCGCGTTCGTGAAGCACGTCCGCGCGTCCGCGTCGCGCCCCATCGAGTGCAGGCTCATGCCCAGCAGGATCAGGTTGTCGGCGGTGCGCTCGCGCTGCACGGCGTGGGCGAAGCTGTCGGCCGCGGCCCGGTGCTCGCCGCGAGAACGCAGCTCCAGCCCCCGCAGGACGTACCCGGCGGCGGCGTCGGGATCGATCGCGATCAGACGCTGGGCCGCGGTGCGCACCCGGGGCCAGTCCTTCAGGATGACCGACAGTTGCCCGACGTGGTTCCAGACCTCGGGGTCGGCGGAGCCTTCCTGGTCGGCGCTCAGCGACAGGTACACGTCGCGGGCCTCCACCGCCCGGTCCGTCCGCGCCAGGCAGTCGGCCCGCAGGCGACGCAGGTCGCGACGCTGCGCGTACTCGGGGTCGCGCAGCAGCCCAGCCAGGTTCGACTCGGCCTGCGCAAACTGGCCGGCGCTGATCTGCGCGGTCGCGAGCGACTCGAGCAGGTTCGAGTCGTTCGGCGCGAGCAGGCGCGCCTCCTGGAAGAGCGTGACGGCGACCTCGGGCTGCCCGCGGAGCAGCGCGATGTGCGCCAGCGACTGGCGCACGCCAGCGCTGTGCTGGAACGACGACGCGTCGTTGCGCAGCAGACGCTCGGCGTCATCGATGCGCCCGAGGGAGATCAGCATTTCGGACGCCGCGATCGCGTGCTGCGGGTTCGTCGGCTCGAGTTCCAGGGCACGCGTGTAGTGCTTGAGCGCGTCCTCCTTGCGGTCAAGGCGCTCGGCGAGGATGCCCTGGAAGTAGGCGGCGTCGACGTTGACGGGGTCGAGTTCGGCGGCCTTCTGGAACGCGGCGGCGGCGTCCTCGACGTTGCCCCCCTCCAGGTGCGTGCGACCCAGCAGGATGTGGCTCTTGGGGATGATCGGGTTGAGTTCGATCGAGTACGTCACGTGGCGCAGCGACTTCTTGAGGTCGCCCGCGAGGAACGCCTGGTGCGCCATCTGGTACTCGGTGGCGGACTTGAGTTCCGCCATGCGGAGCTTGGCGGCGCTCATGTGCTTCTCGGTGAACTTCCCGTGCTTGCCGCACGCGCCCGTCGCGAGCACGCCGGCGAGGGCGCCGGCGAGCAGCGCGAGGCGCGCGGTTCCGAGAACCCGCGGGGTGCGGGCGCGATGCGTGGGCACGCTCGTCGTGGATCGGTTCATGGGTTCACTCGCTTTCCGAGAGGGGCCCCGCGCAGCGGCGGGACGGGTGAGGGGGGAGAGGGGGAGGGGGAAAAATCGCGCCCGGCCCTTTCGGGCGGGGCGCGGTGGGTGTTACTTGTTGAAGCCGCCGGGCATGGTCTCGATCTCGGGAATCGACGCGGGGACTTCCTCCGAGACGTTGGTGGTGCGCCAGGTTTCGCGGAGCTGGGCCGCGTGGCGGCTGAAGCGGATGCTCACGAACTGGTTGAACATGCCGACGGCGCCGAAGCTGGTGGCGGTGGGGGGCTGGGTGTAGACGAAGAAGGCGTTGTCGGCGGGGGCGTCGGCGGCGGCGGTGTTCGCCGAGGAGGTGTTGGCCGACGTCTGCTGCGTGCCGGCGGTCGTGTACATGCCGTCGGGCGTGTCGGTAGTGGAGAGGGTGAAGGTTGCCTCTGGCGTTGCGGGCGGCAGGTCCGACGCGAGGACCGAGTCGATGACGGCGGTGGACCCGGCGTCCGCGGACTTGCTGATGATGTGGTCGGTCTCGCCGTCGATGATCCGGTCGAGCACGCTGCGGTTGGGCCAGTTCATCTTCTTGCCCGCGAGGCGCTCGCGCAGGCCGATGGCCTCGGGCTGGTTGCTGTTCATCGCGAGCGAGCGGCTGAGGTACCACATCGCCCGGTCGGTGTCGCCCGCGACGGCGGCGTTCTCCGCCTTCACGTTCAGGATGCTCGTCAGGCGCTCGCGGCTGAAGGGCAGCGTGCCCTCGCGCGCCCCGGCCCGGACGCGGTCGGCCTGATCGCGGAAGCGAGAGGCCTGCGCGTCGATCGCCGCGTCGGTGATGATGTGCGGCGTCACGGTGAAGATGATCTCGCTGCGCTGGACCTCGTCTTCCTGGCCCCGGAACGCGTACCCGATGATCGGGATGTCGCCCAGCAGCGGCACCTGGCTGCGCGACGACTGCGTGCTCTCGCGGAACAGCCCGCCCAGCACCACGGTCTGCCCGTCGCGCACCATCACGTTGGTCGTGAGTTCGTTCGTGATCTCGTCGGGGATCGTCACCGCGGCGCCGGTGGCGTCGCGCTGCTCGCGGATGACGGCCTCCGAAACCTGCGGCTTGAGTTCCATCCGGATCATGCCGTCCGAGCTCACGATCGGGCGGAAGTAGAGCTGGGTACCCGTGTCGAGGAACTGCACGGTCTGGGTCGTGGCGGTGTCGGTGCTCGTCGTGCTGAGGTAGCCGACCTTGCGACCGACCAGGACGCGGCTGGCCTGGCGGTTCAGGGCGAGCACCTTGGGGTTCGAGAGGATCGTGGTGTCGGTGACTTCGTCCAGGACGCGGAGGAAGACGGCGACGTCATCGGAGACGATGCCGACCTTCAGCCCGCCCGCGCCGGCCGTGCCGCCCACCGTGCTCGTGACGCCGGTGGCGCTGCCGTCCGCGGGCAGCGGCGAGGAGCCGCCGGAAGTGGCGCGCCCGGAGATGAGCCCGTTCACGACGCCGAGCGGCCCGCCCTGCGAGACGAAGTCCGCGAGGTTCGCGTCCGCGACGAGCGAGAAGTCGACGCCGAGCGCGTTCGCCTCGTTGAGGCTAGTCTGGAGGATCGTGGCCTCGACCAGGACCTGCGAGGGGCGGATGTCGAGCTGCTGCAGGAGGGCCTCGATCTCGGAGACGTTCTCCTCGTAGTCGAAGACGACGATGGTGGAGGTGGACGCGAACTCGTCCGCGCCCAGCGGCGTGTCGCCGATGGACGGGAAGTTCGCCAGCTTGCCGTTGGTCTTCATCTGCCCGGCCTCCTGCCCCGCCACGGCGACGGAGAGCAGGGGCTTCACAAACTCCGCGGCGTCGGTCGCGCTGAGGTAGTTGAGGTTGATGACCTTGCTGACGCGCCGACGCGACTGCGACTCGAGCACGCGCAGCTCGTCGAGCGTGTAGACCATGATGAAGTTGCCCTGCTCGACGTACCCGAACCCGTTCACGCCAAGGATGGCGTCCAGCGCCTCGTAGAACGAGACCCGGAAGAGGTTCGCGGTCACGCGGGCGCTGACGCTCTTGCTCGCGATGATGTTCTTCTGGCTCTGGATCGAGAGCATCTCGAGCACGTTGCCCAGGTCCTCGTCGTTCACGGCGAGGTCGACCAGGTTGTTCTCGTCGACGCGCACCCTGGCCTCGGTGGCGGCGTCGTCCTCGACGGGCGCGGCCTCCGCCGGCGCGGGGCTCTTGACGGGCGACCCGCCCTGGGCCAGGGCGGTCGAGGCCGCCGCGGTGTGGAGCAGGCCCGCGGCCAGGAGCAGGCGGGTGATCTCGGTTCGATTGTTCCGCGGACGACCGGTGGGCTTCGACATGAGTGACCTCTCTGGGGGTGTGTGCGGGCCGGGGTCCGTCCGGGTACTCGGCGGACGAGTGGTTCACGGGAGACCGGGAACCACCTCGCTTTCAACTTCGACCCGTCCGGCGCGCGACTTTGGGGCAACTGTCCGGTGAACGCGGGACCCGCGCTCGTCCGAACACCGCGCAACGGATTACCGGTCCCTACGCTCAAAGAGACCCGGAGGAAGCCGCCCATGAACGCCCTCGCGTCGATCATGCTCACCCCCGCGCAGCGGGCCCGCGACTACACCGATCGCCTGGTGCAGGGCATTCGCCCGGAGCAGGCGGCCCGCAAGCCTGTGGGACGCGAGGGGGTGATCGACACCAACCACCCGGTGTTCGTCTTCGGGCACCTGTCCCTCTACGGCGCGCGTGTGCTCACGCTGGTGGGCAAGGATCCCGCGCCGGCGGCGACGCCCGAGACGTGGGAGGCGCTCTTCAAGGCCGGGGCGCCGTGCCACGACGACCCCAGCGGGGCGATCTACCCGGCGTTCGGGGAGATCGTCACGCGGTACTTCGAGATCACCGACGCGATGCACGCGGGCGTGCGCGACACGCCCGACGACGTGCTGCTCCGCGAGAACCCGAACGAGGCGCAGCGCGCGCGGTTCGCGCTCGTGGGGCACCTGGTGAACTTCCTGATCAACAGCCACGTCATGATGCACGCGGGGCAGGTGAGCGCCTGGCGCCGGTGCATGGGCCTGGCGAGCGCGATGTAGCGAACGGGGTGGCGCGTCAGGGCGCCGGAGCGTCAGCGGGCGCGGACGAACGGGTTCGTGCGCTTCTCGGCGCCGATGGTTGTGGGCGGGCCGTGCCCGGGCAGCACCGTCGTGGCGTCGGGCAACGTGTACAGGCGCGTGCGGATCGATGCTTCGAGCACGTCGGGGTCGGCGTTGGGCAGGTCCGAGCGCCCGACGCTGCCCGCGAAGAGCGTGTCGCCCACGATGGCGATGTTCGACCGATCCTGCACGAGCGTGACGCCCCCGGGCGAGTGCCCGGGCGTGTGCAGCACCCGCCAGCCGACGCCGGCGAGTTCGAGCGTCTCGCCGTCCTGGAGCGCGCGATCCGGGTCGGGCAGGCTGATCGGCGCGCCCGACAGGAGGCTCAGGTTGAGTTCAGGGGCGCCCAGCCAGTCGTGCTCGGCCTTGTGCAGCAGAACCGGCGCATCCGGGAAGGCCCGTCGCACGTCGGCGATGCCGGCGATGTGGTCGATGTGGGCGTGCGTGAGCACGATCGCGCGGGGGGTGAGGCCCTGCGCCCGGACGTGCTCGATGACCGGCGCGGGCTCGAAGCTCGGATCGATGATCCAGCAGTCGGGCGATGTGCGGACGCCCACGACGTACGTGTTGGTGAGAAACGGGCCGAGTTCGAAGCGGGCGATGGCGAGCGCGGGGTCTGTCACGGGGCAGTCTATGGCCGCTTGCCCGGGCGGTTTACACTTGCCCGCGGGCCGCGGGCTGAGCGCGCACCCAGGGAGGTCGCATGGACCATCAACCGTCGAATGGCGTGTCGGATCGTCGGCGGGACTCGCGGCTGGTGTGGTTTCTGGTGCTGCTGAACTTCGCGGCGGCGCTGGGCGTGACGGTGCTGCTGCTGGTGCGCGAGCAGGACCGAGGCCTGGGGCTGCTGGGGCTGGCCGTGGTGGGCGCGCTGGGCCCGATCGTGGTGCTGATGCTGCGGCGCGAGACGATGTCCGGCGACCGCGAGCTGCTGGCGCGCCTGGACGACGTGCAGCGGAGCGTGCGGCGTCTGGCGGATTCGAGCGTGCTCTCGGACGAGGCCCGACGCGCGCTCAACCGGCGGGAAGAGCGTGACATCCTGTGCCGCGCGATCGAGGAAGACCTCGCGGCGAGGAACTGGGACGCGGCCCTGGCGCTGATCCGCGAGCTGGCCGACCGGTTCGGGTACCGGGCGGAGGCCGAGGGGTTCCGGGCGCGGATCGACGACCTGCGTCGGCAGAGCCTGGAGCAGGAGATCACAGAGGCGATCGGGGTGCTCGACGGGCTGGTGCTGCAGCGCCGGTGGCACGACGCATCGCTGGAAGCGAGCAAGATCATGCGGCTGTACCCGGACTCGCCGCGGGTAGAGCCCCTGCGGGCGCGGGTGGGGCAGGCGTACGACGCGTTCCGCCGGGATCTGGAGAGGCGGTTCCTCCTGGCGGCGCAGGCCGACCGGACGGAGGAAGCGCTGACGCTGCTGCGCGAGCTCGACCAGTACCTGACGCCCGTCGAGGCCGAGCCGCTGCGCGAACTGGCGCGCGGGGTCATCGGTCGGGCGCGCCAGAACCTGGGGGCGCAGTTCCGCCTCGCGTTGCAGGACCACCGGTGGGCCGAGGCGACGCGCCTGGGGCAGCAGATCGTGGAAGAGTTCCCGAACTCGCGGATGGCGGCGGAGGTTCGGGGGATGCTGGACGGGATCCGTCAGCGGGCGAATCAGCCCGCGCCGGCCTGAGAGCCCGAGCCCGTTTGAGAGCCGGGGCCATCGGCCGCGCCGGCCGGTTCGGCGGGCGCCGGGCGGTCGTCGCCGATCGGACGGAGTGTGCGCCAGATGAGCGCGCCGATGCCGATGATGAGGAACAGGTCGGCGATGTTCGAGACGTACGGCCAGACCTCGCGCCCGCCCCAGGGCCACTCGAGCCCGCCCGGGAGCACGACGCCGGGGAGCGGGTGGATGAAGTCGCGCACGCAGGCGTACACGAGCCGGTCGTAGAGGTTGCCCAGCCCGCCCGAGACCAGCAGGCCGACCGCGGCGTGGCTGAGCGTGTCGCGCGCGGTGGTCCACCGCACGAACAGCATCATCGCGAAGACCATCGCGACGCCGGTGAAGAGCATGAACACGCCCCTGCGCCCGGCGCCGATGCCGAACACCGCGCCGGGGTTCAGGACGAGCGTGAACTCGAGCACGTGCGGGACGATGCGGACCGGCTCGTGCGCCGGGATCAGCGCGGATGGATGGTTCGCTCGCATCACCTGCGCTCGGTCGACGACGACGGGCGCGTCGGCGATGTACCGGAACGCCGCCGCCTTGCTGCCCAGGTCGATCACCAGGCCCACGATGATCGTCGCGAGCAGCACGAGCCAGGCACGCCGCGGCTTGCGCGTGGGGTGGACGGGCGTACGCGCGGGCGGGGCTGTGGGCGTCGCGTTCATCTACGAGCGCATCGCGTGGCGTTCGAGCTCGCGCGCGGCTTCGATCGAGTAGCGCGCCCAGGGCAGCTCTTCCAGACGCTCGAGCTTTACCGGCTTGCCCGTCAGTTCGCACACGCCGAACGTGCCCTTCGTGATCCGCACGAGCGCGTCGTCGATCTCGCGGATCAGCTTGCGGTCGGCGGCCGCCAGGTCGAGCGACAGCGACTGCTCCGAAGCGTCGGACCCCTGCTCGGCCAGGTGCGAGGGCATGTTCGAGAGCGAGCCCGACTCGCTCCGCAGCGCCTCACGCTCCATCATGTTCACGTCGCCGACCAGTTCCGCCCGCTTGCGGATCAGGCGCTGGCGGAAGTACTCGATCTGCGTCTCGGACAAGGGCGACACGCCGGTCACCACCGTCTGCGGCAGCTCCGGCCCGCCGTGCTGCCCCAGCGCCCGCGCGGGCGACGCCTTCGGGCCCGACGGGATCAGCGGCTTGCGCGGAGACTTCGGATCCAGCAGGCGCCCGAGCCCCGACGGGATGATGTTCGCCATCGAGATCGGCGCCTTCGCCTTGCGCACCGGCTTGGGCGTCACGATCGTGATCCCCTTGCGCGCGGTCTTCGCGTCGGCCACGGGGGCCGCCTTGGGTTCGGGCGCGGCGGGGGCGGCCTTTGCGCCCTTCTCGGGCTTCTCGTCCGCGCGGGGCTTGGCCGGCGGGCGGGCCTTCTCGCTCTTGGGCTCGGCCTTGGCCGCGGGGCGCGCCTTGGCCTTGGGCTTCGCGGGTGATTCGGCGGCCTTCGCGGGGCGCGAAGCCTTGGGGGCGGGCTTGGAGGCCGCCTTGGCCTTGGCAACGGGCGTCTTCTTCGCGGGTTTTTCGCGCGCGGGCTTTGGCTTCAACGCTTTTTTCTCGGCGGGAGTGTTCTTGGGCACGGGCGACTCCACGCGTGCGCCGGGACACGGAAGGTGTCCCGCGGCGAATGGCCGAAACGCTAGGGGGACACCCCGTGCCAGTCAAAGCCACCAGCGTCCGGGCGCGGGGGTGCTAGACGCCCGGCGTGCCCGCGAGGGCGGTGTCGTCCGGGGGCGTGGCCTCGCCCGGGCTCTCGAGGTACTGGCCCATGCGCCGGAAGCGGGCGTACCGCTGCGCGAGCAGTTCGTCCGGCTCGACGGTGCGCAGCGCGTTGAGCTGCGCCACGATCCACTGCTGGAGCGCGAGCGCGGTAGACCGGGGGTCGCGGTGCGCCCCGCCCAGGGGCTCGGGGATGACCTCGTCGATGATGCCCAGCGAGAGGTTGTCCTGCGCCGTGAGCTTCAGCGCGCGGGCCGCCGCGTGGTTCGTCTGCTCGTTGGCTTCCTTCCAGAGAATGGCGGCGCAGCCCTCGGGGCTGATGACGGAGTACCACGCGTGCTGGAGCATCGCGACGCGGTCGGCGACCGCCAACCCCAGCGCGCCCCCCGACCCGCCCTCGCCGATGACGACGCTCACGATGGGCGTGCGCAGGCGGCTCATCTCGAGCATGTTCACCGCGATGGCCTCGGCCTGGCCGCGCTGCTCGGCACCCAGCCCGGGGTAGGCGCCGGGCGTGTCGACCAGCGTCACGATCGGCACGCCGAACTTCTCGGCCAGTTTCATCTTCGCGAGCGCCTTGCGGTAGCCCTCGGGGTGGGCGCAGCCGAAGTTGCACGCGAGCTTCTCGCTCGTCTGCTTGCCCTTCTGGTGCCCGACGAGCAGGACCTTCAGCGGGCCCAGGCGCGCAAAGCCCGTGACGATCGCCGCGTCGTCGGCGAAGCGCCGGTCGCCGTGCAGTTCCGCGAAGTCGCGGCACATGAGGGCGATGTAATCGCGCGTCTGCGGGCGGAGCGGGTGCCGGGCCACGCGCACCGTGTCCCACGGGGACAGCCTGGCGTACGCCTTCGTGAGCGCCTCTTCACGCTCGCGTCGAAGGGCCGCGAGGTCGTGCTCCACGCGGGCGCGCGCGGCGGGGTCCTCGTCGGCGGCGGGGGTGCGTCGGAGGCGCTCCTCCGCGGATTCGATCTGCTGCTCGACCGCCGCGACCGGCTTCTCGAAGTCCAACTGGTAATAGACCGACATGTGCCGGAAGGATAGGGACACGCACTACCCTGCGGGATGCACACCCCGCACGCCACCCAACCGCCCTCGCTGCTGGTCGTCGGAGCCGGGGCCATGGGCGGCGCGATCGTCGACGGGGCCCTCCGTAGCGCCGTGCTCCCCCCCGACGCCCTCGCCGTGGTCGAACCCGACGCGGGCCGACGCGCACGCCTCCCGCGGACGGTCGAGACGTTCGCGGATCTCGCCGGCGGCGGCGCGTGGCTGCGGGCGCGGGGCGCGCACGCCCAGGTGCTGCTCGCGGTGAAGCCCCAGGCGCTCGCGGACGTGGCGGCGGGGCTGCGCCCGGCGCTGGGCGATGACCCCCGCGTCGTGATCTCCATCCTCGCGGGGACGCCCGGGGCAAAGGTCCGCGCCCTGCTGGCGTGCGCACGCGTCGTGCGGGCGATGCCGAACCTCGCGCTGCGCGTGGGGCGCGGGTGCACGGCGGTGTGCCTGAGCGACGGGGCCGCACACCCCGACGACCACTTCGCGTGCGCGCTCTTCGGGACGGGCGGACAGAAGGTGTTCCGGGTGGACGAGGCGCTCATGGACGCGTTCACGGCGTTGGCGGGCAGCGGGCCGGCGTACGTGTTCTACCTCGCCGAGGCCATGCAGCGGGCGGGCGTGCTCATGGGCTTTGAGCATGCGCAAGCGCTGGAGATGGTGCGAGAGACGATCGCCGGGGCCGCGGCGCTGCTGGCGGAAGGTGCCGGGCAAACCGGCGCGGGCGGCCCAGATCCCGCGACGCTCCGCGCGGGCGTGACGAGCCCGGGCGGGACGACCGCCGCGGCGGTCCGCGTGCTCGAGGACAGCGACGCGATGGAGACCTGGGCCCGCGCGATCCTGGCGGCCCGCGACCGGGGGCGCACGCTGGCGGACGGGCGGTAGGGGCGATGCGCGTGGATCCGAGATCGCGCGCAGGTCAGCAATCGCGGGTGATCAGAAGTCGCGCCGACAGAAAATGACGCACGCGATGCCGAGGATGAAGGCCTCGAAGCCGAGCGAGGTGCCGATGATCCACGCGGTGCTGCGGGCGCGCAGCGCCTTCTCCGAGCCCAACTGCGCCTCGCGGGCGCTCACCTGCACGTCGTCCTGCTCGCCGAACGCGACGGGCTGGTCGTCGTTGGGCGTGCGGAGGCGCTCGAGTTCTTCTTCGCTGATGAGCGTGCGCTCCAGCAGGGCGAGCGTCTCGCTTGTCTTGGGCAGGGGCGTCTTGACCCAGTAGAAGATGCTCGCCCAGCGGGTCCACTTGGCCAGCGACGCGCGCTCGGCGGCGAGCTTCGTCCGCTGGTTCTGAATGAGCGGGTTCTCGGCATCGATCTCGGCCGGCGTGTAGACGGGCGGGGGTGTGCCCTCGGGGGGGGCCGGCTCGCCGGCCTCGGCGCGGCGCTTCTCCCAGATGCGCAGCGACGCGTTGCGCTCGAGCCGCTCCACGCGCTTGGCCAGCACGTTCTCGCGCAGGCGGGTGGTCTCGCGCAGGCTCACGAAGATCCCGTCGGTCGCGTTGAGCCCGAAGAAGAAGAGCCACATGAGCAGGGTGATGAGCAGGGCCGCGATGGTGGAGCGGGTGAGCAGCCCCACGAGCGCGCAGATGCTGAAGAGATAACTGAAGAAGAGGACGACGATCGGGATGGCCCAGAAGAGCTTGGGCATCCAGGCGTCGCCCTTGAAGCCGATGACGACGAACGCGGCGAGCGTGAACACCGTGACCTGCAGCGCGACGAAGAGCAGACCGGTGAGGTACTTCGTGAGGAAGAGGCGCAGTCGCGAGACGGGGCGGCTCAGCGTGAGCTCGATGGAGCCGCTCGACACGAACTCGGGGATGATGCTCGCGGTCGAGATGATCGCGAGGATCGTGGCGCCCCACGACAGCCAGAACCCGATGCCCAGGTTCACGAAGATCATCTTGTAGAACATCGCCGGCTCCATCGTGGAGCGGTTGAAGAAGGGGATGGGGATCTCCCACACGATCACCTTGAGGCCTTTGTCCGTGAGGCCCACGAGCGCGAACGCCGCGACGATCACGACGGAGATGATCATCACGATCCAGAACAGGCGCTTCGCGTTGAGCTCGCGGTACGCGTCGTGGAAGATCGCGATGGTCTGGGTGGCGGCGCGCGACATCAGGCCTTCTCCCGTGCCGCACCCGGCGCGGCGGCCTTGCCCGTGTTCGGATCGGTCACGGCCTGCATGAAGAGGTCTTCGAGCGAAGGCCGCACCGGGCGGATGGACTTGATCACCACGTTCCCCGCGCGCAGGCGGTCGATGATCGGCTGCACGCGCGCCGCGTCGGTCGTGTTGATGGTGATCCCCGCGCGCGTGATGCGGAAGAGTTCGCCCGTCGTGAGCGTGCCGCTCCACGCGACGCGGGGCGCGAGCGCGTTGACGTCGGCGGGCGGGGGGCTCGCGTTCGCGGCCTCTGGCAGCGCGCGGGCGAGCAGGTCGTGCGCGGGCTGGCCTTCGTCGAGCCACAGGTCGATCTCGTAGCGGGCCTGGTCGTCGGTCAGTTCGGCGATGGTGCCCTGGCTGGCGACCTTGCCCTGCACGAGGATCGCCACGCGGTCGCAGACCATCTCGAGCTCGCTGAGCAGGTGCGAGTTGAGGAAGACCGTCTTGCCGCGCTCCTTGAGGCGCTGGACCATGCCCCGGATGTCGCGCCGGCCCACGGGGTCGACGCCGTCGGTGGGCTCGTCGAGGATGACGAGCTCCGGGTCGTTCATGAGCGCCTGCGCGATGCCGATGCGCTGACGCATGCCCTTGCTGTACTGCTTGACCTTCGTCTTGGCCCACGCCGTCATGCCGACGAGTTCCAGCAGTTCGGGGGCGCGGGCGCGCCGTTCGGCTCTGGGCACGCCCGAGAGCGCGCCGTAGAAATCCAGCACCTGCCCGCCGGTGAGGTACTCCGGGAACTTGTGGTGCTCGGGGAGGTAGCCGATGTTGGCGAGCGAGCCCTTGTGCCCCACGGGGCGCCCGAGCACGGTGCCGTCGGCGCGCGAGGGCGAGATGACGGTCATGAGGATCTTGACGAGGGTGCTCTTGCCCGCGCCGTTGGGGCCGAGCAGGCCGAAGACCTCGCCCCGGCGCACGCGCATGTCGATGCCGCGCAGGGCGTGGACCTTCCCGCGGTACTTCTTGTCGACGTGGGTGAGGTCGATGGCCCAGTCGCTGCGGTGTGAGATGGCGACGCTCATGAAACCCCCCGCGAAGCCCTCAGGATACCCGAGACGACGGGGCGGACGCGGGTTGCCCGGCGCGCCGCGCGACGATGTGGAAGACGTGCCATCTCTTCGGGTGCGAGACGGGGTCGACGGCGCTGTCGCGGCGCTCCTCCTGGAAGCGTTCGAGCTCGAACCCCTCGAAGAGCGCCCGCGCCTGGTCGGGCGTGTGGTGCGTGCGGTCGGGCAGGCGGGCCCAGTCGTCGGCGTCGCCGAAGAGCTGGCCCGCGAAGCGCCCGCCGGGGCGGATCGAGCCCGTGACCGCCGCCCACAGGCGCGGGAAGGCGTGCGCCGGGCAGAAGGGCAGCGAGAACGACGCGCACAGCAGCGTGCAAGGCGGGAGCGTGACGTCTTCGAACGACGCGCGCCGGGTTTCGAGGCGCTCGGGGTGCACGAGGTCGTTGCGCCGGCGGAGGCGGTCGAGCCCCTCGTCCGACGCGTCGATCGCCAGCACCCGCCAGCCGCGCCGGAGGAGTTCGGCGGTGTCGCGCCCGTCGCCGCAGCCGAGGTCGATCGCGTCGCGGGACGCATCCGCCGGCGGGTCGGCGTCGAACGAAGAGAGCGCGGCGAGCAGCGTCTCGCGCGGGCCCAGGTGCGCGAGCGAGCGGAAGTAGCCGCCCCAGTCGCGCGAGGCGGCGTACACGTGCGCGGGGAGCAGCGCCTGCCCCGGCGCGGGCGTCTCGTTCCACGGATTGGGCCTGGTCTCGCTCATACGCTCGGGCACCCCATGTACGCCTCGCTCGGAGAGTTCGTTACGGCCCTGGATCGCGCGGGTGAACTCTCGCGAGTATCGGCCCGCGTCTCGCCCGTCCTCGAGATCGCCGAGATCGCCGATCGCGTCAGCAAGTCGCGCTGCCCGGGCCTGCCCAGCGCCCCCGCCCGCGCGACGGACCCGCGGTTCCACGATCGTGGCGGGTCGGCCCTGCTGTTCACGAATGTCGACGGCGCCGACATGCCCGTGCTCATCAACGCCTGGGGGTCGTACCGACGTCTCGAGATGGCGCTGGGCTGCACCGGCGGCGGGTTCGAATCCATCGCCGCACGCATCGCCGAACTCGTGAAGCCCCAACCCCCCCGCACCATCGGCGAGGGCATCGCCGCGGCCCGCCGGTTCTTGCCGCTCTTGCGCACGCCCCCCAGGCGCCGGCGCGGGCTCGGCGAGTGCCAGCAGGTGATGCTGACCGGCGACGGGGTAGACCTCACGCGCCTGCCGATCATCCGCTGCTGGCCTCACGACGGCGACTTCGCGGCCCTGGGCTACCCGGCGGGCGTCAACGACGCGGTCGAGGGGCTCGGGCGCGGCAGCGACTGGGACGCCCGGTTCCGCGGGCGGTTCATCACGCTCGCGGGCATCCACACCGTGCACGCCGACGACCGCGACCACCCGGCCCCGGCGTCGCACAACATCGGGATGTACCGCGTGCAGCTCATGGGGCGCAACCGCCTCGCGATGCACTGGCACCTGCACCACGACGGCGCCCGGCACTGGCGATCGTGGAAGGCGCTGGGCAAGCCCATGCCCGTGGCCGTGGTGCTGGGGGGCGAGAGCGTGATGCCCTACGCGGCGACCGCGCCGCTCCCGCCGGGGATCAGCGAACTGCTCATGGCGGGGTTCCTGCACGGGCGGGGCATCCCGATGGTGCGGGCGAAGACGGTGCCGCTCTGGGTGCCGGCGAATGCCGAGATCGTGATCGAGGGGTTCGTCCGCCCCGACGCGGGGCTGATCGGCTACGACCCGCGCCGCGACGGCGACATCGGCCCGGGCGCCGTGTTCGAGGGCCCGTTCGGCGACCACACCGGGTTCTACTCGATGCCGGACCGGTACCCGATCCTCGACGTCACGGCCATCACACACCGGCGCGAGCCCGTGTACCCGACGACGATCGTGGGCTACCCGCCGCAGGAGGACTACTACCTCGGGAAGGCGACGGAGCGGATCTTCCTGCCGCTGCTCAAGACGCTGGTGCCGGACATCGAGGACTACGACCTGCCGCTGTTCGGGGCGTTCCACAACTGCGCGTTCGTCAAGGTCCGCAAGGCGTACCCGCTGCAGGCGCGCCGTGTCATGCACGCGATCTGGGGCGCCGGGCAGATGTCGTGGACGAAGGCGATCGTGGTGGTCGACGACGACGTCGACGTGCACGATCACCCCGGCGTGATGCGTGCCGTGGGCGAGCGCTGCGTGCCGGCGCGAGACAGCGAGTTGGTGCGCGGGCCGCTCGACATCCTGGACCACGCGGCCCCGTTCCTGGGCGCGGGCGGAAAGATGGGCCTCGACGCGACCCGCAAGAGCGACCCCGCCGAAACCCACCGGGTGCTGGACGAGTTGGCGCGGGAGTTGTGCGACGCCGGGCCGGTCAACGCCGTCCTCGGTGACGACGCCCGCGCGACCGAAACGCGCGTGCGGGCGGTCGAGGGCGTGCTCGACGCGCGCGTGCCGGAGGAACTGGGCGGGTGGTGGCTGCTCGTGCGCCTGGCGAAGACCGCCCCGGGCGACGGCGCGCGGCTCATCAAGGCCCTCGGCGGGCTTACGGGCGAGTGCGCCCTTCCCCGCTGGATCGTCGTTGTTGGCCCGGATGCCGACGTCGCGAACGCCGACGACGCGTTCTTTCACTGGATGGCCAACGCGGCCCCCGACCGTGATCGCGTGCTCAGCAAGTGCGGGCGGCGGGTCGCGTTCGACGCGACGCCCAAGGGACCGGGCGACGAGGCCCACGGGCTGCCCGTGCGCGAGTGGCCCCCGTTCATCCGCATGCCGCCGGATATCGGCGCGCGGGTGACGGCCCGGTGGGCCGAGTACGGCCTGGCGCCTCAGCGGGGCGAGGCCGCCGGCGCGAGCGATACGAGATAGCGGTCGATGATCTTCACGACGTCCTCGTGGAGATTGAGGGCGCCGGCGGTCTGCGTGTCGGTGCGGATGTCGTTGACCATGACGCTAAAGGCGACGCGCCGCCCGCTGCTCGGGTCGACGACGTAGCCCGAGAGCGTCCGCACGCCGTTGATGAACCCGCTCTTGGCGTAGAGCTCGTTCTGGAGGCGCACGCCCGAGAAGCGCCGGCGGAGCGTGCCCTGCCCGGGGCGGGCGAGCGAGGCGGTGAACATGTCGCGGGCCGCGTCGTTCGAGGCCAGCACGCCGAGCCAGCGCGTCAGCGTCGCGGGCGCGACGGCGTTGTCGCGCGACAGGCCCGAGCCGTCGGCGATGGTGACGTCGCCCGCGGCCCGGGCGCCCAGGTGCTGGGAGATCATCATGCGCAGCACCGCGCCGCCGTTGCTCCACGACCCCGGCTCGCGCGTCACCTCATGCCCGAGACGCTTCAGAAGGGCCTCGGCGTACAAGTTCGCCGAGTCGCTGTTGCAGCGGTGCAGCACTTCCTCGATGGGCGTGTTGACGGCGGCGATCACCCGCCCGCCCTCGAAGACGTCCCCCTCCGAGGCGACACGCGAGGTGCTCCCGCCCGTGCCGTCGCCGATGCGCACGCCCGCGCGGGAAAGGTGATCGGCCAGCAGTTGGCCCACGAACTCCGGCGGGTTGTGGATGGTGATCTCGACGCCCACCTGGGCGGCCTGGCGCACCTCGCCCCGCAGCGTGAAGCGGTTGGAAAATGGCTCGCGCGAGAGCCACACGCTGTTCTTGCCCTGCGAGGTCGTTCGCGCGCGGTTCTCGACTTCGATCCATGGCGCGTCGGGCTGGATCGAGTACGTCGGCAGCGAGCCGGCGCCGCCGCGACCGGGCCCGGGGAACGCCAGCAGCACGTTCGCGTGGAAGTTCACGCCCGCGACCTCCGCGCTGTACCCGCGGTCGAGCTTCTCGGTGGGCCAGCTCGGGTGCACGAACTGCCGGTCAAAGACGCGGTCGTCCACCACGATCTCGGTCGCCTGCACCACGCCGGCCTTCTGCGCGGCCCCCGCCAGCACGCCCAGCACGTCGCTCACGGTGAGGCGCGGGTTCATGCGCGCCAACAGGTCCGGGTCCGCCAGCGCGGGATCGCCCGAGCCCTTGAACACCAGACGGTCGCCGTCCTGGACGAGTTCGGTGCGGAACTGGAACGCGGGCGAGAGCGCCAGCAGGGCGGCGCCGCTCGTGAGCACTTTCATGTTCGACGCCGGGATCATCGGCTGATCGGCGCGCACGTCGGACAGCACCTGCCCGGAGGTGACGTCGCGGATGCTGATGCCCACGGTGGCGGCGCCGAGCTTCGCGTTCGAGACGGCGCGCGAGACTTCGTTCGACAGCGCGAGCGACTGGGCACCCGCGGCCGCCGGAAAAAGACAGGCGGCGAGAACGAACGCGACTCGATTCATCCCATTCCTCCCAGTCCGCCCAGACTGCCGATGGCCGGGCATCTCCCCACCACCCCAGTGCATCGGCACGCACAGTGCGCGGGCTTGATCGGGATGAAGGCGAGGGCGCTCAGGTCGCGGCGGCCATCGGGGGCTGCACGGTCAGGCCGAGGGTGACGAGGTCGAGCACCTCCTCGACCTGCGCCTTGCTCTGGATGTCCCAGGTCGCCCAGCGGATGCCGTTGACCGACGGCGCGTGCACCAGGGTATCGCGCACGGACTTGCCGACGCGCTTGGGAGACATCGCGCGGAGCGTGAACTCCGGGAATGGGATGCACAGTCGGGGCTTGGCCGGGTCGGGGACGACATAGGCGCAGGCGATGGGGGGCATGGGATTCGGGCCGTACCGCAGGCACCAGTTCCAGACGCCCTGCCAGCAGACGGACTCGGTGAAGGCATGCGTGCCGGTGAGGATGCGCCGGGCGTGCTCCACGGCAGGGCCGAACGCGCGGGGCAGCTCGCCGACGAGCGAGTGCGCCTCGGGGACCCGAAAGCGGTCCGACCACGCCGGACGATGCCGTGCTGCGAGACCTGACATGCGTTCGCCCCGTGCCTGCCCTCGACCGAGGGCCAAGTCGCATCCAGCGAAGGGTTTATAGGGTACTTCCCCTAGAAAGTCCAGCGCGGGCTGTGGAAACGGCGGGCCGACGCGCGGGAGGGGCAGCATCCGTACCATGGCGGTTCGCACAGGAGACCAGCGGATGACCGACCCGCGACCGACCGACACCGACGGGATCGACCTCGACGTGTCCACGTGCAACATCCTGGTCGTCGACGACAACGAGCAGAATCTCGAACTGCTCATCGCGTACCTGGAGGAACTGGGGTGCGAGATCCGCACCGCGGCGGACGGGGCCCAGGCGCTGGCCGAGATCGAGCGGCGTCGTCCGGACCTGGTGCTGCTCGACGTCATGATGCCCCGCATGAGCGGGTTCCAGGTGTGCGAGCGCATCAAGCGTGACGCCGCCACGGCGGATCTGCAGGTGGTGATGGTGACCGCGCTCAACGAAGTATCGGACGTGGAGCGCGCGGTGGAATCCGGCGCGGACGACTTTCTGACCAAGCCGGTCAACCGGATCGAACTGCTGGCGCGCGTCCGGAGCCTGCTGCGGGTCAGTATCCTGCACCGCAAGCTCCAGCGGACCATCGCGGAGCTCCGCCGGCGTTCGCCGGACGGCTGAGGCGGCACGAAGAAGACAGAAGGCTCTTGGCACGAACCCAGACACGAGAAGCAAGGCACTCGGGATTAGGCATTAGGCATTAGGCAATGGGCATTGTGCATCGGGCATTCGGCGCATCTTCCCGAATGCCGAATGCCGAATGCCTGTCCCTCTCACGGGCACGGCGCCCCGGCGACGACCTGGGTCAGTGCCGAGATGTCGTCCTGGTCGACGTTGCCGTCGGCGTTGAAGTCCGGGTCGGAGGCGGAGCAGCCCGGGTCTCCGGCGACGACCTGCGTGAGGCACGCGACGTCGTCCTGATCGACGTTGCCGTCCTGATTGAAGTCCGGGTCGCAGGTGGGCCCGCCGGCGAACGTGTTGCCGACGTACATGACGACGTTGTACGACTCGTCGGGGCTGTCGATGTCCGAGCCGGGGCGGGTGGGGTCGGCGTAGTCGCCGTCCTGGTCGACGTCGTAGGTGATGCGCGCGACGAGGGCGAGCCCGCCCAGGGCGCGGGGGTCGATGGTCGCGAGCGAATCGGTGGGAACGGCGTTCCAGGCGCTGGCCGAGACGCTGGAGGCGAACATGGACGCGGAGGAGATGGAGTCGCCGTCGGCGAGGACGAGCGAGTCGATGCGGTAGTTGCGCGCGCTGTTGCGTCCGGGAAGGATGTCGCCGGCCTTCAGCACGACGTCGAGTTCGTAGCAGAAGGCGGCGGGGTTGTAGATGGCGCGGACCAGGGCGAGCGTGGGCTCGGCGACGATGCCGCCGGGCGTCGAGCGGTTGAGTTCGACGGCGGCGATGAAGTAGAGGTTGCCGACGCTGTCGATGCCCGGGACGGAGATGGAAGGGCCGGCGAAGCCCAGGGGCGTGCTGGCGAGCGAAACGATGCGTCCGATGGGGGCGTCGGTGGCGTCGACGGAGCCGTCGCGCTCGCCCGCGTCGTTGGTGTCGGGCGTGCCGTCGGCGCCGAAGTCGCCGCGGATGTCCTTGCCGAGCCCGGTGGCGGGATCAACCCAGGCGGCGAGCACCCACTGCGCGGGCACGCCGGGCTGCGAGAGGTCCGCGCGGGCCACGGCGATGGCGTTGAACGACGAGGCGGGGTTGGCGGGGACGCCCGCGTAGAGCACGCCGGCGGCGAGGGCCCGCCCGGCCTGATCGCGCCCCAACGCGACGGGGCCCACGGGCCCGCGGAAGGTGGTCTGGCTGTCGTAGCCACGCAGGCCGCCCGCGCTGGACATCCAGGTGAACGGGCGACAGGGGTCGAGCACGACGGAGGGCAGCGTGAGCGTGCGCGATGCGAGGACGACGGCGTTGGCGTCGAGCGCGGCGAGGCTGATGGAATCGACCGGGCCGTTGGCGCCCGTGCTGCGCGCGAGCGTGGCGGCGGTGGCGACGCCCGTGGGGAAGAGCGGCTGGGGGCGGATCGAGGCGCTGCCCCGGTGATCCAGCGTGCCCGGGCGGTGGGCGGTGGTCGTCGCGAGCGCGAGCGGCGTGGTCTCGGCGCCGAGGCGCCCCACGAAGTCGGCGCCGACGAGCACGGAGCGCCCGGCGATGTCGGCGGGCAACGCCGCGGGGACGGCGTGGGTGAGCGTGGAACGCTGGAGCAGCCAATCCACCGCCGCGGCGTTGGCGGCGCCGTTGTTGTCGATGGGGTTTGACACCCCGGAGCGGCCCGGCAGGCGGACGCGGAAGTAGTTGTCGCCGACGAGCGGGTTCGTGGGGTTGGCGCTGCCGAACGAGTCGGCGCGGAAGACCAGGTTGCCAGCGGCGTCGATGGTGCCCAGGCCGAGTTGCGAGCGATCGGTGAGGGTGGGGGTGGTGCTGTTGTGGGCCGCCATCACGCGCGTGACGAACAGGCGGTCGGGCTGGTTGGGGTCGTAGGCGGCCTGCGCGCCCTGCAGGACGTTCGAGAAGAAGAAGGTGGAACTGCTGAGTTGTTCGTCCACGTCAAGGCAGGCGAGGGCGAAGAGCGTGGCGGAGGCGGGGGGCGAGACGAGCGTGTTGAGGGCGGGGTTGTTCTCGCCGGTGTGGAGCCCGCCGCCGGCCTGGGTCCAGAGGGTGTACGTCGGCGCGGGCAGCGCGGCGCCGGTGACGAGGGACGGACTGATGGTGGTGGCGGCGGCGAAGGCGTTGAAGCGCGTGGTGTTGATGCGTCCGGACTTGATGACGGGCGCGGCGCCGAAGGGCGTTCCCCACGCGGAGACGATGGGGGAAAGGTCGACGACGAAGCTCTGGCGCTGGTAGACCCCGCTCCAGGGCGCGGGCGCGTCGCCGGGCAGGCCGTTGCCGGCGTTGGCGTTGCGGGAAACACTGTCCTGGGCGCCGGCGAAGGCGGCGAGGAGGACGACGGGGAGAGTGGCGGCGCGGAGGTGCATGGTGGAGTTCCGGCGTGGCGGGAAGAGCAAGGTGGATGGTATCGACGTATTCGGACGCGCCAACGCCGAAGTTTGGGTGCGCAACGAAAAACCGCCCCGGCGGGTGCCGGGGCGGTTGAGCGGACGCGATGTACGGAGCGGACGCGTCGTTTAGGGGCAGGGCGAGCCGCCGACGACCTGGGAGAGGGCGTCGATGTCATCCTGGTCGACGTTGCCGTCCTGGTTGAAGTCCGGGTCCATGGAGGAGCAGTCGGTGTCGCCGGCGACGACCTGGGAGAGGCAGGCGATGTCGTCCTGATCGGCGTTGCCGTCCTGGTTGAAGTCCGGGTCGCAGGGGGGCGGAGTGGGGACGCAGTTGATGGTCAGCGTGCCGGTGCCGACGGCGCCGTTGGTGCCGCCGACGCGGATGGTGTAGGACTGGCCGGCGACGACGGGGATGGAAACGCTGGAGCGCCCGGAGGGGCAGTCGTCGTCGGAACAGTCGAGGAGGCGGCTATCGAAGTTGGTGCAGGTGTCCCCGCTGTAGATGGCGATGCGGGTGTTGAAGGAGGCGGCGGCGCAGGTGTCGACGGTGAGCTGGCCATCGCAGAGGGAGGGGTAGTTGAACCAGATGTCGTTGGTGATCTGGTTGGAGGCGTTGAAGGAGCACGCGGCGTGGGTGGGCCCGTCGGTGGTGGCGCCGAGGGTGGTGAAGGGGTTGGAGCCGTTGGACACGCCCGCGCGATTGTTGCAGTTGTCGTTGATGGGCGGGAGGACGCCGCCGCCGCCGACGACGCGGATGGTGTAGTTACCCGTGGCGCCCTGGTATCCGGCGAGGCGGATGAGGTAGGTGGTGCCGGCGACGCCGTTGACGGTGATGGAGGACTGGAGCGTTCCGGTGCAGGGCCCGGTGGTGCCCTCGTCGTCGTTGCAGACGATCTGCGAGAGCGAGCCGCAGGTGCCGGAGTAGGCGGCGAGGACGGTGTCGTAGGAGCTGTTGCAGGTGTTGACCTGGAAGTTGCCGGAGACCTGGGGTGTGTATCGGAACCAGATGTCGGCCGACGACCCGGACTGGCCGCAGGAGGCCGTGCCGTCGTTGGTCGCCTCGACGGTGGTGCCGCTGACAGGGCTGTTGTCGGCGAGGATGGTGGCGTTGGCGCAGTTGTCGTTGGTGGGCCCGCAGTCGGGCGGGGTGATGGTGAGGGTGCCGGTGCCGGTGATGGCGTTGTACCCGCCGACGCGGATGAGGTAGGAGGTGTTGGGGGTGGTGGCGAGTGTGACGGAGGAGTGGAGCGAGCCCGTGCCGCAGACGGCGGTGTTGTCGTCGTTGCAGGCGAGGTGTGAGTTATCGGTGGGGCAGGTGCCGGTGTCGGCGTAGACGGCGATCTTGGTGTCGTAGGCGCTGCCGCAGGTGCTGATCACGGAGTTGCCGGCGCAGTTGGGGCTGGTCCAGCGGAACCAGATGTCGTTACCGACCTGGTTGTAGTTGAACTCGTTGCAGGCGAGCGGGCCGTCGGTGGTCGCGCCGACCGTGGAGAACGGGGTGGCGCCGCTGCCGACGGAGGCCGCGAACGCGCAGGCGTCGTTGATGGGTTGCTGGGTGCCGGTGGGGCTGGGAATGACCGTAGAAATGGTGACGGAAGAGGGTGACCCGGTGCGGAAGAGCCCGATGGTGGCGTTGCCCGAGGCGGGCGGGACGGCGCACTCGAACTCGTATGAGTAGATCGTGTCCCAGCGGAGGGCGTTGGCGTTGGGGTTCTGCGCGAAGGTCTGGGACGCCCAGGTCTGGGCCGTGGAAGTCGTGGAGGGGGTCCAGTTGGTGAGCGAGAAGGGCTCGCCGGAGTGATAGTCGACATCGTCGAACACGACGTTGGTGACGCTGCTGGTCTGCACGTTGGGGAGCGGGATGCTGAGGGACTGTGCGGAGCGGTGGCTGTTGAGGTTCTGGACGGAGTAGCGGTAGCGCCATCGTCCGCCGCCGAGATCGGTGGCCTTGGCGGCGACGTAGAAGCGTCCGTCGCCGGGGACGTCGACGCTGGTGATGAAGACGTCGGGGTCGGGCTGATTCGCGCCCAGGCCGTGGTCCTTCCAGGCGAAGATGGCCGGGCGGGTGCGCTGGGTGGTGCCGACGAGGGCGGGGGCGAAAGTCACGGAATCGATGGTGGCGCGCCGGTAGGAGGCGTTGTTCAGGCCGTTGCCCGCGGCGGCGTCGTCGGGGGCGATGTACATGGCCGAGACGAAGTACAGCGCGCCGGGGGTCTGCAGATCGGCGGTGGGGACCTGGAGGCGCTTGAAGATGGTGCCCGAACCGCTGCTGTTGGTGTAGGGGTAGGGGTACGCGCCGGTGGCAGCGTTGACCTCCCACTTGGGGCCGAGGCGGCCCTGGTCGCCGTTCAGGCCCGCGCCGTAGGGATCGGAGCAGTGAACGCCCAGGCGCGTGCCGTTGGGGTAGGCGGCGCAATCGGTGTAGCAGACGTCGCCCTGGAGAGCGGTGAAGCCGTGCTTGAGCCACGACTGGCCGATCTGTTCGAAGCGGCCTGTGGCCGGCACGAGCCGGTACATGTTGCCGGAGATGACGGGGTGCTGGTTCGTGCTGGCGATCCAGAGGAGTGGCGTGTCGCCCGCGTTGCAGGAGATCGTGCCGACGGAGTAGGCCTGCACGGGCACGCCGTTGGAAGTGCCCGAACCCCAGCGGGTGATCTCGTGGAGGTCGCCGACGATGACGTCGGGCCCGGCGAGCGCAGAGCCCGCGAGCACGGTGAGCGAGGCGGCCTGGATCAGTCGTTTGAGCACGTCAGAACGCTTCATGTTGATGCACTCCCATGGATCCTGCGAAACTCGGGGGGTGTGAAGCCCGCCCGCGCGGACGAGCGCCGCGGCATGATGAAGGTGGAGCATAATGAGGATGGCAAACTCCGCAAGGTCCGAAGTCTCTGCAACCCGAGGATTTGCACCCTAGATTCCCCGGGAGTGCGTTCTGACGGCGCGCGGGCGGACCCACGATCCGATAAACTCCCCGCCCCGTGAGGAGGACGACCGCGTGCAGCATTCGCCGAAAGTCGCCTATTTCTCGATGGAGGTCGGCCTGGAGTCGTCCTTGCCCACCTATAGCGGGGGGCTGGGCGTGCTGGCGGGAGACACGCTGAAAGCCGCGGCGGACTTGGGTGAGCCCGTGGTCGGCGTGACGCTGCTGCATCGACAGGGGTATTTCCACCAGTCGCTGGACGAGGCCGGGCGGCAGGTCGAGTCGGCCGTGCGCTGGGACCCGCGGGACTTTCTGCGTCCTGTGCCGGCGCGCGCGTCGGTGACCGTCGCGGGTCGCGAGGTGCACCTGCGGGCGTGGGTGTACGAGGTACACGGCGCGCGCGGGCACGTGGTGCCGGTGCTGATGCTCGACAGCGACCTGGACTCGAACCACCCGGCGGACAGGCCCCTGACGGGAGCGCTCTACGGCGGGGACCACCGGTGGCGACTGGCGCAGGAGATCGTGCTCGGCATCGGCGGCATCCGGATCCTGCGGAGTTTCGGGCTGCGCGACCTCGCGTGCTACCACATGAACGAGGGGCACGCGTCGCTGCTGACGGCGGAGCTGTTGCGCGAGGAATCACTGCACCTGGGCGTGGGGATCGACTCGCCCGACGCCGCCCGGCTGGTGCGCGAGCGCTGCGTGTTCACCACGCACACGCCGATCGCCGCGGGGCACGACCGCTTCGACCTGGACCTGGTGCGCGACGTGGTGGGCCCGTCGCAGGTGCTGGCGCGCAGCCCGTTCTTCATCCACCACGAGCACCTGGACACGACGCGCACGGCGCTGGCGCTCTCTCGCGCGGCGAACGCGGTGTCGGTGCGTCACGCGGAGGTCTCGCGCCACATGTTTCCCGGCGCGGAGATCGCCGCGATCACCAACGGCGTGCACCCGGCGACGTGGGCGAGCCCGTGGATGGCGGCGCTCTTCGACCGTGCGGCCCCCGGGTGGCGCGGCGACGGGGAGTTGCTGGAGCGGGCCGCGGCGCTCTCGGACGCGGACCTGCTGGGCGCGCACGCCCGGGCGAAGCGGGCGATGATCCGGCGGATCAACCGGGAGACGAACGCGGGGCTGTCGGAGGGCGTGCTGACGCTGGGCATCGCGCGACGGTGCACGCCCTACAAGCGCCTGGACCTCGTGCTGTCGGACATGGGTGCGCTGGAACGCGCGGCGCACGCGGCGGGGGGCCTGCAGCTCATCTTCTCCGGCAAGGCCCACCCGCGCGACGGGGGCGGCAAGGCGATGATCGAGCGGCTGAACGCGGCGGCGCACCGCTCGTCGGACCTGATCCGCATCTGCTTCGTGCCCGGGTACGACATGGACCTGTCGGCGGCGCTCGTGTCGGGGTGCGACGTGTGGGTGAACGTCCCGCTGCGGACGCTGGAGGCGTCGGGCACGAGCGGGATGAAGGCGGCGGTGAACGGCGTGCCGTCGTTGTCGGTGCCCGACGGCTGGTGGCTCGAGGGACGGCGCGAGGGCGAGACGGGCTGGAGCGTGGGCGAAGATCGCGCGCCCGGCGACGCCGGTGAAGAGTGGGAGCGGGACGCGCGGTCGTTCTACGACGTGCTGGAGAAGTTCGTCGCGCCGCTGTACCGGTTTGATCGCCCGGGCTGGGCGCGGGTGATGCGCGGGGCGATCTCGCTGAATGGGTCGCGGTTCAGCACGCACCGGATGGTCCGCGACTACGCGCGGGAGGCGTGGAAGCTCGGCGCGCTCGCCCCGCAGCCGGTCTAGGCCGGGTCGTCCTTGCGCATCAGAAAGACGTAGTTGAACCCGCGGAGGAAGAAGTTGCCCTCCTCGGCGGCCCGGCGCCAGTTGGCGCGCTCGAGCTTGCGGTTGCGGCGCGCGACGCAGATGATGTCGAGCGGGCGGAAGCGGGCGGCGAGCATCGAGAAGAGTTCGAAGCCGATCGGCATGAACGCCCCGCCGGGCACGCCCTTTTTCTTGCGGAACGAATCGCTCACGTACAGGGCCATGCAGCGCCGGGGGCGCAGCACGCGGTCGATCTGCGCGATGACGCCCGCCATGGCCTCGTAGTAGGCGCGGCCCGCGTCTTCGCCCCCCGCGCTGAGGCGTCCGATGCAGTCGGGGTGATCGCTGTAGTCGACGTGCGTGGAGTAGGGGGGATCGACGAACACGAAGTCGGCGCTGGCCGGGGGCATCGGGAGGGCGCGTGCGTCGGCCTGGCGGATGTCGGGGCGGGAGGGCGCGAGGTCGAAGCCGTGCCCGACGCGGGCGAGGTCGGCGCAGACGTCGAGCGTGGTGCCGCTGCCGCACATGGGGTCGACGACGACGTCGCCGGGGCGGGTGTAGCGCATGAGGCACTGCCAGATGACCCAGGAGGGCGTGGCGCCGACGTACTCCTTGTCGCCCTGCATGGCGGGGGCGCGCGTCGGGGGCGCATGGCGGGAGCGTTGGACGGTGCCCTGGTCGTCGACGAACGAGTCGTAGTGCTGGCTCGGGTACTCCCAGAGCGTGGTGGAGAAGAGGCGGAGGACCGGGCGGTCGGGCGCGCGGGACGCGGGCGGGCGCGAGGCGTCGGCGCGCCGGGGGCGCGGGGCGGGGGTGTTGTCGGGCGAGCGGTGGGGGTCGGGAGGCCGGGGCATGGGTCAGCTGCGCAGCGCGGCGGCGATGAGGCGGACGACTTCACGGCGCGTGGCGTCGAGATCGAGGGGCATGCGGGCGCCGGCGGCCTGCACGTGCCCGCCACCGCCGATGGCGCGGGCGACCTGGTTGACGTCGACGGTGTCGGGCTTGCTGCGGAGGCTGATCTTGGTGAGGGGACCCTTGCCGCCCGGCGCTTCGGCGGGCTCGGCCTCGGTGAGCAGGCAGGTGACGAGGACGGTGCGGAGGGTCTGGCCGAAGTCGACGAAGCCGCCGGACTCGCCGGGCTGGGCGCGGGTCTCGTGGTAGTCGGCGCGGCGGAGGGTCATGACGGCGAGCCGGTCGTGCTCGAAGAGCTCGAGGCTGGCGAGCGCGCGGGCGAGCAGGCGCAGGCGCGAGGGGGATTCGCGCTGCTCGACGACCTGGTGCAGGTGGGCGCTGTCGGCGCCGGCGGCGAGCAGTTCGCCCGCCGTCTCCATGACGGCGCGCGAGACGTTGCTGTGGCGGAACCAGCCGGTGTCGGTCGCGAGCCCGAGGTAGAGCGGCTCGGCGACGGCTCGCGGGAGCGCGCTGAGGGAGTCGGCGCCGAGCAGCAGGCGGCAGAGTTCCGCGACCGGCTGGCAGGCGGCGGCGGCGCCGGTCTCGATGTGACGCCGGCGCGCGACATCGGCGTCGCCGTGCATGTGGTGGTCGACGATGGCGGTCATGTCGGACCGCGACGCGAGGAAGACGCGCAGTTGCTCGAGCTGCGCCCACGAGCCCGTGTCGAGCACGCAGACGGCGTCGATCGCCGGATCATCGGGCGGGGCTTCGTTGGGCGCGAGCACACGGTGGGGCGTGTCGCCGGCGATGTCGGCCAGCCACGCGGGGGGTGGGCCGAAGTACCACGCCTCGGCGCGCGGGCGCGGGTTCCACGGGCCCGGATGGTTGAGGGCGCGGACGAGCGCGAGCGTGGAGCCGATGGCGTCCCCGTCGGGCTTCACGTGCGTCGTGACGACGATGCGCCGGCGCGGACGCAGAAACTCGCTGACCTCGGCGAGGGAAGCGCTGGTTGTCCAGGCGGTCGTCATGCGGAACTCCCGAGCGGAAGGGGGAGGGTAGGAAGCGCGGGCGCGTGCGCCAGGCGCCGCACGAGCGCGATGTCGCGTGCCATCTGGTCGCAGAGCGCCCCGACGGAGTCGAATCGAAGGTCGTCGCGGATCCACGACGTGAGCGCGATGCGCAGCGGCCAGGCGTACTCGGGCAGGCCCGGGATCGGCGCCCAGCGGGCCGGCGCCTGCGCGGCGTCGGCGGGGTCGAGCAGCAGGTGGGCCTCGAGGCGGCGTCCGACGCCGTCGAACGTGGGGCGGGAGCTGACGCTGACGGCCGCGGGCAGGCGCCGCGCGTCGGGGAGGGTGGCGACGCCCGCGTAGACGCCCTCGGCGGGCAGCGCCTGCTCGGTGCGGATGTTGGCGGTGGGGACACCGATCTGGCGTCCGCGCCGATCGCCGGGCACGACCTCGCCGATGATCTCGTACGGGCGTCCGAGCACGCGGGCGACGTCGGCGACGCGGCCGTGCGTGAGCAGCCAGCGTGCGAGCGTGCTGCTGGCGCGGGCGAGCTGGTGGTCGCCCAGCACGACGTCGACGGGCTCGACGACGTCGCAGACGAAGCCGTGGCGGGCGCCGAGTTCGTGCAGGGTGCGGACGCTGCCGCGCCGCTGATGCCCGAAGCGGAAGTCGTGCCCCTCGACGAAGTACGCGGGGGCGTGGCGCGAGAGGATGTCGCGGATGAAGTCCTCGGGCGAGCGGGCGAGGAGCGTGTCGGTGGGCTCGAGTGGCTCGACGAGGTCGGCGCCGGCGTCGCGGAGCAGGTCGGCGCGCTGCTCGAACGAAGTGAGCCGCGCGGGCGCGTGCGCGGGGCGCAGGCGGGTGGTGGGATGCGGATCAAAGGCGAGGGCGACGACGCGTCCGGCCGGGCCGCACAGCTCGCGGGCGCGGCGGATCAGGCGCTGATGGCCCAGGTGGACGCCGTCGAAGTTGCCGATGGAGATCGCCGTGCGCGACACGACGCGAGCGTAGTCAGGCGGCCTCGTGACTGGCCGGCGGGCCGTCGGAGGGCGCGGAGGGACCTGTATCAGCGCCGGGCGCGTCCGGAGAGGCTCCGTTGCCCGCAGGGCTCGCGGCGGGCTTGCGGACAAATGCCAGGTATCCCCAGGCGGCCTGCCCGACGAGCACCGGGATCGCGCCCAGGATCGCGCCGAAGAGGGGCATGGGTGTCCAGATGTACAGGCTCGCGAAGAACGCGAGCGTGCCCAACACCAGGGGGATCATGATCCACGGGCGGAAGCGGCGTCGGGCCGCGGCGGCGGAGGCTTCGGCGGCCTTCATCGCCTTCCCGCGGTACTTCTCGAGGAGTTCCCGCGCCCATGCGAACTCGTTCGCGAGGATGGCCAGCGCGATGAAGGCGACGGGGATTCCCGGGCCCGGCCCGGGGATCATGATGAGCGCGATTACCAGGAGCGACCCACCGACGACGAGCACGACCGCCTGCCGCGCGCGGCGGAGCGCGAGGCGGGCCGCCCGGTCGGCGTCTTCGCCCAGCGCGGAGATGTTGTCCGGCAGGGGCGTGCGCGGGCGCAGCGCGAACACGCCCCCGGCGCCGACGCACAGGAAGATCACCGCGAGCGACTCGAGCATCGTCGGGTGCAGTGCGCGCGGCAGGGCCATGACGATGGCGGCGTACGTGATGGCGCACGCGAGGCCGATCTTGACGAAGCGCAGCCAGCCCTTGAGCCCCTCGAGCGCCCCGTAGATGGAACGCAGGCAGAGCAGCGCAAGGGCGTTGGAGGCGAAGAGCAGGAACGGATCGCGGGAGAGGGCGAGCGCGGCGGGGACGGAGTCGAAGGAGATCCAGAGGTCGGCGGTGCCGAGGAGGACCAGGGCCGCGAGCAGCGGGGTGAAGGCGAGACGCCCGCCCTCGCGGGTGAGGATGTCGTCACCCCGGAAGCGGGAAGTGGGGGGTATGTACCTGCGGAGGACGGCGAGGATCCAGTTGCGACCTTCGTCGAAGGACTCCTGGCGCACCACGAGCATGCGCAGGGCGGCGAGGAGCAGCAGGCCGCAGATGAGGAATCGCGCCCAGGGGGCGACCTCGAGCACCCAGGCGCCGCTGCCGATGAGGGCGCCGCGGACGGCCATGGCGGGCAGGACGCTCCACATGAGGACGCGGTGTCGTGCGTCGGGGGGCGTGCGCAGGTGGGTGAACAGCGCGGCGACGACGAAGACGCCGTCGAGATCGAGGGCGACCTGCCAGAGCGTGAGGGTGATGAGTGCGAGGCCGGCCTTTCTCGGGGAGAGCGTGGGTGCGCCGTGCGCGTCGAGCCCGAGGCCGAACGTGTGATGCTCGAAGCCCAGCGCGATGAGGAACGCGACGCCGAACATGAGCAGGACGTAGAACCCCGCGCGGGCAAAGAGCGAGGCGCGCGACAGCGGCCCGCGTGGGGATAACTGCAGGTCAAGGACGACCAGCAGGCAGACCAGGGAGATGAGCAGGATCCACGGCCAGGGCATGGAGGCGGGGCGTCTCCGGGTGTTCGACCGTTCTTAGGCGCCCGGGGGCGGGTCGGGTTCGGCGGGATCCTGTTGCTTGGACGAGACGACGAAGGAGGTGCCGATGCCGACGATGAGCGAGGCGGCGATGATGCTGAGCGAAACGCCCGGGGAGAGGTGCACCGGTTCGGCGGGCAGCCAGCCGAGCCACGCGGGCACGCCGGCGAAGGCCCAGTCGGCCAGGCCCCGCAGGTGTTGGACGCCCTCCAGCAGCATCTTGACGCCGACGAAGGCGAGGATGAAGGCGAGGCTGAACTTGACGTACGTGAACTTTTCGATGAGCGCGGCGAGGGCGAAGTAGAGGGACCGCAGCCCGATGATGGCGAAGACGTTGGACGTGAAGACGAGGAACGGATCGCGGGTGATGCCGAAGATGGCGGGGATGGAGTCGATGGCGAAGACGACGTCGGTCGTCTCGACGACGAGCAGCACGACGAAGAGCGGGGTGAAGAAGAACTTGCCGTTGATGCGGGTGCCGAAGCGCTGCCCGTCGGGCTCGGGCGAGATGGGCAGCAGCCTGCGGGAGAGTCGCAGCACGAACCCGTTCTCGGGGTGGAAGTCGTCTTCCTTCTGGGCGACGAGCTTGTAGGCGGTGAAGATGAGGATGGCGCCGAAGAGGTAGAGGATCCACTCGAACTGGGCGACGAGGGCCGAGCCGACGCCGATCATGATGCCCCGGAGGATGAGGGCGCCCAGGATTCCCCAGAAGAGGATGCGGTGCTGGTGCTCGCGCTTCACGCGGAAGTGCGAGAAGATGAGCGCGATGACGAAGATGTTGTCCATGCTCAGCGAGTACTCGATGAGCCAGCCGGAGAGGAACTGGATTGCGGCGGGGCGGCCCATGCCGCCGGCGGGGGCGGGGTCGTCGCCGGGGCGCATGTGGGCGAACTTCTCGCCGATGCCGAACAGGTCGTGCTCGTAGATGAAGTAGACGCCGACGTTGAACGCGAGCGCGAGAACGACGCACACGCCCGTCCAGCCGAGCGCCTCGCGGATGTTGATGATGTGCGGCTTGCGGTTGACGAGGAACAGGTCGATCGCGAGCATCGCCAGCACGAACACGATGAAGCCGACCCACAACCACGCGAGCATGCGAGCGTCTCCGGCGACCGGCGCGCTGTCGGGCCGGTGCGGACCGGGACGGTAGGGTGCGCCGGGGTCAGGTGCCCGGGGGCGCGGCGGGGGGATCGCCCGAGTTCGCGCGGGGCGTGCTGGGGAAGAGGATCGAGAGCACCACCGCGCCCGCGAGCGTGGCCAGCACGGCGATCAGCGAGACTTCGGCCTCGATCTTGACGGGGCGTCCGGCCTCCAGGCCCAGCACAGGGAGGTACGGGGGTACGCTCAGCAGCAGGAGCTTCACCCCGACGAAGGCGAGGATGAGGATCAGGGCCGGCTTCAGGAACCGGAACCTGGAGATGAGGGCGGCCAGGCAGAAGTAGAGCGCGCGCAGCCCCAGGATCGCCAGGATGTTGCTGGTGAAGACGATGAACGGGTCCGGGGTGATGGCGAAGATCGCCGGGATCGAGTCGACGGCGAAGATGAGATCCGTCACCTCGACCATGATGAGCGCGAGGAAGAGCGGGGTGGCGGCCTTCCCGGCGGTTCGGAGCGTGCCCGGGGGGGGCGGGTCCATGACCATCTTGCCGGTGGCGGGGTCGGTCGTGTAGGTCGGCGGGACCGTGCGCCGCGTGAAGAACCGCTGCCCGTCGTAGAACGTGACGGTGGGGTACAGCCGCCGCGCGAGGCGGACGACCGGGTTGCGCGAGGGGTCGGACTCGCCGTGGACCAGCGCCATCTTGGCGGAGGTGAGGAGCAGGAACGCGCCGAAGATGATGAGGATCCAGGTGTAGCGGAGGACGAGTTCGGCGCCGAGGAAAATCATGATGCCCCGCATGACAAGGGCGCCCAGGATGCCCCAGAAGAGCACGCGGTGCTGATAGCGGGCGGGAATCGCGAAGTACGAGAAGATCATCGCGATGACGAAGATGTTGTCCATCGCGAGCGATTTCTCGACGACGTAGCCGGTGAGGTAGTGCTTGGCGGCGGTGGACCCGAGGACCTCGCCCCGGATGATGACTTCCTCGCCCACCCCGGGGTTGGGGTTGTACATGGGGGTGGAGAGCCCCAGCCCGAGCCAGTGGTTCTCGTAGGCGAGGTAGACCACGCCCGCGAAGAGCACGCCGCAGGTCAGCCAGATCACCGACCAGGTGACGGCCTCCTTCATGGAGACCACGTGCGCCTCGCGGTGGAAGACACCCAGATCAAGGGCCAGGAACGCGCAGATGAGCAGCAGGAAGATCGCGTACGCCCAGGGCTTCAGGGCGGCGGGATCGCCGGCCGCCGGGGCAAGGTCCTGTGCGAGAACAACGACTTCCGCCAACATCACGACCTCCGCGCGGCGCGCGACAGGGCTGACGCTGGTCTCGCTCGCGGCGTCGATGCGACGCGCCGTGGGGGCCGGGACCGGGGACAGCCGCCCCGATCCGTCTTGACGACCCGCACGCCCGCGCCGGCGGCGCGGAGAACTACTCCCCAAAGCCCCGACTATAGGAGGGCGCCGGCGCGATATCGTGCGGGCGTGGACACAACGCGACAGGGCGAGGGAGAACCGGTGGTTGTGCTCCGACGGGTGCTGCGGACCCCGCTGGGGTGGGTCGAGGTGGTCGGCGGCGCCCGCGGGGTGCGACGGGTGGGGTTTCTCGACGGGGCTCCGGCCGTTGGGGCGCCCGCCGGCGCTGGTGACGCGGCGTGCGCAGACGCCGCGCGGTGCGCGGCGGACGATGGGACCGCGCGCGGCGCGGTGGATCGGTGTGCCGATCAGGTCCGCGAGTACTTCGCGGGCGCGAGGCGGGCGTTCGACGTGCCGCTCGACGCGGGCGGGACGGCGTTCCAGCGACGGGTGTGGGCGCTGCTCGCGGAGATCCCCTACGGAGAGACGACGACGTACGGTGAGATCGCGCGCCGGTTGGGCGATGCCCGGGCGGTCCGTGCGGTTGGTGCGGCGAACGGCGCGAACCCGATCGCAATGCTTGTGCCGTGCCACCGCGTGCTGGCGTCGGACGGCACGCTGCACGGGTACGCGGGCGGGCTGGAACGCAAGCGAGCACTCCTGGAGTTGGAGGGCGCGCTGGGAGCGATGTTCCGCGGGGTGCGCGCATGAGCGGACGCGAGAACGACACGACGGCGGCGGGCACGGGCGCGGTCCCGGACGCGGGCCCCCGAGCGAAGCGCGGCGCGGCGCCTGCGCGCGCGGCGCGGATCGAGGTCGCGGTGGATTCCGTCGAGGACGCGCTCGCGGCGTTCGACGCCGGTGCGGACCGCGTGGAGTTGTGCGCCCGCCTGGAGACCAACGGCGTGACGCCCGACCTCGCCGACGTGCGCCGGGTGGTCGCGGCGGGGCGCGGGCCGCTGGCGGTGATGCTGCGCGAGCGGGCGGACAGCTATCGCGCGTCGGCGCGCGAGGTAGACGCGATGGCGGCGAGCGCCCGCGCATTCTCGGCGGCGGGGGCGGCGCGGCTCGTGTTCGGGGTGGTCGCCGACTCGGGCGAGATCGACCCCCGCGCGTGCGGGGCGATCGTCGCGGCGTGCGGGGGCGCCACGCCCGTCTTCCACCGCGTGTTCGACGCGCTGGCGGACTGGCGGGGCGCGATCGAGACGCTGGTCTCGCTGGGGTTCGGCGGGCTGCTCGCTTCGGGCGGGCAGAGCGTGCGTGCGCCCGGCGCGACCGACCGGCTACGCGCCGTGCGCGGCGCAATCGGCGGGCGGCTGGACCTGCTGCCCGGCGGCGGGGTTCGCGCCGACAACGCCCGCGCCGTGCGGGAGGCGTCGGGGAGCGACTGGCTGCACACGTCGGCGCGGGACGCGCACGGGCGGTTCTCGCCGGGGGTCCTGCGCGCGCTGCGCGAGGCGGTGGCGGAGTAGGGCACGGCGCCGATCGCCGGGCGGCGCCCCGGTGTTTCGACGAGGCACGCCCGCGGGGCTCTACACTGCGCGCTTATGGGTACAAGCCAGGGCCAGGGGCAGGATTCGGGGGAAGACGTTCGTCGTCGGAGCATGCTGCGTTCGCTGGCGGCGCGGTTCCCGACGGCCGAGAGCGCGATCTGCGAGATCGCGGCGCTGCGCGCCAAGCTCACGCTGCCGATGGGCGTGGTGCACGTCATCTCGGACGTGCACGGCGAGGACGCGAAGCTGCGCCACGTGATCAACAACGCGTCGGGCGCGCTGCGCGGGCTGGTGGAGCAGGTGGTGGGCGACCGGCTGAGCGCGCGGGAGAAGCAGCGGTTCCTGGCGGTGCTCTACTACCCGCGCGAGTCGATCAACGCGTTCTCGCGCGAGATCGTCGCGAGCGGGGAGCGCCTGGAGTGGGTGCAGCGCACGCTCACGCTGCAGTTCGAGATCGTGCGGGTGCTCCGCACCACGTACCGGCGCGACCGCTTCGAGGCGCTCATCCCCCGCACGTACCGCGAGCTGTTCATGGAGCTGGGCAACGCGCTGCGTCCGGCGTACATCGGCGAGATGATCCGCGGGCTGGCGGCGCACGACCGCGACTGGGGCGCGGTGCGGGCCGCGGCGAGGCTGATCCGGAATCTGTCGATCGACGAACTGCTCGTGATCGGCGACCTGGGCGATCGCGGGCCCCGGATGGACCGGGTGTGCGACACGCTGATGCGTCAGCCGTCGGTGTCGCTGCTGTGGGGAAACCACGACATGCTCTGGGTGGGAGCGCACCTCGGGCACGAGCCCTGCATGCTCACGATGCTGCGGTTCTCGGCGCGGTACCGCCAGGCGGCGCAGTTGGAGGAGGGGTACGGCATATTGACCACGCCCCTCGAGCGGCTGGTGCGCGAGGTGTACGCCGACGACCCGGCGGAGCACTTCAAGCCCAAAGGCGTGGGCCTGCGCGACGAGCGGACCGTGGCGCGGATGCAGAAGGCGCTCGCGATCATGCAGTTCAAGAGCGAGGGGCGGATGATCGAGCGCCACCCGGAGTGGGAGCTGGATCACCGGCGATTGCTGCACCGCATCGATCTGCGGGCGGGCACGGTCACCATCGGCGGCGTGACGCACCCGCTGCTCGACACGCGCCTGCCCACGATCGACCCCGCGAACCCGTACGCCTACTCGCCCGAGGAGCAGGCGTGCGTGGACCGCCTGCGCGACTCGTTCACGCGGTCGATGCGCCTGCGCGAGCACATGGAGTGGCTGGTGCGCCACGGGGGCATGTGGACGCGGCGCGACGACGTGCTGATGTTCCACGCGTGCGTGCCGGTGGATGGGCAGGGCGTGCCGCTCTCGATGCGCGTGGACGGGCGCGAGGTCGCGGGGCGAGAGCTCATGGACGCGCTCGGGTCGGTCGTGCGCCGAGCCATGCGCAAACGCTGGTTCGGGCTCGACGAGGACGCCGACTGGCTCTGGTACCTGTGGGGCGGCCCGCGCAGCCCGCTGTTCGGCAAGGACAAGCTCGCGACCTTCGAGACGTACTTCCTGGGCGACAAGAGCACCCACAAGGAGACGAAGAACGCGTACTTCGATCTCATGCACGACGCGGCGTTCATTCGGAAGATCGGCGCGCTCTTCGGCTGCGGCGAGGACGTGCTCGTCGTCAACGGGCATGTGCCCGTGAAGATGGAAAAGGGCGAGGAGCCCCTCAAGCGCGGCGGGAACGCGATCACCATCGATGGGGCGTTCAGCGCCGCGTACGGCGATCGCGGCTACACGCTCGTCATTCGCCCGGACCGCATCGACCTCGCGCACCTCGCGCCGTTCACGGGTGTGGAGTCGGTCGTGCACGAGGGGGCCGACATCGAGCCGGGCGTGGGCACGGTGCGGCGGTATCCCGGCGCGCGCACCATCGGCGAGACGTGGCACGGGCGCGAGATCCGCCAGGACATCGAGAACCTCGAGACGCTCGTGCGGGCCTATCAGGAGGGCGAGGTGGTGGAGCGGGACGACTCGTCGGCGGGCGGTGCGGCCGCGGGGTCCTGAGGCGGGGCGTCGGCGTCGGAAGGCGTAGTCTGCCCGGCGCTGGTGTTGGGGTCGTCTTCCCAGCCGCCCCCGAGCGCCTTGTAGACGAGCACGAGTGATCGCGTGACGCCGAGTTCGCTCTGCACGAGCTGGTCTTCGGCGTCGTAGAGGTCGCGCTGGTTGACGAGCACGGAGAGGAAGTCGCCCACGCCGCTCTGGTAGCGCTGGGTGGAGAGATCGACCGCGCGCCGGCCGGCGTCGACGGCCTGGGCGAGGAAGCGCCGGCGGTCCTGCTGCTGGGCGAGGTCGGTCAGGCTCGCCTCGACCTCTTCGAGCGCGAGCAGCACCGAGCGTTCGTAGGCGAGGAGCGCCTGCTCGGAGCGGGCGTCGGCCGCGGCGATGCGCTGGCGGATCTCGCGACGGTCAAACACGCGCCAGCGCACGCTGGGGCCGATGGACCAGAAGCGGCTGGAGGAATCAAAGAGCGTGGCGAGGTCGGCGCTCTCGACCCCGCCCGCGCCGGTGAGCGAGAAGGACGGGTACAACGCCGCGGTCTCCACGCCGACGCGCGAGACCGACGCGGCGAGCTGGCGTTCGGCCTGGCGGATGTCCGGGCGCCGGCGGAGCAGATCGGAGGGCAGCCCGACGGGCACGCTGGCCGGGGGCGTGGGGATGGCGGCGGGGGCGCGGAGTTCGTCGAGCAGCGCGTCGGGAGATTGGCCGAGCAGGACGCCCAGGCGGAACGTGGCGCGGCGGATCTCGGCGCGGATGGGCGGGAGTTGTCCCTGGCGGTTTGCGAGCTGCGCGCGGGCCTGCTCGGTCTCGATGTCGGGGGCGATGCCCGCGCGGGCGCGCGAGGCGGTGAGGTCGAGGGTCTCGCTCTGCGCGACGACCGCCCGCTCGCCGACCTCCAGGCGCTGCTGCAGCGAGCGGAGCTCGACGTACGTGCGCGCGACCTCGGATGTGAGGGTGACGAGCACGTCGCGCCGGGCTTCTTCGGTGGCCTCGAGGTCGCGGTCGAGGGCCTCGATGGCGCGCCGGCGCCCGCCGAAGATGTCCAGTTCCCACGAGACATCCAGGCCGGCCCGCCAGAGGCTGTTGGGCTCGTCGCTGCCGAAGGCGTTGGCGATGGTGCCGCTGCGCTGGCTGCGGGAGAACCCGCCCGCGGCGTCGACGCTGGGCAGGAGGGTGGAGTCGGCGGCGCCGCGCAGCGCGCGGGCCTCGCGCACGCGGGCGGCGGCGATGCGGACGTCGTGGTTGCCGGCGACCGCGCGCGCGATGAGCCGGTCAAGCACGGGATCGTCGAAGACCCGCCACCAGGTGGCGATCGCGGTGTCGCGCCCGCTGGTGGCGACGCCCTCGTCGGGCGCGAGCGAGGCGAACGACGCGGGCGTGCGGACGGCCGGGCGTTCGTAGTTCGGGCCGACGGGCGCGCACGCGCCGGCGAGCGACGCGAGTGAGAGGGCGAGCAGGGCGCGGGTCATGGGAGTTCCTCGGTGGTGGGAGCGGATGAGACTTGTCCGAGCGGGGGGGCCTCGATGAACACGTCGACCTGCTGGCCCACGAAGAGCGGGAGGTCGCGCGGGGGGAACCGGAAGATCACCTGCAGCACGCGTGTGTCGACGCGCTCCACGCTGTCGCCGGTGAGCGACCGCTTCGGCACCACGAAGGGCTCGAAGCGGACGAACTCCAGCTCGGTGCTGATGTCCTTGTTGCCCCGGGCGAACGCGCGGGCGCGGGCGCCGGCGCGCACGCGCCAGGCGTCGTGCTCGTCGACGTCCACGCGCACGTGCAGCGGGTCGACCGCGCCGATCATGATGTGCGGGGTGCTCAGCGTGCCCGCGGCGGCGAACTCGCCCGCGCGGAGGTTCACCTGCAGCACACGCGCGTTGAGCGGCGAGCGGACGATCCGACGCTCGATCTCGACACGCACCGACTCGGCGGCGGCCTTGGCCTGCACGACCTGCGCCTCGGCCACGCCCAGCTCGTACGACCAGGTGCCGGCCTCGAGCAGCGCGACCTCCGCCCTGGCCGCCTCGAGGCGTGCCTCGCTCATCTGCACCGCGAACCGGCGCCGGCTGATCTCGTCCTCGCTGCGGGCGCGCGCGTCGGTGATCTGCTCCCACTTGCGGAGCTGGTCGCGCTGGTCGGCGAGGGAGGCTTCGGCCTCGGCGACCTTGGCGCGTGCGGGGGGCAGCAGTTCGGGGCGGGTTCCCGCCGCCAGGCGCGCAACGGTGCGCTCGGCCACGCGCACCGCCGCCTCGCGCTCCGCGAGCTGGGCGCGGAGCGCGCGCGTGTCGAGCTCGAACAGCACGTCGCCCGCGGCGACATCGGAGCCGACGCGCACCGGCAGCGCGGTCACGATCTCGCCCACGGGGGCGCCGATGGCGATGTTCTCCGACGACGATTCGACCAGGCCGGAACCGGCGACGAACGAGTCGTACGGCGCGCGGGGCGGCTCGATGACGGGCGGCTGGGCTATCTGGGGGCGGCTTCCCTTCACGACCTGGACGGTCGCGAAGACGACGCCGGCGATCGCGAGCAGCGGGATGAGATACGTGCGGATCATGGCGAGCCTCGGTGGTATGGGTCAGGGGGCGTGGGGCAGGGCGTGGGCGGACTTGCGGTGCGACTGGCCGGTCGTGACGTTCACGATGCGCCCGTCGTCCATCTCGGCGATGCGGTCGGCGAACTCGAAGATGCGCGCGTCGTGCGTGACGACGACGAGCGACAGGTCGTGCCCCTCCGCCACGTCGCGGAGCAGTTCCATCACCTTCTGACCCGTCGCGTGGTCGAGCGCGCTGGTCGGCTCGTCGCACACGAGCAGGCGCGGGTTGTGCACCAGCGCGCGAGAGATCGCGACGCGCTGCTGCTGCCCGCCAGAGAGCCGGGTCGGCGTGTCGCGGGTGCGGTCGCCCAGACCCACGCGCGCCAGCATCGCGCGGGCGCGTTCGACGGCCTCGCGGCGCGACACGCCGTTGATGAGCAAGGGCACGGCGACGTTCTCGGCGATGGTCAGCGTGGGGATGAGGTTGAACGCCTGGAACACGAACCCGACGTTCGCCGCGCGGAACCGGGTGGTGGCGCCCGAGCCGATCTTCTTGAAGTCGGCGCCCAGCACCTCGCACTCGCCCTCGTCGCGGTCGAGCACTCCCGCGATGACGGAGATCAGCGTCGTCTTGCCGCAGCCGGAGGGCCCCACCAGCATCAGCAGTTCGCCCAGGCGGACGTCCAGGTCCACCCCCCGCAACGCGCGAACGGCGGCGTTGCCCGAGCCGTACGTCTTCGTCACGGCGCGGCAGCGGACGGCGACGGACTCGCCGTCGCGCAGCGTGGCGGACAGATCGGACGTGCGCGGGGCTGGGTTCGCGGGTGTCATGCGGTCCTCTTCGTCTGCTGCGGCGGGCTCGATGTGCGAGCGGGCGGCCCCCCCGCGGTGCGTTCCTACCCCTTGAACACGATCCCCGGCTCCACGCGCAGCGCCCGCAGCCCGGCGAGCAACGCCGCCACCGCGCAGATGCACAGCACGCTTACCGCCGAGCCCACCGCGAGCTGCCACGGCAGGTGGAAGCCCATCCCGATGCGCGAGAAGATGACGCCCGTGAACGCGGCGAGGCCGACCCCGATGCCGAACCCCAGCAGCCCCACGACGACGACCTGCGCGCCGATCATGCGGACCAGCCCCAGGTTGTTCATGCCCAGGGCCTTGAGGGCGCCGAACGTCTTGAGGTTGTCGGCGACGTAGTTGAAGAACGTCTGCCCGCCGACGAGCAGCCCGATGACAAAGCCCAGCGCCACGGTGATGCCGAAGTTGATGAGGATGCCCGTCTTGTCGAGCGTGTACGACGCGGTCATCCGGATGAACTCGTCGCGGGTGAGCGCGCGCAGCCCGGTGGTGTCCTCGATGCGCCGCGCGACCGCATCGATCGCCTCGCCCGGGTCGGCCTTCGCCAGCACGTAGGTGAGCTGGCGCCGCTGGGGCGGGGCCCAGGCGAGCGCCCGCGAGTAGGTCGTGTAGATCACCGGCTGCCAGTAGAACGCCTTCGTGAGCGTCGCCACGCCGACGACGCGCGCCGTGTTGTCGTTCACCGAGAGCGTGTCGCCCAGCGCGAGCGCGCGGCGCACGCCGGACGCGTCCACGATGGACAGGTCGCTGGCGCGGGCGTCCACGATCACCCCGTCGCTCTGGCGGAGGTGCTCGGGTGCTCCCTCGACCATGAGCGGCGGCGCGCCGATGAGCGTTGCGTCGTCGACGCCGACCACGGTGCACGCCTGGAGCGTGCCGTCGCGCAGGCGCACGGGGAGCTGGTTCTTGTACATCGGCACGGCCCAGCGCACGCCCTCGACCGCGCGGACGCGCTGCACCGCTGTGTCGGCGATGGGCTTGAAGTCTTCGGTGAAGAGCACCTGCGGGTCCATGACCCAGATGTCCGGCGACGGGACGTCGTCGATGAACGCCCACGTGCGCGTGGTGTAGCCCAGGAAGATCGCCGCCTGCTGCGTGATGAGCATCGACGCGAACGACAGCCCGATGAGCAGCCCGAAGAACTTGAGCCGGTCGCCCATGATCATCTTGATTGCCACGCGGATCATGCCGACACCCCCTTCCGCGCGTCGCCGGGCGCGAGCATGCCGTCGGTGACGGCCTCGAGCAGGCGGTACGCCGTCTCGAGCGGGTCGCGCCACCGCACCCACGGGCACGTGCCGTGGATGATGTACAGCGACGCGACGCTGTGGGCCGCGGCCCAGCAGATCTGCGCCACACGCTCCGGATCTCGGTAGCCGGGCTTGAAGCGCCCGGCGCGGATGCACTCGCTGACCGCCTGACGCATGAACGCGTACCCGTCGAGGTCCGGGTTGTCGCGCACGGTGGAGAGCACCGCCTCGGGGGGCGGCGGCTTGGGGGTCATGAACATGAAGCGGTAGTGGTGGGGGTGGTCGAGCGCGAACCGCACGTACGCCCGCCCGATCTCGAGCAGGCGCTCCACCGGGTCGGCGATGCACTCGGCCACGCCGAAGGCCTCGCGCAGCATGCAGCAGTCGTCGCGGCAGAGCTCCTCGATGAGCGCGTCCTTGTCGGGGAAGTGCACGTAGAGCGCGGGCGCCGTGTACTCGGCCGCGTCGGCGATGCGCCGCATGGTGACGTGCTCGAGCCCGTCACGCACGAACAGATCCCGGGCGGCGGAAAGGATCTTCCCGCGGGCGGCCGCCTTCTCTCTGGCCCGTCGATCGGCTGGGGGCACGGGGGGCTCCGGGTCGCACAGTGAACAGCGTTCACTGAACGCCGTTAGTGTACCGCACACTGTTCGCCGGTCAAGCCCCCGCGGATGCACTCCCCGCCCGGGCCCGGGCGCCGGGGGGGCGGCTAGCCCTTGAACACGATCGCCGGCTCCAGGGCGATGACCTTGCGGATGGCGAGCATGGCCGCGCCCAGCGCGATGACGATCGTGGCGGCCCCCGCGACGAGCAGGAGCTGCCAGGGCATGTAGAACGCCAGCGGGCTGTTCGCCGCCGCGTTGCCCATGGCCGACGCGATCCCGACGCCCAGCCCGTAGCCGATCCCGCCGACGACCCCCGCCTGGAGCAGGATCATCGCGAGCAGGCGTCCGTCGGAGGCGCCCATCGCCTTGAGCGTGCCGAAGTAGCGGAGGTTGTCGACGGTGAAGCTCAGGAACATGAACCCGGTGATGACGGTGCCGATGACGAACCCCAGGCCCACGGCGATCCCGAAGTTGATCGGGATGCCGGTGTTCTGGATGAAGTAGTTGATCGTGCGCCCCTTGAACTCGTCGCGGGTGTACGCCGCCAGCCCGGTCGTCTGTTCGAGGCGGTCGCACAGCGCGGGGATGTCCTCTCCCGGGGCGGCCTTGACGAGGATGAACGACAGCAGCTTGCGCTCGCGCGGGACGTACGACGTCGCCCGGGCGTACGTCGTGTAGATGGTCGGCAGGCTCTGGAAGGTCCGCGTGTTCTGGGAGATGCCCACGACGATCGCCCGCCGATCGTTGAGCTCCATGATGTCGCCCACCCGCAGCGGCTCGGGCGAGCCCCCGGGCGAAGCCGGTGGGCGGGCCAGGCGCGTCGAGGCGCCGACGGCGTCGACGATCACCGCGTCGGCGCGGCGCAGGTCTTCGAGGCGCCCTTCGAGCATGCGGGGCGGGCCGCCGGTCAGGGTCGAATCTTCGAGCCCGATGAGGTTGCAGTTCTGGAACTGCCCGTTGGCGAGGCGCGCGCGGGTCTGACCCTTGTAGAGCGGGGACGCCCACGCCACGCCCTCGACCCCTCGCACGCGGTACAACGCCGTGCTCGAGAGCGGCTTCACGTCGTCGATGTACTGCACCTTCGGGTCCATGACCCAGATGTCCGGGTCGCGCATATCGGTGAGCACGGCGACGGTGCGGCTCATGAGCCCCAGGAAGATCGAGCCCTGCCAGGTGATGACCATCGACGCCAGCGTGACGCCCATCACGATGAAGAGAAACTTCGACCGGTCGCGCACGAGCATGGTCAGGGCGATGACGAACACGAGCGCGACTACCTCCTGGCGACACCGGGCGCGCGGCGTCCGGCGCCGGCGACTCCGTCATTCTTCGCCTGCCCTGCCGGATCGTTTCGACCGCGGTGCGCCGGCGGATGCTCAGCGATCGCTCTCGGGGATGCCCATGCCCTTGCGGTTGGGGCTGGCCGGGCGCTTGGGGGCCCGGTACGGGCGCTCGCGGACGGCCTTGAGCATCTCGTCGATCGCGCGGTCGAGCTGGGGGTCGCCACCGTCGGTCATCCGGGCCGGGTCGTCGATGACCTCGATGTCGGGGTCGGTGCCGTGCCCTTCGACGCCCCACGTGCCATCGGTCTCGTAGAAGCCGAACGTGGGGACAGTGATCGCCCCGCCGTCAACGAAGCGCGGGTTGCCCGAGATGCCGACCAGCCCGCCCCACGTGCGCGTGCCGATGAGCGGCCCGAGCTTGTTGTGGCGGAACAGCCACGGGAACATGTCGCCCCCCGAGCCGGCGAGCCCGTTGATGAGCATGCACTTGGGCCCGAAGTGGGCGTCGGGCGGCCAGGGCCAGTCGTTGCCCTCGCGCCGGGCCCAGTAGTTCGTCACCGGGCGGTTGAGCAGCTCGATGAAGCGCGTGGGGATCTGCCCCCCGCCGTTCCAGCGCTCGTCGATGATGAGCGCCTCGGTCCCGCGCTGCCCGAAGAACTGGCGGTAGAGGTCGTTCTGTCCGTCGACGCCGGTGTTGGGGACGTAGATGTAGCCGACCTTGCCGCCGGACTTCTCCGCGACGTAGGCCCGCTTGGCCTCGATCCACGCGCGGTAGCGCAGGTTGACCTCGCTGGGGATCGTCTTGACGACGACCTCGCGTTCGGCCCCGTCGAACTCGGGGCGCGCGTTGAGCGTGAGCGAGACCGTCTGGTTGACCTTTCCGACGAGGGCCGCCCACGGGTCGCGGCTCGCGTCGACCGGCACGCCGTTCACCGCGAGGAGGTAGTCGCCGACCTTGGCGTCCACGCCCGGCTGGGCGAGGGGCGAGCGGGCATCGGCGTCCCAGGCGGCGCCGCCGAGGATGCGCGAGATGCGGTAGGCGCCGCCGGCGTCGGTCTCGACGCGCTCGAAGTCGCACCCCAGCATCCCGACGCCCACGCTCGGCTGATCCTCGACATCGCCCGGGACGCTGAGGTAGGCGTGCCCGACGTTGAGCTCGGAGATCATCTCGGCGATGATCCAGTTGACGTCGTCGCGGCTGGCGGCGTCGTCGAGCATCGCGCCGTAGTGGGCCTTCATGCCGGCCCAGTCCACGCCGTGCATCGTCGGCTCGTAGTAATAGTCGCGCATGATGCGCCAGGCGTCGTCGAAGATCTGTCGCCATTCCTCGCGCGGACGGACGGACGACTGCATGCCGGCGGTCGGCACGGTCTGGGCCTTGCCGCCCCCGGCCGCGGGGTCGTGGATCGCGATGCTCGAGCCCCGGATGACGAGCAGCTTCTTGCCGTCGGCCGAGAGTTCCCACCCGCCCGCGCCGGTGACGCCCTTCTCTTCGCGCTCATCGCTCAGGTACTCGATCACGCGGATGCCCGTCTCGCCGCTGCCGCGCGCCTGCGTGCGCGAGAAGATGAGCTTGTTGCCGTCGGCGACGCCCATGCCGCCGAAGTTCCCGGGGGCGACGGGCAGCGGCATGGCGCGGGCCTCGAGCCCGTCCAGTTCGATGACGAGCGGCTTCTTCTCGGCATCAGTCGCGCTCGCGGCGTCGGGCTTCCCGTCCGCCGCGGGCTGCCCGCCCCCCGCGTCCCGCGTCACGGACCAGTCGCCCGAGCGATCGCCGACGGTCCAACGTCCGCGGGCGGCGCCGTCCTTGAGCGTGCCGGTGAAGGTGACGAGGTTCTCGCCGATGCGCGACGTGAAGTCGAGCTGCCCGGAGGCGCGGTCGTACGTGCCGCTGAGGTCGCCCGAGCCCATCGCGCTGGTGATCGTCCCCGTGAGCCGCCCGTCGGGCCCGAGGGTGAGCGTCATGGTGACGGCCATCCCGGCGGCGAGTTCGGGGCTGGCGCCCGTGGCGGTGCCGGTCCACCGCCCGCTCACGCCGTCGTCGGGCGCGGCGTCGTCCTTCTTGTCGTCGTCCTTCTTGTCAGCGTCCTTCTTGTCAGCGTCCTTCTTGTCGGCGTCCTTCTTGTCGCTGTCCTTCTTGTCGGCGTCCTTCTTGGAGTCCTTCTTGTCGTCCTTCTTGAGCGTTTCCTCGTCGCTCTTGGGGAGCATGGGGTTCTTGACGTCCGCACGGAGCGGGGTCATGAGAATGACCTCGCTCCCGCGATACGCGTAGGTCGAGTCGAGGTCGGAATACTCAGGGTTGTTCACGGCCATCGCGGAGCGGTAGAAGAGATAGTCGCCCGTGCGATCGAAGGCCGGGCTGCCGGCGGCGAACATCCCGCTGGTGACGCGGGTCTTCTCGCCCGTCGCGACGTTCGCGATCCAGATGACCTCGGTCGAGGTGCGGTCGTCGGCGCGGGTGTACGCGAGCCACGCGCTGTCGTGCGACCAGCTCCACGAGGGCGAGTTCATCCACGGGTCCTTGTCGATCTCGCGCGTCTCGCCGGATTCGAGCGTCGTCACGAACAGGCGCCCGCCCTGGTCGGTGAACGCGATGTGCTTGGAATCCGGCGACCAGTTCGTGCGCGAGCGGAACCCGGGCCCCAGGTTGGTGAGCTTGCGGGGGGCGGCCTTGGCGTGCGACGCGGCGTCGTCGCCCGCGGGCTTCTCGGCGCCGTCGTCCTTCGGCTCGGCGTCGGGCGTGCCCGGCTCGTCCGGCTTCGCGTCGTCCTTCTTCGCGTCGTCGTCCTTCTTGTCATCGTCCTTCTTTGCTTCCGGGGGCTTGGCGTCGGAGGGGCGGACCCAGAGTTCGTACTCGCCGGCCTCGTCGGAGAAGTACGCGATCCACTTGCCGCCGGGGCTCCACGCGGGGTCGCGTTCGGCCACGCCGTCGGTGCGCGTGAAGTTGCGGACGACACCTTCCTTGGCCGGGGCCGACCAGATGTCCCCGCGCGCCTCGATCGCGACGCGCTTGCCGGTGGGCGAGATGCTGGCCGAGGTGATGGCGTCCGCCGCGTTCACGCGTCGGGCGCGCAGCGTCGGGCGATCGCCCGGCACGGTGACCTTCACCTCGCGCGACGCCTTGGTCGCGAGGTCGAGCAGCATGAGCTTGGCGCCGAGCTGGAAGACGATCTCGCCCCGCCCGTTGGAGCCCGGTCCGATGGAAGGCCAGCGGACGTCGTCGTCGGTGAAGGTCGTGATCTGCGTGGGCGTGCGCCGGGCGACGTCGTACGCCCAGATGTTCAGGCGGTGCTCGCGGCCCGCGTCGGAGAGGTAGTACAGCGTGGCGCCGTCGCTGCCGGGCACCCACATGGGGATGGTGTCGGTCCCTTCCCAGTCGGTGACGCGCCGGCTGGACTTGTCCTTGAGGTTGAAGAGCCACACGTCGGTCGCCATGCCGCCGCGATAGCGCTTCCAGGTGCGTGAATCGGTGGAGTGGGGCGTGTAGGCAAGCCAGGTGCCATCGGGCGAGATGGCGCCGAAGCCGCTGTAGGGCACGGGCAGGGGCTCGTACGCCCCGCCATCGACGTCGATGGTGAAGGCCTGGGTCTGGCGGGCGAGGCCGGCGAGCCCGTTGGTGATGAAGTGCAGGGAGTCGCCCGCGGGCGTCCAGTCGCAGAGCGTCTCGGCGCCGGGGTGATGGGTGACGCGTTCGGCGACGCCCCCCGCGACGGGCACGACATACAGGTCGCGGTTGCCGTCGTAGTTGCCGACGAAGGCGACGCGGGCGCCGTCGGGGCTGAAGCGCGGGAACTGCTCGGGGCCGGGGGGCGAGGCGATGGGCGTCGCGGTGCCGCCGTCCTTGGGCACGATCCACAGGTCGTTGGCGTAGGAGAACACGATGTGCGAGCGTGAGACGTCGGGCCAGCGGAGCATGCCGGCGTTCGGCGTCGTTTGGCCCGACGCGAGCGCGGGCAGCACAGTGCCCGAGAGGGTGGCGAGCAGGAAGGCGCGACGGCGCGACGAGCGGTGCATATTCACGCAAAAGTTCCCGGGAGAAGACACTTCGGTCAACCGCAAGGAGGCAAGTCTATCTCCCGCCCGGGCGCAGCGATGCCTCGCCGCGCAGTGTCCGCGGGCGTAACGGGCTCGCCGTCCTGAGCGCGATCACGCGCTCAGCAGGCGCGCCCCGAACCGGGCGACGACGACGACCGCGATGATCAGCAGCGCGTGCGCCGCCAGCACGCCCCACAGCACGCGCTCGCAGCGGAGGTCGTACGCCGAGCGCCGCACGACCCGCGCCGTTCCGGACCCGCCGCACTCCGGGCACCGGCCGGGTGACCGCCCTTCCGCGGGGTAGCGGCACGCGGCGCAGAGAATGTCGTACGCGATCTCGCCGGCATGGGGGGCGGGCGTCGGGGCTGCAGGTCGCGGGTGCATCGCGGCGGGATGCGCCGGGGGATGAGCGGCATCTCACGCCCGCCGTGAGTCCTGGCTTACCCGGCCTCGTGACGCGGGCAGACGCGCCGCCCGCGCGGGCCGACGCGGTCCCGCCGCGGGAAATGCCGTACCCTCTCGCCATGAAGTTCATGCGCACACTCGCGGCGGTCACGACGGCGGTGCTGCTGCACGCCGTGGCGGCGGCCCAGACGCCCGTCCTGCCCGTGGGGTTCCCCGACGTTGACACCACGCGGTGGATCGGCGCCATCCCGCTGGGCGAGGGCGTGCCCGACAGCTCGCCGCCCGGCGCGTCCGCGCTCGAGCGCTACGTCGCGTTCGACGACGGCGCGTACGCGTGGTCGAAGGCGAAGGAGTTTGTCGTGCCCGGCGGCACGGTCCATGTGCTGCGTCTCACGTCGCAGCGCTGGCGCCCCGATGCCGACACGAGCCACCCCATCTGGACGCACTACCTGACCATCGGCGTGCCCGACACGATCAAGAACCGCACGCCGGTGTTCATCATCGGGGGCGGGCGTCGTCGCACCGAGCCGGCTTCGTCCCCGCCCGGCGAGCTGGTGGTGCTGCTCGGCGCCGGCTCGGTCGTCGCGTATCTCGACAACGTCCCCAACCAGCCGCTGACGCTCGAGAACGACGGGCGCGAGCGGTTCGAGGACGACCTGCTGGCCCGCACCTGGGTGATCGCGGCTCGCGACAACGACGCGACCTGGATCGGGCGATTCCCGATGGTGAAGGCCGCGGTGCGGGGCATGGACGCGACGGAAGAGTTCCTCGCGACGCTGAAGACGCCGGAGGGCGGGGCGCGCCCCGACGCCGTGCCCGACGGGTTCTTCGTCGTCGGGGCGTCGAAGCGGGGGTGGACGACGTGGCTCACCGGCGCGATCGACCCGCGCGTCAAGGCGCTCGCGCCCATGGTGATCGACGTGCTGAACATGCAGGCGCACACGCCGCACCACTACATGAGCTACGGCTTCTGGGCGCCGGCGCTGCGCGACTACGAGGCCAACGGCATCCCCGCGATGTTCGGCACGCCCGAGCTCGCGCGGGTCATCGCGCACGAAGACCCGCTGTTCTACCTCTCGCGCATCGGCGAGCGCCCGGTGTACGTCGTAAACGCCGGCGGGGACGAGTTCTTCCCGACGGATTCGCTGCGGCACTACGAGTCGTCGCTGCCGCCCGGGGCCCGTGTGCGCGTTGTGCCGAACGTGGGGCACTCCATGCGAGCGGGCGGGCCCGGCGTGCTGCTCGACGTGCTCGCGTTCTACCAGCGCGCAACCGGCGGCGGGGAGATCCCGCGCGTCTCGTGGTCGGTCGAGCGGGGTGAGCGCGCCGACACGGTGACCGTGCGGCTGTCGCAGCAGGCCGACAGCGCCGCGCTCTGGCAGGTGACGAACCCCAAGGCACGCGACTTCCGCTTCGACCAGACCGGCCCGAACTGGAAGAGCACGCCCTTGCAGGTGGGCGCCGATCCGCTCACGTACACGTTCGAACTGGCGAAGCCGCAGGCGGGATGGCAAGCGTCGATGGCGGCGTTCATCTTCCGCGACGCCGAGGGTGGGGCGCTGCCGGTGACGACGCGCGTGTTCATCACGCCCGACACACTGCCGCACACGCTGCCGGCGCGGAACGGCGCGGGTGCGCCCGGGCAGGCGCCATCCGGACAGTGAATCTTCGCGCAGCCTTTGCTTTGGCGCCCCGGCGGCGTGACGCGCCGGGCTTTACCATCGGCACTCTCACCCGGAGTGCTCCCATGCGCCTGATCTCCGCAGTTGCCGCCGTCGTCGCGGCGTCCGTCGGTTCTGTCGTCGTTGCGCAGGACGCCCAGCCCGCCGACAACATCGGGCACACGCGTCACACGCACCACCACAACGAGAAGCACCCGACCGAGGCGCCCTCGCCCGCCCGCTTCACGACGAGCCGCAAGAGCGACATCGTGCTCCCGCTGCCGCAGGAGAAGGACGCGTTCACGTTCGTCGTGTTCGGCGATCGCACGGGCGGGCCGGTGGACGGGGTGAAGGTGCTCGCCGACGCCGTCCGCGACACCAACCTGATCGAGCCGGACCTGGTGATGACCGTCGGCGACCTCATCAACGGGTACAACGAGGAGCCCAAGTGGCTGGAGCAGGCCGCCGAGTACAAGCAGATCATGAGCGAACTGCGCTGCCCGTGGTTCCCGGTCGCGGGCAACCACGACACGTACTGGCGGGGCCAGGGCGAGAAGCCCGTCAACGAGCACGACGCGAACTACGAGATGCACTTCGGCCCGCTGTGGTACGCCTTCGAGCACAAGAACGCCTGGTTCATCGCTCTCTACAGCGACGAGACCAACCCGCAGACCGGCGAGAAGAACTTCGGCAAGCCCGAGAATCACACGATGAGCGAGGAGCAGTTCACCTGGCTCTCGGGCATCCTGCAGAAGGCCAAGGGCGCCGACCACGTGTTCCTCTTCCTGCACCATCCGCGCTGGATCGGCGGGAACTACGGCAACTCGTGGGACCGCGTGCACCAGTTGCTCGTCAGCGCCGGCAACGTCACCGCCGTCTTCGCCGGGCACATCCACCGCATGCGGTACGACCCCAAGGACGGCATCGAGTACGTCACGCTCGCCACCGTCGGGGGCGGGCAGTCGGGGACCGTGCCCGAGGCGGGCTGGCTGCACCACTACCACCTCGTGACCGTGCGCAAGAACCAGGTCGCGATGGCCGCGTTCCCCGTCGGTGAGGCCATGGACGTCCGCGAGATCACCGGCGAGTTCGCCGACCAGTGCGCGAAGATGTTCAACCAGGCGCCCCGCATCGAGGAACCGCTGAAGATCCTCCCCGACGGCTCGCTCCAGCAGCGGATGCGCATCGCCGTGAGCAACCCGACCACCCGCGAGGCCGACGTCACCGTGATGCTCGACTCCGCCGACTCGCGCTGGATGTTCGGCCCCGACCACGACCACAAGCGCGTGAAGCCCGGCGAGACGGGCACGTTCGAGTTCGTCGTCCGCCGCCCCGTCGGCGCGGTCGACGCCTACTTCCGCGAGCTCGAGGCGGTGGTGGACGCCGACGTGCTCATGCCCGGGCACCGCTACGCCCTGCCGACGCGCCGCGTCAGCGTGCCCCTCGACGTCGACAGCCTGCCCCGCCCGACGCCCTCCGCGGGCGAGCGCGCCATGAACCTCACCGGCGAGGCGGCGATCAGCGTCGCGGATTCGGCGTTCACCCTGCCCGACGGCCCGCTCACCCTCGAGGCCTGGTTCAACGCCGACGAGTACGGGCGCCGCACCGGCCTGGTCTGCAAGACCGAGAGCTCCGACTACGGCATCTTCGTCAACAATGCCCGCCCCGAGTTCTCGGTGTTCCTCGGCAACCGCTACGTGAGCGTCACCGCGCCCGAGGCCGTGCTCCGCACCGGCGTCTGGCACCACATCGCGGGCGTGTACGACGGCAAGGAAGTCCGCATGTACGTCGACGGCGTGCTCGTCGCCTCGAAGGAAGGCACCGGCAAGCGCAAGACCAACAAGCTGCCCCTCATCCTCGGCGCCGACGTCGGGGGCGACAGCACCCCCAACTCGTTCTTCAAGGGGCACATTGACGCCGTCCGCCTGTCCTCCAGCGCCGTCTACTCCGGGCAGAAGTTCCAGCCCGCACGGCGCCTCACGCCCACCGACTCCACCGTCCTCCTGACGAACATGGACGGCACGCTCGTCGGACGCCTGTGGTTCGAGAAGCCCGACGCCGGCCTGGGCCAGATGGTCGGCCCCGCGGCCCTCGTCGACGTCAAGTAATCGCGGCGTGACGGCACGAACAACCTGAACACGGGTGGCACAGGGGTCCCGCCTGTGCCGCTTTGTTTTCCGCCCCCGTTACAGCACGGTTGCGCACCAAACCCACGCTGGGGAGTACAACCATCTGGCGTCCCGCTGCCCCGCCGGGCGATCGGGCCGCCGATGGAGCGCGCCGCATGATCTCTCGCACCTTCGCGTCCCGGCTGCTCGCGGGCCCGGTCTTCGCCCTCGCCGCGCTGTGCCTCCTGGCGCCGGCGCCCGCCCACGCGCAGGCCGACCGTCGAGTTCACATCATCATCCCGCCCGCCCCGCCGCCCGTGCGGACCGACCTGGCCGTGCGCCTGACCGCGGTGGACGTCACCGTGCAGATCACCGACCAGGTGGCGACGACGACGCTCGACCTGTCGCTCACGAACACCGGCCCGCGCCCGGCCGAGACGCAGATCGTGCTGCCCGTGCCCGACGGCGTGGCGATCCGGTCGCTGCAGTGGGACGGCACGGGCGCGGAGCCCAAGGGCGAGGTGCTGCCGCGCGACGAGGCCCGGCGCATCTACGAGGAGATCGTGCGCGGGCAGCGCGACCCCGCGCTCGTGGAGTTCGCGGGGTTCAACCTCATCCGCACCAGCGTGTTCCCCGTGCCCCCGAACAGCACCCAGCACCTGCGCCTGACGTACGAGCACGTCCTGCCCGCCGACGCCGGACGCCTCGACTACTCGATGATCCGCTCGGAGGCGTTCGCGCCCACCGACGTCCGCTGGAGCATCACCGCCGACATCACGTCGAAGCAGCCCATCGCGACGGTCTACTCCCCGAGCCACGACATCACGCAGGAGCGCCTGGCGCCCGGGCGCGTCAAGGTTCGTTCGACACCCCGCGCGACCGATCGCGGCGCGTTCATGCTCTCGGTGCTCTCGGAGCGCGCGCCGGGCGAACTGGCGACGACGCTGTACCTGTATCCCGAGGCCGACCAGACGCTGGGCGGGTACTTCATGCTCGTGCTCGCCCCGCCCGCCGCCCCGCGCGACACCGAGCCGCGCAAGCGCGAGGTCGTGCTGGTGCTCGACCGGTCGGGCTCGATGCGGGGCGAGAAGTTCGAGCAGGTGCGCCAGGCCGCGACGCAGGTCGTGCGGGGCCTGCGCGAGGGCGAGTTCTTCAACATCATCGACTACTCCGACACGATCGCGTCGTTCGCGCCCGCGCCGGTCGAGAAGACCGCGGCGTCTGCCAAGGACGCGGAGAAGTACATCTGGGGCCTCACCGCCAACGGCGGGACGAACATTCATGATTCGCTGCTCGAGGCACTCCGCCCCGCGCCCGCGCCGGGAACCGTGCCGCTGGTGCTGTTCCTGACCGACGGCCTTCCCACCGTCGGCGAACGCGGCGAGGCGAAGATCCGCGAGGCGATGAAGGCCGCCAACGCCAGCAAGCGCCGCATCTTCACCTTCGGCGTCGGGCTCGACGTCAACGCGCCGCTGCTCTCCGCCCTCGCGACCAACGCGCGCGGCGCGACGTCGATCGTCCTGCCCGAGGAAGACGTCGAGGTCAAGGTCTCGCAGGTCTTCCGCCGCCTGCAGGGGCCCGTGCTCACCGAGCCGGCCATGGCCTCGCTCGCCCCCGACGGCGGCCTCTCGGCCCGCCTCGTGCGCGACCAGCTCCCCGCGACGTTGCCCGACGTCTTCGAGGGCGACCAGATCGTGCTCCTGGGCCGCTACACCAGCGACCGGGCCTTCACGCTCCGCGTGAGCGGCGTCGCCGGCGACGTGCCCCGCGCGTTCGACGTCACGATCGACCCCGCGCACGCGACCACCCGCCACGCGTTCGTCCCTCGCCTCTGGGCGGTGCGCAAGGTCGCGACGTTGGTCGACGAGATCCGCCAGGCCGGCGCAGACGGCGGAGCCCCCAGCGAAGGTCGCATGAAGGAACTCACCGAGGAGATCGTCCGTCTCTCGACCACCTGGGGCATCCTCACCGAGTACACCGCGTTCCTCGCGCGCGAAGACACAACGTTCATCGGCGGCCTGCCCGCCCGGGCCCCCGCCGCCATGGAGAACCTCCAGCGCCGTGCGATCAGCGAACGCAGCGGCGGCGGTGGGGCGGCCCAGCAGATGGACCAGACCGAGAAGCTCGGCGCCACCAACGCCAACGCGCGGGGCCTGGAGACCTACGTCGGCCAGACGCGCGACGGCGCGATCGAGTCGATCAAGGTCGACAGCGTGCAGTACTTCGCCGGGCGGGCCTTCTACCAGCGCGCCGGCAACCGCTGGGTCGAGTCGGCGCTGCTCGAGAAGGAATCCGAAGCGCCGGACGTCGTCATCGAGTTCGGGTCGCCCGAGTACTTCCGCCTCGCCGAGCGCCTCGCGAAGGACAACCGCCAGTCGCTGCTCGCCCAGCGGGCCGAGGTCTACCTCGAGGTTGATTCCAAGCGGGTGCTCGTGCAGGCCCCGTAACGTCAGGCACGCCGCCCACGGCCCGGGCGGCGCGGGGAGGGCGCTACCGATGTCGCTGGGGCGAGTGCTGGTGGTAGAGGACGACGGCGCGATCCGGCGCGGGCTGGTCGATCTGCTGCGGATCTCCGGGTACGCCCCGCTCGAGGCGCCCGACGGACGGTCGGGGCTCGAACTCGCGACCGGCGCCGAGGTCGACCTGGTGCTGCTCGACATCCTGATGCCCAAGCTCGACGGATGGGGCGTGCTGAGCGAGCTGCGCCGGGCGAAGCCCGCGCTGCCGGTCATCATGCTCACCGCCAAGGGCGAGGAGAGCGACCGCGTGCGGGGGCTGCGCGACGGCGCGGACGACTACGTCGTGAAGCCCTTCAGCCCGAAGGAACTGCTCGCGCGTGTCGAGGCCGTGCTGCGCCGCTCGCCCGAGCGTCCGCGGGGCGTGGCGCGCACGACGATCGCCGGGCGCTCGATCGACTTCGACCGGCGGGAGATCACGCTGCCCGACGGCACGCGCGAGCAGCTCTCCGAGCGCGAGGCCGAGGTGCTGTCGTACCTGGTGACGAACCGCGGGCGCGCGATCGCGCGCGATGAGCTGCTCAGCCGCGTGTGGGGGCTCGATCCCCGGGGCGTGCAGACGCGCACGGTCGACATGACCATCGCCCGCCTGCGCGAGGTGCTGCGCGACGACCCGGCCTCGCCGGTGGTGATCGTCACCGTCCGCCAGCGCGGGTACATGCTCGCGCCGGGCGAGGGCGGGGAGGTCGCCTAGTGCCCCGGGCACGCTGGTCCATCATCGTGTTCGTCGCCGGGGTGTGCGGCGTGCTCGGGGCGCTCGCGTGGATGACCACGCACGCCCTCCGCCTCGAGCGGCTGGAACTCGAGGCCCGGCGCCAGGCGCGCTACCAGGAGTCGCTGCGCCTGGCGCTCTGGCGGATGGACGCGAAGGTCACCCCCCTCATCGCGCGCGAGGCCGCCCGACCGTTCTTTCACTACCAGCCCTTCTACGAGCCCGAGCACGCGTACTCGCGCCTCGCCGGTCGCGCCGACGCCGGCGCGGTGCTCGTCCCCTCGCCCCTCCTGCAAGGCGCCGAGGGCTTCGTGCGCCTGCACTACGAACGCGGCCCGGACGGCGCGCTGGTCTCTCCGCAGGCGCCCGCGCCGCGCGATCTCGATGTCGCGCTGGGCGCCCAGCTCACCGGCTATGTCGCGGCGGCCTCCGAGGCCGACTTCAAACGCCTCTCGGGGTTCATGGGCGACACCCGCAAGAACGTCGCGCTCGGCGAGGCGGACGCCGCGCCCGCCGACGACCTGCCGGTCGCCTCGCAAGACGCCCAGCGGGTTCAGTCCGCGTCGGGCCCGCAGCTCGACCAGAGTTACAGCGAGTACACCCAGCGGCAGAGCACCGTCACGTCCGCCAATGTGCCCGGGCAGCGACGCGACCGCGCCGCCGAGACCGACAAGGCCCCGCCGGGACCCAGCACCGGGCGAGAGATGAACAAGGCGGCCTCGGAACGCGCGAAGGACGAGACGGGCGCGTCGGGGCTGTCGGCCCCCAACGCCGCGGAACCGCCGGCGCCCGAGGGGATCGACGGCGAACGCGACGAAGTCTGGACGGGCCCGTTCGCGCCCCGCTGGGTGGTCGACGAGAACGGCGTGCCCCAGCTGCTCTTCGAGCGCGAGGTGCGCCTGGGCGAGCAGCGCGTCGTGCAAGGTTTCTGGCTCGACTGGGGCGCCCTGCGCGACGACCTGCTCGCCGGCGCGAGAGATCTCTTCCCGAAGGCGGAACTGCGTCCGCTGCTGGGCGGGGTCGAGGGCGTGGACGCGGGCGTGCTGGCGCGCACGCTGGCGGCGATCCCGGCGGAACTGGCCGCCCCGGCGCTTCCCGAGGTGCGCATGCCCCTCGTCACCCCGGTGCGGACCACGCTCATGCTGACGTGGGCGCTGGCACTGGCGGCGGTTGTCGTGCTGGCGCTGGTGATGCGCGCGTCGGTAGAACTGGCGGAGCGGCGCGGGCAGTTCGTGTCTGCAGTCACGCACGAACTGCGCACGCCCCTGACAACGTTCGTCATGTACAGCCAGATGCTCGCCGACGGGCTGGTGAGCGACGAGGACGCCCGACGCTCCTACATCGGCACGCTGCGCACCGAGAGCCAGCGCCTCGCCCGCATCGTGGAGAGCGTGCTCGACTACGCGCGCCTGAGCAAACGCCGGCGTCCGTCCACCGTGCGCGCCCGCCTGACGGCCGAGCAGATCGTGGACGGGCTGGCCCCGGTGCTCCGCGCCCGCTGCGAGCAGTCGGGGATGGAACTGGTGGTCGACCGCGAGAGCCTGCTGGACTTTCCCGTGACGACCGACCCGCCCACGCTCGAACGCATCCTCTACAACCTCGTCGACAACGCGTGCAAGTACGCCGCCTCCGGCGACGACCGGCGGGTGCACCTGGTGGCGCGGATGGAACGGCGTGACCTGGTGCTCGCGGTGCGCGACCACGGGCCGGGGATCGCCGCCCCCGAGCGCACGCAGGTGTTCAGGGCGTTCACCCGCGGCTCGCGCCAGCAGGACGGCTCGATCCCCGGCCTTGGGCTGGGTCTGGCGCTCGCGCAGGGGTTGGCGCGTGAACTCGGGGGCGACCTGCGCCTGGCGTCGTCGGGGGCCGCGGCGGGGGCGGGCGCCGGGCACGGGGCGGAGTTCGAGGTCCGCCTCCCGCGCGACTAGGCAGCCCACCGGCCTACCCTAGCGGCTCAATCCGTAGCAGCACGAGGGAGTCCGCGATGGAAACGACGCTGATCATTCTGAAGCCCGACGCCGTTCAGCGGGGGCTCATGGGGCGGATCGTCGCCCGCTTCGAGGACAAGGGCTTGCAGGTCGTCGGGTGCAAGCTGATGCGGATTTCTCCGCAGCTCGCCGCGACGCACTACGAGGCGCACCAGAGCAAGCCGTTCTACGCCGGCCTGGTGCGGTTCATGACGTCCAGCCCGGTGCTGGTGCTCGCGATCCGCGGGATCGGCGCGATCACGATCTGCCGGAACATGATGGGGGCGACGTTCGGCAGCAAGGCGAACCCTGGGACAATCCGGGGCGACTTCGGCGTGTCGAACAGCTTCAACCTGATCCACGGGAGCGACGGGCCCGAGGCCGCCGAGCGTGAACTCAAGCTGTTTTTCGCGCCCGGCGAGGTGCTGGAGTGGACGCGCGCGGGCGACGCGTGGGTGTACGACACGTCGGGCGGCAAGCCCGAGTAACGGGCCTCAAGACGGGCGTCAAGACCGGCCGCGAGACGGGCAGGCCCGTCAGGCCGAAACCGGCTTGATGGTCGCGATGACTTCGGCGGGCGCCTGGGCGATCTGCTCGGCGATCTCGCGCCGGTTGATCTCGACATCGCGCGGGAAGTCGAACGCGATGCGCACGCGTTCGCCCTTGACCGAAGCGATGCGCACGACGCCCAGCGGCTTCTTCGGATCGCCGATGACGACTTCTTCACCCTCGCGCCGCGTGATAACGAGCATCGGCCACGCTCCGTCCTGGTCCGCCGACGGCGAATCTCACCGCCAGTTGGTTCCACCATCCCGGCCACCACGCCGGTTCCACCGAGGCACGTTATACCGCGCCGGGGACCCGAGTGTAAGTGGATATCCTGTTTTTCCTTGAAATCCGAAAGAATACCGAACGACTGTAGTCGTCTTTCTGACAGACCTTTAGGCTCACGGAACCGCCTCGACGCCCCGCACTTCCGGCACGTTCGCCCGCAGGTTCCGCTCGATCCCCAGGCGCAGGGTCATCCCGCTCGACGGGCAGCCCACGCACGCGCCGTGCAGGCGGATGCGCACCACGCCCTCCGGCGTGACCTCCACCAGTTCGAGATCGCCCCCATCCGACTGCACGGCGGGTCGGATGAGATTCAGGACCCGGTTGACGCGGTCGAGGATCGGGGCGTCGGTCGTCGGCATGAGCGAGTGTAGTCGGTTGGACGCGGGTTCCGGGCCGCTACGCTCGCCCCATGCGAGAACGAGGGTTCGGCGTCGTGGTGCTCGTGGCGGTGGGGGCGCTGGCGGGGGCGTGCGCGTCGCGCGAGTACAACTCGCCGCAGGCCGCCCTGGCGGACGTGACGAACCGAGACCTGAACTACCGGACGCGAACGCAGGCCGTGCCGGCGGCGCTCGAGGGCGCGGACGGCGACGCACGCCGCGCCGCGCTGCGGGCGCTGGAGGACGTGGCGTGGGACCCCACCGAGCACGCGACGCTCCGGAGCGCCGCGCTGCGAACGCTCCTCGAAGACCCGGCCTCGGCGGAGCGTGTGCGGGCCCGTGCGGCGGATGTGCTGCCCAGGGAGCGGTCGCGCGAGGTCGTGCTGAACCTGTGCACGATGGCCGCCGATCGGGGGTGGAAGGAACTGCGGCCCGCGATCGTGCAGAGTTTCGCGCGTCCGGTGAAGGGCGTGCCGGACGACGAACGCAGCGAACTGCGGGCGCTGCGTGCGCTCGGGGGCGACGCCGCACGAACCACGTTCGACCTGTTCGTCGAGTCGGCCGCCGCCTCGACGACCGACCCTGAGACGGGGGCGGCGGGCAACGCGGACGCACGTGCGCTGCGGTTCCGACGCGATGCATGGGAGGTGCTGTCGAGGCTCGACGCATCGGGCGAGCAGCGCCGCCGGTGGGTGGGCGAACTGCCGCCGGCCAGCGCGGGCGATGTCGAGGTGCTGCAGCGGGGCCTGCGCGAGTGGCGGGTGCTGCCGCTCACGGCCGAGCAACTCGACTGGCAGGCCTCGCTGGCGTCGGCCCCGGACGCATGGTCCCAGGGGCGGGCGGCGTTGGAGATGTTCGGCGATACGCCGGTTTCTCTGCGCCACGCGAGCGCCGCGATCTGGGCACGCACGCACGCGCCGGATCTTGCCGGGCTGTCGCGACAGGAACTGCTCGACCGTCTGGCGAGCAGGCTGCGCGGGCGAACGCAGTACGGCCGGTCGGCGGAAACGTCGGACCGCCGGGCGCCCGAGCGCCTGGAGCAGGTGCGAGACCGGCTTTCGAAGGCCGACCTGGTGCACGTCCTCGCGGTCGACAACGCGGTGCGCGATCCGGCGGTTGTTCACGCGTTGTTCGGTCACGCCCGGCTGGACCAGGCCGATGAGTCGACGGAGTACGGCGGCCTGATTGCCTGGGAAGCGGGCGGGCCGCGGGCGGTGCTCTACCAGCCGCGCCTGGCGGAACGCGCGGGCGACACGACGTTCGTGGCGCCCGCGGAGATGCTGCGCGCGGGCGACTGGTCTCTGGCGCACTATCACTTTCACGTGCAGAACTGGCGCCGCAGCGAGTACGCGGGCCCGAGCGAGGCGGACCTGGCGTATTGCACGCGGTACGGGCGTGCGTGCGTGGTGTTCACGGCGATCCGCGAGGGGACACTCGGGGTGGACTACTACCAGCCCGGCGGGGTGGTTGTCGACCTGGGGACGATCGAGTTGGCGGGGCTATAGAGAAAAGTCCGGCGCGGGCGTGCAATACGATTGCGCGGGACGCGTTGAGACCCGAGGCGCGCGGCGAACCGATCGGGGAGCCCTGCGCGCGAACAGGAGACTGTGCCGTGGGCAATGACCTTCGTTTCGGCGGGTGGCGGAAGGCGGCGGGGCGGATGGTGGTGGTCGCTGGCCTGGCGGTCGGGGCCGCGATCACATTGCACACGGAGAGTGCCGCCCAGGCGCAGCCCGAGGGGCGGGGCCGGGGCGGGTTCGGCGGTGGCGGGGGGCCCGGCGGCGGGATGCGCGAGGCTTGGATGGGCCCGGCGCTAACGGCGCGGCAGCTGGAGCGCTACGCGGACCTGGTGGGGCTGACCGAGGACCAGCAGGTCGCGGCGGAGGCGATCGTCGAGGCGTACCAGGAGCAGGTGCGTCAGCAGGGCGAGACGATGCGACAGAAGACCGAGGAGATCCGCGCGGAGTGGGAAGACACGCGCGACCCCACGGTGTGGCAGGGCATGCGCAAGGTCATGCAGGACGTCCGCGAGGAGCGCAAGAAGCTCGACGACGGGCTGATGGAAGAGATCAAGAGCATCCTGGAGCCGACGCAGGAGGAGAAGTGGCCGGCGTTCGAGCGGGCGGTGCGGCGTGACCAGGGCGTGCGTCGCGGGCTGATGAGCGGGGAGCGGGTGAACCTGTTCGACCTCGTGGAGCGGGTCGAAATGGCGCCCGAGGCCAGGAGCACCGTCGACGCCGCCCTGTCGGAGTACGACGTCGAGCTCGATCGGGCGCTCACCACGCGCAACGCGGCGTACGAAGAGGCCTTCACGAAGATGATGGAGCTGCGCCAGGCCGGGAACATGGAGGAGATGCAGGCCCTCATGGACAAGGGGCGTGAGGCCTCCGTGCGCGTGCGGGAGATCAACCGCAAGTACGCCCGCCAGCTCATGGACATGCTGCCCGAGGAGAAGCGCGAAGAGTTCGACGCGGCGTTCAAGCGCGAGAGCTTCCCGGAGGTCTACCGCCCGACGATGGCGCAGCGGGCGCTCGACGCGGCGGCGGGGTTCGAGGACCTGACCGACACGCAGCGCGAGAGCGTCCGCACGCTCCGCGAGTCGTACTCGCGCACCCTGCGCACCTCGAACGACAAGATGGCCTCGGCCATCGAAGAGAACGAGATGAAGGCGACCGTCGGCGCGATGATGATGCAGCGGTTCGGCGGCGGGCGCGAGCAGGGCCCGCTCGACGAAATCCGGCGCGAACGCCGCGAGTCCAACTCCGCAACGCTCGAGAGCCTCCGCAAGATCCTGTCGCCCGAGCAGATCGAGCGGCTCCCCAGCCGCGAGCAGGGCGAGGACGAGGAGCGTGGCGGGGGGCGCCGGCGCGGGCGCCCGGCCGGCGACAACCGCACCTGACCCACGCCGGTGACGGAAAGCACGTCGGCGCGCGTCTCTCACCGGGGGAGTGTTGTCCCGGGTGTGGAGGTTGCGTCATGGCGAAGGTGTGGTCATTCGTGCTGGCCGGTCTGGTCGGCGGGGCGGCGATCGGCGTGTGGACGGCTCCGGCGCACGCGCAGGAGCGGGTGATGATCACCCGCAGCATGAGCAGCGCGGGCGGCGGGCAGATCTCCAAGCGGGCCGTCGAGCGATACGCCGCCGCGGTCGGGTTCACCGCCGAGCAGTCGGAGTTTGCGCGGACGATTCACGAGGCGTACGTGGCGGGCATGGAGCAGGCCCAGAAGACACGGCGCCAGGCCCTGGAGGAGGCCCGCCGGGCGGGCGAGGACACGGGCGATCACGGCGTGTTCATGGAGCGGATGCCCGCGATCGAGAAGGAGTTCCGCGCAAAGTCGCAGGCAATGGAGAAGAGCTTCTTCGAGGACGTGCATGCGCTGCTCTCGCCCGAGCAGGAAGACCGGTGGGTGAAGGTGGAGCGCATGCGCCGGCGCGAGGTGGGCCTGCGGGCCGGCACGCTCGCGGGCGAGAGCGTGGATCTGTCGGACCTGGTCGCGAGCCTGTCGCTGGCGCCGGAGGAGGCGGCGAGCATCGCGCCCACGCTGGACGAGTACGAGGCGGACCTCGACCGGCACATGCAGGAGCGTGCGCGGCTCATGGCCGACGAGCGGGAGTTCTCGCTCTCCCCACGCGGCGGCGACCCGGAAGAGGGGATGCGCCGGATGCAGGAGTCGATGAAGGCCGGGCGGGAGCTGGGCGTCAAGATCCGCGGCACGAACGAGCAGTACGCGCGGCGTGTGGCGTCGATGCTGCGCGAGGAGCCGCGCCAGGCGTTCGAGCGGGAACTGCAGAAGCGGAGCTTCCCGCTGGTGTACCGCCAGAGCCGCGTGTCGCGCGAACTGGAGGGGGCGCTCGCGCTGGATGATCTGCGCCCCGAACAGCGCGACGACCTGCGTGCCCTGCGCGAGCAGTACGAGCGCGACGCGGGTGCGGCGAACGACCGCTGGGCGGGCGCCATCCGCGAGGCGGAGCAGCAGGAGAACGCGGGGGCGATCGCCACGCCGATGGGCGTGATGCGGATCTCGATGGGGGACGAGCCCGAGGGGCTGGTCGAGGCGCGCAAGGCCCGGCGGGCGGTGGACGAGCAGGCGTCGACGCGCCTGCGGTCGATCCTGACGCCCGGGCAGCTCGAGCGCCTGCCGAAGGCCTCGGAGGAGCGGGGCGAGGGCGAGATGGTGACGGAGGGGACGTTCGTGATCGAAGGAATGCGGTGAAGACGCGCCCAGGGCGCGGGGTCTGCGTGTAACCCGGGGAGGCCCTGGACGTACCATCGACCAGACGCACGGGTGGCGGCGCGGGCGCGCGGTGCGGCGGGCCGAGACTCGTCCGATCGTCAACGCGAGGGTTCCCGATGCTGAGCACACGGGGCTGGGTGGCGCGCCGGGTTCGCGGTCTGCTGGCGTTCGTAGCGGTGCTGGTCGTGTGCGCGTCGAGCGCGCCGTCGTTCGGGCAGTTCGGCCCGGGGATGATGCCCGACCTGGTATCGCGCCGGGGCGTGAACGCGTACTGCACGCTGGTGGGGGCCGACGAGGCCCAGCGCGACACGGCGCTGGAGCTGTACGAAACGACCAAGGCCGAGTATCGCAAAACGATGAAGGCCTTCCAGGCGTCGATGGAGGAAGCGCAGGCCCGCGCGCGCGAGGACCAGGACTGGCAGGCGGTGCAGGACGCGATGGTCCCCGCGATGGAGAAGATGCAGGCGACGATCATGTCGCTGGAGAAGCAGTTCTTCGACGACATCAAGGCGATCCTCACGCCCGAGCAGCTCGCGAAGTGGGACCGCGTGGAGCGGTACCGCCGGCGGGAGATGGGGCTGCGGTTCGCGCTGGTGAGCGGCGCGGGCGTGGACCTCATCACGGTCGTGGAGCGCGGGAAACTCGCGCCCGAGGGCAATGCGGAGTTCGCGGAAGCGTTGCAGCAGTATGAGCTCGACATCGACGCGCCCCTGCGCGAGTTCGAGGTGATGCAGCGCGAGCAGCAGTCGCGCACGGCGGAAACGATGAAGGCCTTCCGCGACAACCCGATGAAGGCCATGGAAGACATGAACCGCATGCTGGAGCGCGCCAACGACCTGGCGAAGAAAGTCCGGAACGTCAACCGCGACTATGCGCGCCGGCTGTCGGCGATGCTGCCCGAGTCCTCGCGTGCGGCGTTCGAGGCCGAGGTCGCGCTCCGGAGCTTCCCGCGGGTCTACCGCGAAAGCCACGCGGCCCGCGTGCTCAACGCGGGGCTGGGGATGAGCGACCTCACCGCCGAGCAGCGCGAGTCGCTGACGCTGCTGCGCGAGCAGTACACCCGCGACCTCGGCGGCGCCAACGACCGGTGGGCGCGGGCGATCGAGCAGGAGGAAGAGGAAAAGGGCGGGGCGGTCGGGCGCATGATGCGCCAGTTCGAGCCTGGCGGCGGGGCGGCGGACGAATCCGAGGAAAAGAAGGCGCGCGCCGCCCGGCGCGAACTGGACGAACGAACGCTCGAGAAGGCGGAAGGGATCCTGACCGAGAGCCAGCGCGCGAAGCTGCCCGAGAAGCAGGCGGTGCGGGACGAGCCGTGGTCGGACATGATGCCGGACCCCGAGGCGGTGAACGAGGACGGGGAGGAGGACGAGGAGTAGCGGCCCCGCGTACCGGGGCGGCAAAATCGCTAGGATGCACGCTCCGGGAACCCGGGCAGACGCCGACGTTTCATGCAGAACCTGACGACATCTCCCGCGCCCGACGCGCACCTCTCCGCTACGAACGGAACCACCCACGCCGGGGGCCCGACGCCGGGTGTCGTCGCGCTGCAGCGCAAGCCCGAGGTCGACCCCGCGGCGGCGGCGCTCGTGCCGGGCGATCAGGCTGTGCGCCTGGGCGCGATCCCCTACGCGTTCGACCGCGGGCGCCTTTTGGTGGCGATGCTGGACGCGGCGGACATCGCGGCGGGCGATGAGATCTCCGTGTGCGTGGGCAAGCCGGTCACCCGCGTGGGCATCGTGCGCGAGGCGTTCGCGGAGCTGCTGCGCGACGTGCACGGCATCACCGCGGCGCAGATGGCCGCGCGACTCGGGGGCGGTGTCGCGGGCGACGATCTGGTCGGCAACCTGGAGGCGATCGAGGCGGCGGACCTGCACCGCATGGCGGAGCAGCCCAGCCTCATCAACCTGGTCAACCTCGTGATCCTCGAGGCGATCCGGGCGCGCGCCAGCGACGTGCACATCGAGCCGTTCGAGAAGAAGCTCGCCGTCAAGTACCGCGTGGACGGGGTGCTGGTGGAGCAGGAGCCCCCGCCCAAGCAGCTCCAGGCGGCGATCACGAGCCGCGTGAAGATCATGGCGGGCATGAACATCGCCGAGCGCTACGCGCCCCAGGACGGGCACATCTCGCTGCGGTTCGAGGGGCGCAAGATCGACATCCGCGTGAGCACCGTGCCGACGCTTTACGGCGAGAGCGTGGTGATGCGCATCCTCGACAAGGAGTCGATCACGCTCGACCTGGCGGCGCTGGGCATGCGCGAGCCCGACCGCAACGGGATGCAGAAGCTCATCGACCTGCCGCACGGGATGGTCCTCGTGACGGGGCCCACGGGCAGCGGCAAGACGACGACGCTGTACGCGGCGCTCACGAAGCTGTACGACCCGACGCTCAAGATCATCACCATCGAGGATCCCGTCGAGTACGAACTCGCGGGGGTCAACCAGATCCCCGTGAACCCCAAGCGGGGCCTCACCTTCGCCGACGGGCTGCGGAGCATTCTGCGCCAGGACCCGGACGTGATCATGGTGGGCGAGATCCGCGACTACGAGACGGCGGAGATCAGCGTGCGGGCCGCCCTGACCGGGCACCTGCTGTTCAGCACGCTGCACACGAACAACGCGCTCTCGGCGGCGGGGCGCCTGCTGGACATGGGCGTGGAGCCCTTCCTGCTCAGCAGCGTGCTGGAGGGGATCCTCGCGCAGCGCCTGGGGCGTCGCGTGTGCCAGGCGTGCAAGACGCCCGAGCCGCTGGCCGAGGAACTGCACCACCGCATCCTGCCGAAGGAACTGGCGATGTTCCGGGGCGGGATGGGATGGCGCGGGGCGGGGTGCGAGAAGTGCGGCGGGAAGGGCATGCGGGGGCGCGTGGGCTACTTCGAACTGGTGCTGACCACGCCCGCGCTGCGCACGGGCATCTCGCAGCGTCAGGGGATGCAGGAACTGGTGCGGCACGTGCAGCCCGGGTTCACGACGATGCGGCGCGACGGGATGATCAAGGCGGCGGAAGGGCTCTCGACGGTCGACGAGGTGCTCCGCGCGACGCAGGACGCGGACGAGGGCGCCGAATAGGCGCCCGTGGCGCAAGGGGAGCGGCGGCGGGCGAGCATGGAGACCTTCGAGTACAGAACCGCGACGATGGGCCCGGGGGCGCCGGCGATGACGATCGAAGCGCCGGACCGCGCCGCGGCCGTGCGCGAGCTGCTGCAGCGGGGCGAGACGCCCACGGCGCTCGAGCCCGCGGGGCGGGGTGTCCAGGCCGGCGGGGGCGCGCTGGACCGGCTGCGCTCGCGCCGCGCCATGAGCCGGGGCGAGATGGCGTCGTTCGTGCGCGAACTGGCGACGGCGTTGTCGGCCGGGCTGCCCCTCGTGCCCGCGCTGCGGACGATCGGACGTCAGGGACGCGCGGGCGCGCAGCAGGTCATGCTGAACCGCCTGATCGAGCAGGTGGAGGGGGGCAAGGCGCTGGCCGACGCGATGGCGGCGTGGGGCCGCCCCTTCGGTGATCTCACGGTGAACCTCACGCGTGCGGGCGAGACTTCCGGGCGCCTGGCGGAGGTATTGACGCAGGCGGCGGAACTGCTGGACCGCGACCTGAAGCTGCGCCGGGCGCTGCTGGGCGCGACGCTCTACCCGATGATCCTGTGCGTGCTGCTGGTCGGGGCGATGGTCGTGGTGATGACGTTCATCGTGCCGCAGATCGTGGATCAGTTGAAGGGCGCGGGGGCGAGCCTCCCGTGGTCGACGCGGGTGGTGAAGGGCGTGGCGGACGTGTGCGTGGTGATCCTGCTGGAGCGGTGGTACGTGACGCTGCCGATGGCGCTGGTGCTGGGCGTGGTGGGGCGGCGCTGGTGGAGCCTGCCCCGGACGCGCGAGATGGTGGACGAGTACCTGCTGCGGGCGCCGGTGCTGGGCAGGCTGCTGCGCGACATCGCGGTCGCGCGGTTCACGCGCACGCTGGGCACGCTCACGAGCGCTGGCATCGGCATCGTGACCGCGCTGCGCATCACCAAGGGCACGCTGGGCAACCGCTCGCTGGAGCGCGTGATCGACGACGTCATCGAGCAGGTGTCGGCGGGCAAGACCGTCGCCGAGCCCCTGGAGCGCAGCGGGTACTTCCCGCCCATGCTCGTGCAGATCGTGAACCTGGGCGAGCGGTCGGGGCGCCTGGACGAACTGCTCGGGCAGGCGGCGACGGCGTTCGAAGACCGGACCGAGACGAGCATGAAGCTCTTCACGACCGCGCTCCCGCCGGTGCTGGTCGTGATCATGGCCGGCGTCATCGGCTTCGTGGTGATGGCGATTTTCATGGCCCTTCTGGAGATGCAGAACGCCGCCGCGGCGGGGTGAGCACAGGTGCCCGGGATTCCCGGGCGAGGAGCACGCAGTGATGTCCAGGCAGACCATGCACGCCGCCCGGCGCGCGTTCACGATCACCGAGATCATCGTCGTCGTCATCATCATCGGGGTGATCGCGGCCCTGATCGCCCCGCGCCTGCTCGGGCGCGTGGGCCAGAGCAAGCAGGCGGTGGCGAAGAGCAACGCCGCCTCGCTCGCGAACGCGATGAAGCTCTTCGCCGCGGACAACGGCATGCCCGAGGCGGGCGCGACGATCGAGGTGCTCTGGCAGCGCCCCGGGGACGTCGACGAGAGCGCGTGGAAGGGGCCCTACATCGACTCGGCCGAGGCGCTCAAGGACCCGTGGGGCAACCTCTACCAGCTCCGCATCCCCGGCGAGGTCAACGCCGACTTCGACATCGTGAGCTTCGGCAAGGACGGGCAGCCCGGGGGCGAGGGCGAGAACGCGGACATCGTGCACGGCAAGCAGTGAGCCGGCGCGCGCGACGGGCGGAGAACTGGGGCGAGCGGGGCCGGCGCGCGAGCGACGCGCGGGCAGGCGTAGGGGGCACACCCGGGATGACGACGAGCAGGCCAAACCGAGCATCCGCGGGAAGCGCCGGGCGGGGCGCGCGCGGATTCTCCATGGTCGAGATGCTCGTCGTGGTCATCCTGCTGGGCGTGCTCGTGGGCGTGGCGGCGCCGCGCCTCGCGGTGATCGCCGGGCGCGGCACGGAGGCGACCGCGGTGCGCGCGGGCGCCCTGCTGTCCGACGCCGCCCGGCGCGACGCGCTCACCAGCCAGCGCCTGGCCGTGGAGTTCGACGCGGCGCGCGGGACGCTCGCGCTGCTGACCATCGACCCGGAGGACGGCGTGTGGCGCGAGGACCCGCTGGCGCCGCGCGTGGAGATCGGCGGGGCGACGCTGCGCGAGGCGACGGCGGACGGGGTGACGCTCGACGGCACGAACTGGCGACTGGAACTGCCCCGCAACACGCCCCGCCCGGCGATCCGCCTGGTGTTCACGAACTCGCGCGGCGCCGACGCGTGGACGGTGGACCTCGCGTCGCGTGCGTCGCGCGCGACGGTGCGGGCGGGCACGGCGGTCGGTGCGGGCGAGGGCGAGAGCGTCGACCTGGACGAGGTCGCGCGGGGAGAGCAGCCGTGGTAGCCCCGGCCACCCATGCACGCGGGATGACGCTCGTCGACCTTCTGGTCGCGACGGTCATGCTGGGCGTGTCGGTGGTCGTGCTCATGGGGCTCTCGGGGCGGGCGCTCTCGGCGCAGCGCTCGGGCGAGAACCTGCAGATCGCGGCGATGATCCTGGACGAACAGCTCAACCTGGTGCAGGCGCGCGGGGCCGATGACTACGCGTCGCGCTACGACGACAGCGAGGGCGTCGCCGAAGCGCCGTACGAGGCGTTCCGGTACCGCGTGGAGATCAGCGGGGGCGATTCGGGCGACGCCTACCGCGTGGTGGCGACGGTCTCGTGGGAGGAGTACGGGCAGACCAAGTCCGCCACGGTCGAGACGCGGATCGCGCCCCGCCGGGGCGAAGAGCCGGACCCGGACCGGCGTCCGGCGACCGAGCCCGACCGGCTGGCGGGGGGTGCGCCATGAGGCGTGCCCGCGGCTTCACGCTCATCGAACTGATCCTCGCCGCGGTGATCGGCGTGTTCGTCGCCGGGGCCGCGGTGACAAGCGTCTCGCAGTTCCTGCGGGCGCGCAAGAGCGCCGGGGCGCGGCAGGAGGCCTTCTCCCGGGCCGAGAGCGCCGCGGCACGCATCGCGCGCGACCTGCAGAACGTCGCGCGCAACGCCGACCTGACCTACGCGCAGGTGAGCGTGCGGCCCGGGCTGGGGGCCGCGGGCGACGGCGACGAACTGCTGCTCATGGTGAACTCGCTCACGCCCGTGCGGGGCGATGATCTGAGCCCCGAGGGCGACCTGCACGAGGTGCAGTACCGCGTCGCGCCGAGCGCGTCGGGCGGGCTGGCGCTCTGGCGGCGCGTCGACCCGGGGTTCGACGAGTTCATCGACGCCGGCGGCATGGCGAGCCCCGAGGTGATCGGCGTCGTCTCGCTGTCCATCGACGCCAGCGACGGGATCGACTGGTTCGACGCGTGGGAGTCGGACACCGACGGCATGCCGCACGCGGTGCGCGTCACGGTGATCGCGGCGTCGGACGACGGCACCACCCGTGTCACCGCGCGCCGCACGATCGCGGTGGACCGCGTGCCGCTGGAGCCCGAGATCGACCCCGCGGCGGAGGACGAGTCGGAGTCGTCCGAGCCGCGAACGCCATCGTCTTCGGGCACCGGTGGCGGTGGCACTGGCGGCGGCGGGACCGGCGGCGGCGGGACCGGCGGCGGCGGGACCGGCGGCGGCGGGACCGGCGGCGGCGGGACTGGCGGTGGTGGCACCGGCGGCGGCGGGACCGGCGGCGGCGGGACTGGCGGCGGTGGGACTGGCGGCGGTGGCACCGGCGGCGGTGGGCGGGGCGCGGCTCCGGCGCCCACGTCGACGCGGGGGGGTGGCCGATGACCCGCCGTCGTGCGTTCGCCACGCTGCTCGTCTTCGGCGTCATCGT